>JAICJR010000240.1 GCA_025928345.1 Thermoleophilaceae bacterium | reverse complement strand
GACCAGCCCTGCAGCGAGCGCTTCATCGCCGTATTCACTTCCACACCGGCTATCGGAATCATCAGGTCCTCCCTTGGTCGTTATATGTCGAGCCTGAACTAAGGCGCCCCGCCTGACATCGGGAGGATGGAGCGGATCTCGGCAGACGACCCCTTAGCGGCGCTAGGCCGACCTGCCCGACGGCGCACCGGTCGTGGCGATCTTCCGCCACCCGCTCTAAGCGGACTCGAACAGAAGCGCCGTGACCACAGGCCGCGACTCAGGCGCCGGCTGATCCTCGTTCGAGTACGGCCGGTTGAGGAGGTGCTTGCGGTGCACGAGCGTCGCGGAGCCGCCGCCATCGAGGTTGATCGCCTCCTGCGCGCCGAACGAGATCATCAGCCGCGCGAGCTCGCCGAGATCGAGCCCGCCGTCGACGCCGGAACGGCGCCCATCGCAGCACACCGCGAGCAGACGGGACTCGCTGATGCCAAGCGCGCAGCGCGGATAGCGCCCGACCGTGATGTCGGAATCGAACTGCGCCGAGCCGGCGGAGAAGCCCTCCCGATCCTGATCGTCGATCAGCGAGCGCCCACCGGACACAAGCAGTGGCCCAGCCTGTACAAGATCGTCGTCCGGCTGCTCGGGGAGCTGATCCCGCGCCGCGAAACGCACACCACCGTCGATGTGCAAGCAGCCACGCTTAGATCCCCACGGCAGCTCGATCGGCTCGTGTTCGATTACCTGGCCACCGATCCGAACCTCCCCAAGAGGCCGATACGGATCCCGCAGGAAGAAGCCCGCGACGATCGCCTCAGGCTGGTCGTTGGCAACGCACCAGTGTTCGAGCCGCGTCGGCTCCGGAAAATGGACGACGCGTACGGAAGTTCTGTCAAGCGGATGGCGGACGAGATATACGGTGGTCTCCAGGCGATCACCGACACGCACGCGGAGAAGCTCGTAATCGATGCCGTCCCCCACACTTGAAACGTAGCGCCGGGATCCTGCTCTACCGGCTGCGCGATGGACGGCTCGAGGTCTTCATCGCCCACATGGGAGGTCCGTTTTGGGCGCGCAGGGACGAGCGCGCCTGGTCCATCATCAAGGGCGAATTCGAGAAGGAAGAGGACCCGTTTGAGGCCGCTCGTCGCGAGTTTGAGGAGGAGACGGGCAGCGCCGCACCGTCCGGGCCGGCGGTCGACCTCGGTGAGGTGTGGCAGCGGAATGGCAAGTGCGTCGTGGCCTGGGCGATCGAGGGCGACTTCGACCCCGCGACGGTTCGCAGCAACACGTTCACGCTCGAGTGGCCGCGAGGGTCCGGCGAACAGCGCGAGTTCCCGGAAATCGACCGCGCCGAGTGGTTCGACACCGAGACCGCCCGGAGCAAGCTCGTGAAGGGCCAAGTGCCGTTCATAGACGCTCTAGAGCGGCACATTCTCGGCAACTAAGGCCTCCCTGTGGCCGAGTAAGGGAGTTACCTCCAAAGGTCGCTCCATCCGCCCGATGTGCGCAGGAGGTTCTTAGTCCAGGCTCCACTTAGAGCAATTAGAGGAGAGCCCAGATGAACCCCTTCCTGAGCAGAGAGCTGGCAACCGAGCACATCCGCGACCTCCGCGACACCGCAGCCCGCGCAAACCAAGCCCGCGGCACGGCACGCGCCGAGGAGACCGATCCGAGCACACACATCACCATCCGCCGCTTCGCGGAGCGAGACATCGACGGCATCCAGCGGCTGGCCGAACTCGACGAGAAGCCAGTCCCAACCGGCGGCGTGCTCGTGGCAGAACACGCCGGCGAACTGATAGCCGCCCTCCCGCTAGACGGCACCGACGCCCTGGCGGACCCGTTCAAGCGAACAGCCGACGCAGTAGCGCTCCTACAGGTCCGCGCGAAGCAGCTCAACGCCGAGAAGAGCCCACCGGCGATGGGGTGGAGCCGGCTGATGCCCCGAGGACGCCTAGCGGCCTAACCGAGAGCGATGTCGCTCGCTTCGGTGAGTAGCTGAGGGATGTGAGGGATGCGGTCGCTCGCATTTCGGCGACCGATGCAGCAGCAGGATGGCGGGTGCAACCGCCAAAGCGCGAGCGACCGGACTCGAACCGGCGACCTCCGGCGTGACAGGCCGGCGTTCTAACCAACTGAACTACGCCCGCTGGCAGTGGATAAGGGTAGCGGAAGGCCGATACCCCGTCCGGCCCTGTTTTCGGCGGGATTCACGCCTCCTTTACACCCCGTGACTCGCGATCCGTGGCCATGTCCGATTCCCGCCAGACTTCGCCCGCCCGACCTGCCAAGCTGCCTCCCATGCAGCTTGATCTCGGGCACATGCACCAGGCATGCGAGGCGAAGGACGCGCGCTTCGACGGCTGGTTCTTCGCGGGCATCACCTCCACCGGCATCTACTGCCGCCCGAGCTGCCCGGCGCGCACGCCGAAGCGCGAGAACCGCCGTTTTTTCACCACCGCGGCGGCCGCGCAGTCGGCTGGCTTCCGCGCGTGCAAGCGCTGCCGGCCTGACGCGTCGCCCGGCTCGCCCGAATGGGACGCGCGCGCCGACCTCGTCGGACGGCTCATGCGCCTGATCGGCGACGGCGTGGTGGACCGCGAAGGAGTGGCGGGCCTCGCCTGGCGCGTGAGCTTCAGCGAGCGCCACGTGCACCGCTGCCTCGTGGACGCGGTGGGCGCCGGTCCGCTGGCGCTCGCGCGTGCGCAGCGTGCTCAGGCGGCGCGCATCCTGATCGAGACCACCAACCTGCCGATGGCGCCGCTCGCCCTCGCCGCGGGATTTGCGAGCGTGCGCCAGTTCAACGACACGGTGCGCGAGGTGTTCGCCACCACGCCGAGCGAGCTCCGCCGCAAGGCGAGGCGGGACGATGCAAACGGCGGCACGCAGAGCGGCATCGTCCTCCGGCTCCCCTACCGCGCGCCGCTCGAAGCGGACGAGCTGATCGCGTTCCTCGGCGCGCGAGCGGTGCCGGGCGTGGAGGAGATCGATGGCCGAACGTACCGCCGCAGCCTGCGCCTGCCGCACGCGCCGGGGATCGCCGAGCTGCGGCCGGCCGAGGGTCACGTCCGCGCCACGCTGCACCTCGACGACCTGCGCGACCTCGGCCCGGCCGTGCAGCGCTGCCGTCGACTGCTCGACCTCGACTCGGATCCGTTGGCCATCTCCGAGCACCTGGCGTCCGACCCGCTGATCGGCTCGCTCGTCCGTGCGGCTCCGGGCCGCCGCGTGCCCGGCCACGTGGACGCGCACGAGCAGGCGGTGCGGGCCGTGCTCGGACAGCAGGTGTCGCTCGGCGGAGCGGCCACCTTGGCGGGTCGCCTCGTGCGCGCGCACGGCGAAACGCTCGCGCGTCCAATCGGCGCCGTTACGCATCTGTTCCCCACCTCGAAGGCGCTGGCGAAAGCCGACATCGCCGGCATGCCCGCCACGCGCGCGGCCGCGGTGAGGACGATGGCGGCCGCGCTCGCGTCTGGCGAGATCGACCTGGGCGCCGGCGCCGACCGCGCGGAGGCGCAGCGGAGGCTCATGGCCCTGCCCGGCATCGGTCCCTGGACCGTCTCCTACATCGCGATGCGCGCCCTGCGCGACCCGGACGCGTTCCTGGCGAGCGACCTCGGCATCCGCCACGCGCTCGAGCGCCTCGGCCAGGACCCGAGCCCGAAGGGCGCGCTGAAGCTCGCCGAGCGCTGGCGCCCGTACCGCGCCGCCGCGAGCCAGCACCTCTGGAGCACCCTCACGAAACCGGCCACCAGGAGCGTTGAGCTAGCAGCATGAACGACACCCTTTACATACAGATCCCAAGCCCCATCGGCCCACTACTACTCGACGGCACGGAGCATGCGCTCCAGGGCCTGCACATGTCTCCGGCCGCTCCCCGGCCCGGCTGGCGGCGGGCACGCGAGCCGTTCGAAGCCGCGATCGAGCAGCTCGACCAGTACTTCGCCGGAGAGCGCACCGAGTTCGACCTCGAGCTCGACCTGCGCGGCACG
>JAICJR010000104.1 GCA_025928345.1 Thermoleophilaceae bacterium | reverse complement strand
GTCCGACATGCTCACGCTCTCGAGCACGTTCGGGCACTTGGCCTTCACCGCGGCGACGAACGCGTCGCCGTTTCGGCGCGCCGTTCCGGACTCGCGCAGGAGTGAGCTGGCGAAGGCGCGGTAGGCGCGCAGCCCGGTGTGCGCAGAGGTCGCGTCCACCGTCGCGGCCATGGCGGGTGCCGCCATGACCATCATCAGCGCCGCCGCGATCCATGCTGCTCCGCGCATGCGCCCACCCTCCCAGGTTCGCTGCGCGGCTTACCGGGTAATTCGTCACATGGGATGGGGAGATGCGTGCTTGTAGCTGCCTTCGTGGCGGCGCTTGCGCTCACCGGCACGGCAGCGGCCGGGACGTTCCCCGGGCGCAACGGGAGAATCGCCTTTACGGCGAACGTCGGGGCGCGCAGCCAGGTGTTCACGATGGGCGCCGGCGGGCACGACAGCCGGCAGCTCACAAACGAAGCCGCGGGCGCCGCCGATCCCGACTGGACTGCCGACGGCAAGCAGGTCGTCTACGCGCGAAGCGACGGCCTGGCCTCGCTGATCGGCGCCGGCGGCGGGACGCCCGCGGTCGTGACGGGCCAGGAGCCGATCTCAGACCCGTCTGTCTCTCCCGATGGCAAGCGCATCACTTTCACCGTCAACGGCGACGGCCTCTTCGACGGCCCGTCGATCTACGTGATGAACCTCGACGGCACCGGACTGCAGCGGCTGGCCGGCGGGTCCGGCGCACAGTGGTCGCCGGACGGCAACTGGATCGCGTACGTGTCCATCCCGGCGGACACCGGCTGCTCGGACGTGCGCCTCATGCAGCCCGACGGCAGCACCAACCACCCGGTGGCGGAGGGTCAGCCCGACGCGGCCGGCATCTGCCACGGGGGCGGTGACGCGCCTTCCTTCTCGCCGGACAGCAATCGAGTCCTCTTCGTGGCGCACGGAATAAAGACGCCGCACCACCGGAATGGCACCGACCTTTACACGGTGAGCATCCACGGCGGTAAGCGCAAGCGCCTGACGCACGATGACCTCGTGGAGGCGAGCCCGGTGTTCTCGCCGGACGGGAAGCACATTGCGTTCGCGGCAATCGGGGGCAAGGGACGCCAGAACGGCACTTTCACCATCAGTGCCGCCGGAAAGCACCGGCGCCGGATCGCGCCGCCGCACGCCGGGCTGTCCTGGCAGCCTCTGCCGGCCGGCTAGCGCGCACCGCGCTTCGCGCGGCAGCGAGTGGCGCCGGTCACACTGTCCTTGTGCCCGAGCGCCCGATCTTCTACTTCGACCTCGGCTCGCCCTACTCGTACCTCGCCGCCGAGCGCGTGAACAGCACGCTTCCCGAGGTGCCGGTGTGGCAGCCGGTGCTGCTCGGCGCGATCTTCAGGGCGCGCGGTTATAGCTCGTGGTCGGAGACGGACGAGCGGGAAGCCGGGATGGCCGAGGTGGAGCGGAGGGCGCGCGAGCGCGGTCTGCCGGACATCCGCTGGCCGGATCCGTGGCCGGGCAACACGCTCACCGCGATGCGCGCAGCGACGTTCGCGCAGCAGTCCGGACGCACCGTGGCTTTTTCGCTCGCTGCGTTCCGCCAGGCGTTCGCGGGCGGGCGCGACCTGAGCGATGTCGACAACGTGCTGATCGCCGCCGCCGCGTGTGAGCTGCATCCGCGCGCGGTACTCACCGGCATTGAGATGCGTTCCGTGAAGGACAAGCTGCGCGCCGCGACCGACGAGGCGATCGCGCGCGGCGTAACGGGTGTCCCCTCCATCGCGGTCGGCGAGCAGGTCTTCTGGGGCGATGACAGGCTCGAAGAGGCGGCCGGGGCTATTCGCTAACGTCAAGCGAAGATGGCGCGCGAAGCTGCGGTATCGAAGGAGAAGAGCACCGGCAACGGCACCGCTGACGGCGCCGGCGCCCAGCACTCACTTCCGGACAAGGACACCTGCCATGCGGTCCTCGCGAAGATGATGCTGATCCGCCGCTTCGAGGAGCGCGCGGGCGAGATGTACGCGAAGGCGAAGATCGGCGGCTTTCTCCACCTGTGCATCGGCGAGGAGGCCACGATCGTGGGCTCGACGCAGGCGATGCGCGACACCGACTACCTGCTGTCGACCTACCGCGAGCACGGCCAGGCGATCGCGCGCGGCACTCCTCCCAAGACCGTGATGGCTGAGCTCTTCGGCCGCGTGGACGGCTGCTCGAAGGGACGCGGCGGGTCGATGCACCTGTTCGACATGGAGCGGCGCTTCCTCGGCGGCTACGGGATCGTCGGCGGCAACCTCCCGCTCGCCACCGGCGTCGCGCTCCAGTGCGAGTACAACGGCACCGAGGACGCGGTGGTGTGCATGTTCGGCGACGGCGCCACCAACCAGGGCACGTTCGGCGAGTCGATGAACATGGCCGCGCTGTGGAAGCTGCCGGTGGTGTTCATGGTGATCAACAACCAGTTCGGCATGGGCACCGCGCTCGAGCGGCACTCGGCGGTCACGGATCTTTCGAAGAAGGCTGAGGGCTACGGCGTGCCGGGCTCGCGCTGCGACGGCATGGACGTGCTCGACGTGCACTCGGCCACAACCGAGGCGCTGCGCAAGGCGCGCGAGGATCGCCAGCCGCAATTGCTCGAGGCGGTGACCTACCGCTTCCGCGGGCACTCGATGGCGGATCCCGAGGAGTACCGCTCGAAGGACGAGGTGGAGGAGTGGCGGCGGCGCGACCCCATCGCGAGCTTCTCCAAGCGGCTCGTGGACGAGGAGATGTTCTCCGAGGAGGATCTCGAGAAGCTCGACCAGGAGGCGATGGCCACCGTCGACGAGGCCGTGCAGTTCGCCGACAACAGCCCGTTCCCCGATCTCGACTCGCTCTACGACAATCTCTACGTACTCGGCGAGCAGGTGCGCGGCTGGTGGTCGGTGGACGAGCGCTCGCCCGAGCCGCACCGCGGCGAGCGGGAGCGCGAGGCCGGGCGGGTGCCGCACGAGCTGGCCGAGGCGGGCGCGGCGTACGCGGGCGTGGCCGAGGCGCAGGAACGCAAGCGCCGGCAGCGGCAGGCCGACGAGGAGCACGGGGAGGGCGAGGGCGAGCACGCGGCCGACCCGCGCGACGTCGAAGGCGGCGGCGACTAAAGATGCCCGCCCCCCGACCCAGGCACCCAGGGATGGCGCTGCAAACCTTCGCCGGCCGGCGTCCTCGGACTTGTCCATGCATTCCATGCATGAACTTCGCCCTGCGTCCTGGGCCGACTCGGTTTTCGCGCCCCCGCGGGCACCTGGACCGGAGGGCGAACATCTCGTGCCGGTAATGCGCTATCGCGAGGCGCTGAACCAGGCGCTTCGCGAGGAGCTGGAGGCGGACGAGCGCGTCTTCATCATGGGCGAGGACATCGGCGTCTTCCAGGGTGCGTTCAAGGTCACGGCGGGGCTGCTCGAGGAGTTCGGCGACAAGCGCGTGCGTGACACGCCGATCTCGGAGAACACGATCGTGGGTGTCGGCGTGGGCAGCGCGATGGCGGGCCTGCGCCCCGTGGTGGAGCTGATGACCATCAACTTCGCGTTGCTCGCGCTCGACCAGATCGTCAACCACGCCGCGGCGATTCACTACATGTTCGGCGGCCAGGCGAAGGTGCCGCTCGTGGTGCGCATGCCGCAGGGCGGGGGGCATCAGCTCGGTCCCACGCACTCGCACTCGCTCGAGGCGATGTTCCTGCACGTGCCCGGGCTGCTCGTGGCAGTTCCGTCCACTGCCGCGGACGCCAAGGGCCTGCTCAAGGCGGCGATCCAGGACGACAACCCCGTGATCTTCATCGAGCACGAGTACCTCTACGGCCAGCGCGGCGAGGTGCCCGAGAACGGCGGGCCGATGCGCTTCGGCGAAGCCGCCGTGCGGCGTGAGGGCAGCGACGTGACGGTGGTCGGCATCTCGCGCATGGCGGTCACGGCCGAGCGCGCGGCCGAGCGGCTCGCGCACGAGCACGAGCTGGAAGCCGAGGTGATCGATCCGCGCACGCTGCGCCCGCTCGACCTCGACACGATCCTCGAATCGGTGAAGAAGACCAACCGCGCCGTGATCGTCGAGGAGGGCTGGCCGCACGGAGGCGTCGGCGCGAACCTCGCGGCCTTGATTCAGGAGCAGGCCTTCGACTACCTTGACGCGCCTGTGGCCAGGGTGACCGGCGCAGATGTTCCAATGCCCTATTCCAAACCGCTCGAGCAGGCAGCGTTCCCGCACGAGGAACACGTGGTCCAGGCCTGCCTCGCGCTCTTCAAGGATCTCTAGGAGACCGCTAGATGGCGACCGACGTGATGATGCCGCGCCTGTCCGACTCGATGGAGGAGGGCACCGTTCTCAAGTGGATCGTGGAAGTCGGGGGCGAGGTGAAGCGCGGCGAGCCGCTCGTGGAGATCGAGACGGACAAGGCGAACATGACCTATGAAGCGGACACCGATGGGGTTCTCATAGAGGTGCTGGCGGACGAGGGGCAGACGCTGCCGATTGGCGAGGTGATTGCGCGTATTGGGGCTCCTGGGGAGGAGGCCGGAGGCGGGAGGGCGGAGGAGGAGAAGGAATCTGCCTCCGAGGAACCTGAGCCTGAGCCTGAAGCGGAAGAAAAGGAAGCTGAGGAGGAGCCGGAGGAGGAGGCTGAACCGGAGCGTGAGCGGGAGCCGGAACCTGCGCGTGCTGCTTCTTCGGACGGTGGTGGTAATGGTCGGGTGAAGGCCTCGCCTGTTGCTCGGCGGATGGCTCGGGAGATGGGGCTCGAGCTGGCCGGCATTTCCGGCACCGGACCGGGTGGGCGCATCGTCAAGGCCGACATCGAGGCTGCTGCCAAGGGCGGCGGTACCGCCGTTAAGGAGCGCGAGAAGGAAGAGGAGCAAGCCCCTCCGACCTCCGACGTCCGACCTCCGACCTCGGGCGCCGACGGCGCCAAGGGCGAGGTCCGCACTCAAGAGCTCACCAGGCTCCAGCGCACGGTCAGCCGCCGCATGGCGGAGTCGAAGGCGACCGCGCCCGAGTTCCTGCTCAACATGGAGATCGACATGTCGGGCTGCGTCGAGCTGCGCGAGCGGCTCAAGGAGGTGGCGGAGCCGGCGCCGTCGTTCAACGACATGGTGGTTAAGGCATGCGCGAGCGCGCTGCGCGAGTTCCCGCGCGTGAACGGCGCCTATCGCGACGGGCAGTGGGAGCTGTATTCGCGCATCAACGTCGGCGTGGCCGTGGCCGCGCAGGACACGCTCATCGTGCCCACGATCTTCGACGCGGACCAGAAGTCGCTCGGCATGATCGCCCGCGACGCGCGTGCGCTGATCGGCAAGGTGCGCGACGGGAACATCACCCCGCCCGAGCTGTCAGGCGGCACGTTCACCGTGTCGAACCTCGGGATGTACGGGATCGAGAGCTTCTCCGCCGTGATCAACCCGCCGCAGGCGGCGATCCTCGCCGTGGGCGCGCTGAAGAAGAAGCCGGTGGTGGACGAGTCCGGCCGGATCGTGGCGCGCGACATGATGGCGGTCACGCTGGTCTGCGATCACCGCATCCTTTACGGCGCCGACGGCGCCGAGTTCCTGGCGCGCGTCAGACAGCTGCTCGAGCAGCCGCTCTCCCTGGCGCTCTAACTTAAATGCGTTTCCGCACCTGACGCCTCGGGAATTTCCCGGGCAGCGAAGGGGAGGAGACTCGGATGTACAAGCAGGTACTCGATCCGGTAGCGAACTCGCTCGCGTGGTCGTCGCTATTCGCTGCGCTGCCGCTGATCACGCTGTTCGTGCTCTTGGGCGGCTTCAGAGTGAAAGCGTGGTGGGCAGCTCTCGCGTCTCTGGCGGTGTCGATCATCGTCGCGATCGCCGTATATTCGATGCCCTTCGGGCAGGCCATGAACTCCGGCGCCGAGGGTGCCGTGTTCGGCTTCTTCCCGATCATGTGGATCGTGATCAACGCGATCTGGATCTACAACATGACCCGCGAGAGCGGGCACTTCGCCGTGCTGCGTCAATCGTTCAGCACCGTCAGCTCCGACGAGCGCGTACAGGCGGTGATCATCGCGTTCTCGTTCGGCGCGCTGCTCGAGGCGCTCGCCGGCTTCGGAACGCCCGTGGCCATCTGCTCGGTGATGTTGATCGCGCTCGGCTTCAAGCCGATCAAGGCGGCGTCCGTGGCGCTGCTCGCGAACACCGCCCCCGTCGCCTTCGGGGCGATCGCCATCCCGATCATCACCCTGAGCCAGATCACCGGGCTTTCGAAGGCCGACCTCGGCTCGATGGTTGGGCGCCAGACGCCGTTCCTCGCGCTGATCGTGCCGTTCATCCTGGTCGGTGTGGTGGATGGGCGCCGCGGTCTTCGCCAAGCCTGGCCGGCGGCACTGGTGGGCGGCGTGACGTTCGCGGTCTTCCAGTTCGTCACGTCCAACTACATCTCGGTGGAGCTCACCGACATCGTCGCCTCCCTGGCGTCGGCGGCCGCGATCGTGGCGCTGATGCGCGTGTGGCAGCCCGCCCAGCCCGAGCCCGGCCGCTTCTCAGGCCCGCGCCCGGCGATTGCCGGCGCGTCCGTGCATTCGCCGGCGCTCGAGCGCGACGTGGCGCGCCGTGAGCGCACGGGAGGAGCGCCCCCGGGCGAGGTGCTGCGTGCGTACGCGCCCTACCTGATCATCATCGCGGTCTTCGCCATCGCCCAGATAAACAGCGTGAAGACCGCCCTCGACAGCGTGACGAAGGAATTCAACTGGCCAGGCCTCCACGTGGTGAACAGCAAGGGCGAGGCACCCACGTCGGCGACCTTCAAGTTCAACTGGCTCGACGCCGCCGGCACGCTGCTCCTGATCTCGGGGCTCATCACGATGCCCGTGCTCAAGATGGGACCGGTCCGCGCGCTGAGGGCTTACGTGGACACCCTCATTCAGCTCAAGACCGCGATCGTCACGGTGATGGCCGTGCTTGCGCTCGCCTACGTGATGAACCTGTCGGGCGAGACGATCACGCTCGGCACGTGGGCGGCCGGCGCCGGCGGATTCTTCGCGTTCCTGTCGCCGCTTCTCGGCTGGCTGGGGACAGCGGTTACCGGTTCGGACACCTCGTCCAATTCGCTCTTCGGGGTGCTTCAGGTCACCGCCGCGAAGCATGCCGGGCTCAACCCGGTGCTGATGGCGGCGTCCAACAGCTCGGGCGGCGTGCTGGCGAAGATGGTGTCGCCGCAGAACCTGGCGATTGGAGCCGCGGCAGTCGGAATGGCGGGCCAGGAGGGCGAGCTGTTCCGCAGGGTGATCGGGTGGAGTCTCGTGCTCGTGTTACTCCTCGCCTGCCTTGTGCTGCTGCAATCCGGCGCGCTGTCCGGGATGGTGCCCTGACCGGGCGCCAGGCAAAATGACGCAGGCATGGCGCATGACCTGATCCAGAAGCTGCGCGAGGCCTGCGGTGAGGACAACGTGGTCACCCACGCGGACCAGCTCCGCACCTACGAGTCGGACGGGCTGCTGCGCTACCGCGTGACGCCGCGCGCCGTGGTGCTGCCCGGCTCGGCGCGGGAGGTGCAGGCGGTGCTGCGCGCGTGCCACGAGGCGGAGGTGCCGTGGGTGGCACGCGGCTCCGGCACCGGGCTCTCCGGCGGCGCGCTGCCCGTGGAGGAGGGCGTGGTGATCTCGGTGAACCGCATGAACCGAGTGCTCGAGGTGGACCTGCCGAACCAGCGCATGGTGGTGGAGCCGGGGGTGACGAACCTCGACGTGTCGAAGGCGGCGGGGCCAACCCACTTCTACCCGCCCGACCCGTCCTCGCAGATCGTCTGCTCGATCGGCGGCAACGTGGCCGAGAACGCGGGCGGCGCCCACTGCTTCAAGTACGGCTTCACCACGAACTACGTGACCGGGCTGGAGCTCGTGCTGCCGGACGGTGAGCTGATCGAGCTCGGTGGCAAGGAGCTCGACCGCCCGGGCTACGACCTGCTGGGCGCGTTCGTGGGTTCGGAGGGCACGCTCGGCATCGCCACCAAGATCACGGTGCGCATCGTGCCGGTGCCCGAGGCGGTGCGCACGCTCGTGGCGTTCTTCGACCACACGTCGAATGCGGGGCGCGTTGTGTCGGACATCGTCGCGGCGGGCATCGTCCCGGGCGCGATCGAGATGATGGACTCGCTGGCGATCGAGGCCGCCGAGGGAGCCACTCACGCGGGCTATCCGTCCGACGCTGGCGCGGCGCTCGTGGTGGAGCTGGACGGCTCGGAGGCCGAGTGCGAGCACCGCTTCCAGGAGGTGGAGAAGCTGTGTGAGGACAACGGCGCCACGAGCATCCGCGTGGCCCAGGACGAGGCCGAGCGCCAGCTGATCTGGAAGGCGCGCAAGGCCGCCTTCGCCGCCATGGGGCGCGTGTCCACGCACTACTACGTGCAGGACGGCGTGATCCCGCGCACGCGGCTGCCCGAGGTGCTCGAGCGGATCGAGGAGCTGTCGAAGGAGTACGGCATGCCGGTGGCCAACGTGTTCCACGCCGGCGACGGCAACCTCCATCCGCTCGTGTGTTACGACGGCCACACGGAGGGCCAGGCCGAGCGCGCCGAGGAGCTGTCGGGAAAGATCCTCACCGCCTGCGTGGACGCCGGCGGGTCGATCACGGGCGAGCACGGTGTGGGCTACGACAAGAAGCGCTACATGCCGCGCATGTTCGAGGAGGCCGACTTCGACGCCTTCCAGCGCCTGCGCTGCGCGTTCGATCCGGCGGGCATGGCGAATCCCGGCAAGGTGATGCCCACGCCGCGGCTGTGTGGCGAGGTGCCAGGGCCTTATCGACAGCACCCCTTGGAGGCCGCTGGGATCGCGGAACGGTTCTGATGTCCGCGGAGCTCGTGGCCGAATGCGGGCGGGCTGGAAAGGCGCTGCGCGTGCGCGGTGCCGGAACGAAGTTCGAGTGGGGAACCCCGGCGCCTGATCCGGAGGTCGTGGTCTCCACCGCGGAGCTCGACCGGATCGTCGAGCACAACGAGGGCGATCTCACCGCGATCCTCGAGGCTGGCGTGCCGATCGCCCGTGCCCAGGAGCAGTTCTCCGCCGCGGGGCAGATGCTCGCCCTCGACCCTCCGCTGGGGGAGGGCGGCGCCGCCACGATCGGCGGCGTTATCGCCACAGGCGACTCCGGTCCACTGCGCCATCGCTACGGCGCGCCGCGCGACCTCGTGCTCGGCATGACCGTCGCGCTGTCGGACGGCACCGTCGCCAAGTCGGGAAGCAAGGTGATCAAGAACGTGGCTGGCTATGACCTGGCCAAGCTCTTTGCGGGCTCGTTCGGAACGCTCGGCCTGATTCTGCAGGTGGTGGTGCGCCTCCATCCGCAACCGAAGCGGACGGTCACCGCCATCGGCCGCTCAAACGACCCTGATGCGGTGGCGCGCGGCGCCTCCGATCTCGCTCATGCGTCGCTCGAGAAGGAGTGCGTGGACGTGCGCTGGGGAGGCGGCGAGGGAGCCGCCCTCGGCCGAGTGGGCGGCGAGACCGCCATGGAACAGGCGGAGGCCGCCGCGCGCGTGCTTGCCGGAGCGGGCCTCGACACCGAGGTCGTGGAGGACGACTTCGAGCTGTGGGCGTTCCAGCGCGACAGCCAGCGCAGCTCCGACCGCGCGGTGATGCGCGTGTCCGGCAGGCAGGCGGAGCTCGCGCGGACGATGCGCGCTGCGGAGTCGCTCGGCGGCTCGCTTGTCGCGCGCGCGTCGCTCGGGATCTCGTGGGTCACGCTCGACCCGGAGCGCATCGGCGACCTGCGCCGCGAACTCGCGCCCTTCCCCTGTGTGGTGCTGGACGCGCCGCGCGACGTGCGCGCCTCGCTCGACGTGTGGGACGCCGAGCCGTCGCCGCTCGCCCAGCGCGTGAAGCAGCGCTTCGATCCGGCGGGAGTCTTCGCGCCGGGAACATTTCCCGTATGACGAGCTTCGACACCATCCGCCCGCCGGAGAAGGAGCTGATCGAGGACTGCGTGCACTGCGGCTTCTGCCTGCCGAGCTGCCCGACCTATCAGCTGTGGGGCGAGGAGATGGACTCGCCGCGCGGGCGCATCGTGCTGATGCGCGAGGCGCGCGAGGGCGCCGAGGTGTCGGACGAGGTGGTGACGCACTGGGACCGCTGCCTGGGCTGCATGGCGTGCGTGACCGCCTGCCCGTCCGGCGTGCAGTACGACAAGCTGATCGAGGACACGCGCGCCCAGGTGGAGCGCAACCACTCGCGCGCTCCCGCCGACCGCCTCTGGCGAAACCTGCTCTTCGAGCTGTTCCCGCACCCGGCGCGACTGCGCGCGCTCGCGCCGCTCATGGCGGTCTCGCGCAAGCTCGGCATGCACCAGCTGGCACGCCGTGGCGGACCGCTCCCGCGCGCCCGCGCGCTCGCGTCGCTCACACCGGACACGCCGCTGCGCAAGTCTTTCAAGCGACTGCCCGAGCGCATCGAGGCCCGCGGCGAGAAGCGTGGCACGGTCGGGCTGCTCCAGGGCTGCGTGCAGCGCGTGTTCTTCCACGACGTGAACGTGGCCACGGCGAAGGTGCTCGCGGCGGAGGGCTTCGACGTGCACGCGCCGCGTCTGCCGCGCTGCTGCGGCGCGCTTCAGATGCACACGGGATACGACTCGACGGACCTCGCGCGCGCGACGATCGAGGCGTTCGAGAGCTGCGACCACGTGGTGGCGAACGCCGCCGGCTGCGGCTCGTCCATGAAGGACTACGGGCACCTGCTCCGCGAGGACCAGGCGTGGGCGGAGAGGGCAAAGGCGTTCAGCGACAAGGTGCGCGACATCACCGAGCTGCTCGCCGAAGCCGGCACGCGCGCCGAGCGGCACCCGGTGAATATGAAGGTGGCCTACCACGATGCCTGCCACCTCGCCCACGCGCAGGCCGTGCGCGCCCAGCCGCGCGAGCTGCTCGGCCAGATTCCGGGCCTCGAGGTCGTGGAGCCGGAGGGCTGGGAGATTTGCTGCGGCTCCGCGGGTATCTACAACCTGTTGAATCCGGAGCCCGCCATCGAGCTGGGGCGCCGGAAGGTGCAGAACCTGCTCGCCACAGGCGCGGAGACGATCGCCGCCGGCAACCCCGGGTGCGCGATCCAGATCGCCGCCGTGAGCGAGGAGATGGGGCAGCCGCTGAGCGTGCTGCACCCGGTGGAGCTGATTCAGATGTCGATACAGGGAGGCAGCAGGAATGGCAAGCGTTGACGTGAAGGGCCTTGAGATCCACGCGCCGGTGAAGGACCGCATGGAGGAGGTGCTCACGGAGGAGGCGCTCGAGTTCGTGGCGGGTCTGCATCGCGAGTTCGAGTCGACGCGCCAGGAGCTGCTCCAGAAGCGTGTCGAACGGCGCGCCGAGCTCGAGGCCGGCGGGACGCTCGACTTCCTGGAGTCCACACGCGAGATTCGCGAGGACGACAGCTGGGTGGTGGCCGCCGCGCCGACCGACCTGATGGACCGCCGCGTTGAGATCACCGGGCCGACGCAGCGCAAGATGGTGATCAACGCGCTCAACTCCGGCGCTCGCGGGTTCATGGCGGACTTCGAGGACTCGAACTCGCCCACCTGGGAGAACATGATCGAGGGCCACGTGAACCTCACGGACGCGATCGAGGGCACGATCAAGTTCGAGCAGGAGGACGGCAAGAAGTACCGGCTGAACGAAGAGGTGGCGACGCTGCTCGTGCGCCCGCGCGGCTGGCACCTGCCCGAGAAGCACCTCACCGTGGACGGCGAGCCGATTGCGGGCGCGTTCTGCGACTTCGGCTTCTACTTCTTCCACAACGC
>JAICJR010000217.1 GCA_025928345.1 Thermoleophilaceae bacterium | reverse complement strand
GTCGGGACTCTCCATGCGCTCGCCGTGAAGACGCCTCGGGCCTGCGACGACCGCGCGGTGCGGGTCGCAGAGGATCACCCGAGCCCCCATGTTGATCAGCTTGTCCACGAAGAAGAGACGGTTCTCGAACATCTTCTCGTGGATCATCACCATGCCGTCCGACTGCGTGGCGAGCGCGAGAGCGATGCTCGTGAGGTCAGCGGGGAAGGCGGGCCACGGGCCGTCCTCGATCTTGGCGGTGGCGTCGCCCACGTCGTCGCGGATGCGCAGGTCCTGCCCGGGCGGGACGAGCAGGTCGTTCCCGTCGGGCTCGAGCCGGCAGCCCAAGCGGCCGAACACCATCGCCGTCATGCGCAGGTCCTCGTGCACCACGTCCTTCACGCGCAGCTCGCCGCCCGTCACCGCGGCCAGCGCCGCGAAGCTCGCCACCTCGATGTAGTCCGGGCCGATCGTGTAGTCGGCGCCGCCGAGGCGGTCGCGGCCGTGGACGATCATCACGTTCGAGCCGATGCCCTCAACGCGCGCGCCCATCTGGAGCAGGATGCGCGCGAGGTCCTGCACGTGCGGCTCGGAGGCGGCGTTGTGGATCACGGTCGAGCCTGGAGTGAGGGCCGCCGCCATCAAGGCGTTCTCGGTCGCCATCACCGACGGCTCGTCGAGGAAGAAGTCACAGGGCTTGAGCCCGCCGGACGCGCGCAGGCGGTAGCTGCCGCGGGAGAGCTCGATGTCCGCGCCCAGCGAGAGGAAGGCGTCCAGGTGCGGGTCGAGCCGGCGGCGGCCGATCACGTCGCCACCTGGAGACGGCATGTCCACGCTGCCGAAGCGCGCGAGCAGCGGCCCGGCGAGCAGGAAGGAAGCGCGGATCAGCTCGGACAGCTCGGCATCCACGTCGTGCGGGCGCACATCCGCGGCGTTCAGCGCCACCACGTTGTCCTCGCGCCACTCCACGCGCACGCCGATCCCGTCGAGCAGGCCCACCATCGCCTCCACGTCCTTGATGCGCGGGATATTGCGCAGCACGACCTCCTCCTCGGTGAGGAGGCAGGCGGCAAGGGCGGGCAGCGCGGCGTTCTTGTTGCCTGCTGGCACGATCGTGCCAGACAGCGGCTGGCCGCCTTCAATTACGAACTTCTCCATGCGCGTTACAGCGTGCTTCGGGGACGCAAGCGGAGGGGCAAGGGTATCGAAGGCCATTCCAACGGAGTTTTCGCGGCTTTGAGGTAGTTTCCTCGCCCATGGACGTGTCGCGCGATCAGGCGTGGGAGCTCTTCTGCGAATGGACGCAGTCGGACTCGCTGCGCAAGCACGTGCTCGGCGTGGAGGCCGCGATGGTCTACTACGCGCGCGAGTGGGGCGAGGACGAGGAGCTGTGGGCCGCCACCGGGATCCTGCACGACCTCGATTACGAGCGCTATCCGGACCTCGACACCGGCCATCCGCGGGTGGCTCTGAAGGAGCTCGAGGAGCGCGGCTACCCCGAGATCTTGGTGAACGCGGTGGCTGGCCACGCCACGTTCCTGGGCGTACCACGTGAAACGAAGCTGTCGAAGACGCTGTTCGCCGTAGACGAGCTGTCGGGGTTCATCGCGGCATGCGCGATGGTGCGACCCACCGGGATCGTCGGCCTGACGCCCAAGTCGGTGAAGAAGAAGCTCAAGCAGCCCTCGTTTGCGGCCGGGGTGAACCGCGACGAGGTGCGCCAGGGCGCCGAGGAGCTCGGCGTGGACTTCGACGAGCACATCGCGAAGGTGATCGCCGCCATGGAGGAGCGCGCCGACGCACTCGGCCTTGGCCCGCGTGAGGACGCGGCGGCATGAGCGCGAGCGAGAAGATGCGGCAGCTCGGCGACCGCTCCTGGCCGCTGATCCGGCGCGTGATGGCGGGCCACACCTTCATCTACCGGGCGAGCGGTGGGCTGATCGGTCACCGCGTGCCCGGCGCGCCGCCCACGCTGCTCCTCACGCACGTGGGCGCGAAGAGCGGTCAGAAGCGGGTGAGCCCGCTCAGCTACACGAACGGCGACGGCGACGACCTCGTGCTCGTGGCCTCCAAGGGCGGCTACCCGAAGAACCCGGCGTGGTTCCACAACCTCAAGGCGAATCCGGACACGACCGTGCAGGTGGGCCGGGAACACCGTCCGGTCCACGCCCGCGTGGCCACGCCCGAGGAGCGCGAGCGCCTGTGGCCGCGCGTGGTCGACAACTACGCCGGCTACGCCGAGTACCAGAAGCGCACCGAGCGCCAGATCCCGCTCGTGATCCTCGAGCGGCGCTAGCGCCAGCGCCCGCCGGCCTTCGCCCACTCGGCCGCGTGCTCCACTGAGCAGAAGGCGTCCGGAATCCGGTGCTCGCCGCGGTGGCGAACGAGCAGGATGCGCGTCTCGTCGAGCGGCTGCTCGCAGTGGGCACAGCGGTCGAGCGAGTCCTCGATCGCCTTCGGCTCCTCGATCTCCCCCGCCTCCCACTTCGGCCCCTGGATCGCCCACGGCACGACGTGCTCGAGCCTGCAGAACACCGCGCGGCGCGCGCCCGCGGGCTCAGCGAGGCGGTAGCCGTCCTCGGCCTCCACCGTCGCCCCGCACCAGGTGCACTTCAGTTCGCTCATGAGTTGCGCTGGGTAGAGTCCAGAAGCCGATGGCTGACGCGCGAATTATCGTGCTCGAGGGCGACGAGACCGGCCAGGAGCTGCTCGAGCAGTCGATCCGGGTGCTCGACCCGGGCGTGACCCAGGTGGACGTCGAGCTCGAGCACTACGACCTCTCGCTCGAGAACCGCCGGTCCACGAACAACGACGTGGTTCATTCAGCCGCCCGCGCGATGCACGAGGCCGGTTACGGAATAAAGGCCGCCACGATCACGCCCGAGGGCAAGGACGACGTGGGCAGCCCGAACCGCATTCTGCGCGAGGAGATCGACGGCAAGGTGATCATCCGCACCGGCCGCAGGATCCCGGGCGTCACGCCGATCGCGGGCGTGCATTACCCGATCTCCGTGGTGCGCATGGCGGTGGGCGACGCCTACGGCGCCAAGCAATGGCGCGACGACGAGGAGGGGGACGAGGTCGCCTACCGCACCGAGCGGATCTCGCGGAGCGTGTGCCGCGCGGTCGCCGAGTACAGCTTCCGCACCGCGACGAAGATCCACGGGCGCGTGTACGGCGGGCCGAAGTGGACGGTCTCGCCCGTGTACGAGGGGATGCTGAAGGAGGAGCTCGACGACGCCTCCGAGCGGCATCCGGAGGTGCCGTACCAGCCGGTGCTGATCGATGCGACCTACGCGGGGCTCGTGTCGGGCGCCGCCGATGCGCCGCTTGTGATTCCCGCCCTGAACCGCGACGGCGACTGCCTTTCCGACTTCGTGCTGCCGCTGTTCGGCTCGATCGCGGGGGCCGAGTCCGTCCTGCTCTCGTTCGATGACGAGTACGAGACCTGCGTGGTCATGTCCGAGGCGCCGCACGGCACGGCGCCGGCGCTGCTCGGCAAGAACATCGCCAACCCGATGGGCATGATCATGGCCGGGGCGGCGGTGCTGCACTACATCGGCCAGGCGGGGAACCGTGCGGCGGACCTGGCGTCGCGCGCGATCTACGAGTCCGTGCTGGAGGCCACCGCCACCGGGGTGCGGACGCCCGATCTCGGCGGGCATGCCACCACGTCCGAGTTCACGGACGAGGTGATCTCGCGCACGCGCACGAAGATCGACATCTGGACCTCGCTCGGCTCAACCGTCTGAGGCGACGTAGGGCTCGAGCTTCGCCCTGATGTCGTCCGGCATCGGCCGCTTGTTCGTGGTGCCGGCGTCGACGAACACGTAGCGCAGTTCGCCTTCGACGAGGAGGTCGTCGCCGCGCATGACGTCTATCCGGGTGGTCATCCCGGTGTTGCCGAGGCGCGTGACCCACCAGTGGAGGTCGACCTCGTCGTCGAAGCGGGCGCCTGAGCGATAGCGCGCGGTTGCCTCGGCCACCACCATGTCAACCCCCGCGTCGATGATCTCCTTGTACGGCAGGCCGGCTTCACGCAGCCCCTCCGTGAAGACGTCATCGAACCACGAGAAGTAGTGGCCGTTGAAGACCACGCCCTGCTGGTCGCACTCGCGGTAGCGGACGCGGAGCGTGTGGACGTAGCGCTCGGCCATTCGGGCGCGGAGGGTACCTGCGTCGCGAGCACGGAACTTTTTCCGTCCGACCCCCTCCGTACCTTTCCGAACACATGTTCCCCGCCTCCCGCATCCCGCGTCCCCTGCTCCGCGCGCTCGACGTAGCGGTGGAGTTCGCCACTCTCGGAGAGGTTCGGCTCGAGTCAGGCTGGGAGGAACTTGCCTGGTTTGAGGACGAGGGACTGCGGAGCGAGTGGTTCCGCGAAGACTCGCCTCCCGCCCCGCGCTCGCAGCTACCCCGCGCGCGAGCGCCCTTCGGACCCGTCACCCCCGCGGGTCGTATGGCGCTGGAGGCGGCAAATGCAGCGGAACGTGCGTCGAGGCCGCCCGTGTGCTCCGGAGCAAGGAGCGCACGGGCTGCCGAAGGCGCTGCTCGTGTGTACCGGCGGGTGCGCGCGGGCTCGGTCGAGCCGCCGGCTCAGCCCTGCCTGTGGGAGGGCTGAACTAACCGGCGCGCCGCGCCGGTTCCTCGTCGAGGCCGCGTACGTCCCCGTCGAGCCCCCAGACGTGAAGCAGGATCGCATTGGCGATGGCGACCACGCCCAATGCCACGCCCAGCAGCGGTTCGGACACGGCCACCAGCGCTGCGATTCCGGCCGCGAGCACAAGAAGCTCGAGCGCCCAACGGGCGGGCGGATCGAGACGCCCGCTGGCATTCGGTGCGAGGAAGGCGCCCCAGACAGCCGCGACCAGCAGCGGCCCGGCAACGGCCACGACGACGTTCAG
>JAICJR010000062.1 GCA_025928345.1 Thermoleophilaceae bacterium | reverse complement strand
CTTCTGCTCCACGCGTACGGCGTGGGCGGCACGATCCGGACCACCTTCAACACCGCCGAGTGGCTCGCCCGCTCGCACGACGTCGAGGTGATCAGCGTGATCCGCCGGCGCGACATGCCCGCGCTGCGCTTTCCGGATGGCGTGGGACTCAGCGCGGTGGATGACCTGCGCGCTCCGCTGCGGCCACTCGAGCGCCTGCTGCGCGCGCTGCCGAGCGCGCTTATCCACCCGGAGGACTACGGCTTCAGCGCGTGCAGCCTGCTCACGGACATCCGGCTCGCGCGGCGTCTGCGCTCGCTGCCTCCGGGTGTGCTGATCACCACGCGCCCCGGCCTCAACGTCGCCGCGCCGTCACTCGTCCCGCCGGGCGTGAAGGTGGTGGCTCAGGAGCACATGAACTTCCTGTCGCACCGGCCAGGCCTGTTCGCGCGCATCAAGCGCGAGTACCCGAAGCTTGACGCGCTTGCCGTGCTCACGGAAGACGACATGCGCGACTACTCGCGGCTGCTCGACGGCAGCGGGGTGCACGTTGCGCGCATCCCCAACGCGCTCCCTCGTTCTAGCGAGGCGCTCTCCTCGCTCGACGAGAAGGTGGTGGTGGCCGCGGGACGGCTGCGGATGCAGAAGGGCTTCGACCTCCTCATCCGCGCCTACGCCGAGGTGGCGGGAGCGCACCCCGACTGGAAGCTGCGCATCTACGGCTCGGGCGAGGAGCGCGCGG
Organism: Thermoleophilaceae bacterium; assembly: GCA_025928345.1. Taxonomy (GTDB): domain Bacteria; phylum Actinomycetota; class Thermoleophilia; order Solirubrobacterales; family Thermoleophilaceae; genus JAICJR01. Next base: position 16,063 of record JAICJR010000062.1, on the reverse strand, counting down.
CGCTGCGCGACCTGATCGTGGAGCACGAGCTGTACAACCACGTGTTCCTGATGGGCACGAGCCGCAGCCTGCACGAGGAGCTGGCGAAGGGCTCGATCTTCGTCCTCAGCTCGCGCTATGAGGGGTTCGGAATGGTCATCCTCGAGGCTATGAGCTGCGGCCTGCCGGTGGTGAGTTTCGACTGCCCGCGCGGTCCGGGCGAGATCGTTAGCGACGGCCGCGACGGCATCCTCGTGCCGGACGGCGATGTGAGCGGCCTTACGCGCGCGCTCATGGAGTTGATCGAGGACGAGGAGAAGAGGCGGCGCTACGGCGCGGTGGCACCGGACAAGGCGCGGCAGTACGACCTCGCGAACATCGGCCCACGCTGGGACGCGCTGCTGGGTGAGCTCGCATGACGACGCGGGCGATCGTGTTCGCCACCGCGCCGGCCGAGGACGGCGGCATCGCGGCAGCGCTGCGCTTCGGCGACACGACGCCGCTCGAGCGCCTCGTCGCGCAGCTGGACGGCGCCGAGGTGCACGTGCTCGCCCGCCCGATGTTCGCCTCCGCGATCGACTCGCTTCTGCCGAGCGTGGTCGTCCACGTGTCAGAGAACAGCTCGTCCGACCTGCGAGTAGTAGCCGAGCTCGCACGCTCGCCGGGCGGCGACCTGGTGCTGCTCCCCGGCGAGCTCGTCACCCAGCCCACTCCGCTCGACCGACTCGGCGGGGGCACGGCCGCGCTCACTCGCGACGAGCCGACCGGGTTTCCGGTGCGCGCACTGGCTGGGCAGGTGCTGAGCGCTTCGAGCGACTACCACTGGGTGGGCGCGCCGAGTGCCTTCTTCGCCAGCGTGCTGCGCGTGGACGCCGCCGATGTGCCAGAACTCGCGAGCACGCTCACCGCAGTGGCATTTGGCGACTCTGAAGAGCCCGACCTCGTGTCCCTCATCCTGACCGTGCTCGTCCGTGGCGGCACGCGCGTGGCGGCGCGCGATGCGCGCACCCAGTTTTGGGCTCGCCCCAGGTCGAAGGACGACTCGCAGCACGCGGCGCAGGGGCTCGCCGGCTACGACGAGGACCGCGCACGGCTCGATGCCGCCGTGAAATCGACCGACGGCTTTTTCACAACCTTCTTCGTCAGCTCGTACTCGCGCTTTGTGGCGCGTGCGGCCGCGCGGATCGGACTCACGCCCAACCAGATCACGGTGCTGTCGATGTGCCTCGGCGTGCTCGCCGCCGCCGGCTTCGCGTACGGACATCGCTGGAGCCTGATCGCGGGCGCGGTCCTGCTCCAGGTGGCCTTCATGTTCGACTGTGTGGACGGCCAGCTCGCGCGCTACACGCGCACGTTCTCGCGCTTCGGCGCCTGGCTCGACTCCGTGTTCGACCGCGGCAAGGAGTACCTCGTGTACGCCGGGCTCGCGATCGGCAGCGTGCGCGGCTTCGGCGTGAACGCCTGGCCGCTGGCGGCGGCCGCGCTCAGCCTCCAGACGGTGCGGCACATGCTCGAGTTCTCGTACTGGGACGTGCACTACAAGGCGCTCGCGTCGGCGCCGCAGCCGCCGCTGGACCAGCCGGGCGACCGGCCCGGGCCGCCGCCAGAACAGGACACCGCCCTCGTGCGCGCGCCGGCGGCCATCCATAACGAAGGCGGCACCGCCGCCCGCGCGCTCGGCATCTCCCGCCTGCTCGACAAGCCGCCGGGCGTGCACTGGCTCAAGAAGATGATCGTGTTCCCCATCGGCGAGCGCTTCGCGGCGATTTCGCTCACCGCCGCGCTGTTCACTCCGCGCACCACGTTCATCGTGCTGCTCGTGTGGGGCGGCATCGGCGGGATCTACTCGCTCTCAGCGCACCTGATGCACACGGTCGCCAGGCGCTCCGGACACATCGACTCGAGTTTCGTCACCGCCCTGAGAGACGACGGCCTCCTCGCTTGCCGCCTGCAATTACGCGGCCGCTTCAGCTGGCTCGTCCCCGGCACGATCCGCGCACTCGAGTACGGCCTGCTCATCCTCACCGCCGCGCTCGCGCACGGGGACGCGATGAGGGCGTGCTTCGCCCTCCTCGCGGTGCTGGCCTTTCACCACTACGACACCGTGTACCGTCTGCGCCAGCAGGGCGCGCCTCCCCCCGCCTGGGTGAGCACCGCCACGGGCGGCTGGGAGGGGAGGATCATCCTCGCGTTCGTCGCCCTGGCCGTGGCCGTGACCACCGCCGGAATGGCCGTGGCGGCCGTACTTATGGCAATCGTGTTCGTGGGTGAGAGCGTGTGGAGCTGGACGCGCCACGCACGTGCCGACGGGCCCTACACATACGCCGACGAGGAGGACGGAAACGAATGATCGGGATGGTGCTGGCGGCGGGAGCCGGGCGGCGGCTGCAGCCGCTGACGGACGACCTGCCGAAGACGCTGCTCCAGATCGACGACGACCGTTCCATCCTCGACCTCGCGGTGGCCAACCTCAAGCAGGTGGGACTTGACGAGGTGGTGGTGGTCACCGGCTTCGCGGCCGCGCGCGTGGACGAGCGCAAGCCGGAGCTCGAGCGCCGCTACGGCGTGAAGATCGAGCTCGTGGAGAACCCGAAGGCGGAGATCTGGAACAACGCGTACTCGCTCTGGTGCGCGCGTCACGCGTTCGGCGACGGCGTGCTGCTCGTGAACGGCGACACCGTGCATCCCGTCTCGGTGGAGGAGCGACTACTCGCCTCCCGCGGACAGGACATCGTGATCGCGATCGACGACGATGAGAGCAGGCTCAATGAGGAGTCGATGAAGGTCGGTCTTTCAGAAGAGGGCTTCATGCGCCGGATCACGAAGCAGTTGCCCATGGAAGAGGCCCGCGGCGAGTACATCGGGCTGACGCTGATCGAGCCCGCGGCGGCCGACGCGCTGGCGGACGCCCTCGAGGCCACCTGGAAGCGCGACCCGCAGCTCTACTACGAGGACGGCTTCCAGGAGTTCGTGAACCGCGGCGGGGTGGTCGGCACGGCGCCGATCGGGGCGGTGGACTGGGTGGAGGTGGACGACCACGACGACCTGGGCCGCGCCCGGGAGCTCGCGTGCCTCTACTAGCCCGCATGCTCGCCGCCCCGATGGCGGTGGAGATCGGGCCCGGCGCGGTGGCCGGTCTCGGCGATCTTCTTGCGGACCGGCGCATCTCGGCCGGCGGTCACGTGGCGGTGGCGGTCGGCCCCGGCTATGGCGACGAGATCGCCGCCGTGGTGGATCCCGCGCTCGAGAACTGCGACATCGTGCGCGTCGAGGAGGGCGGCGCGCTCAATTCCGCACTCGACCTCGCTGACCGGCTGCGCAAACGCTTCTACGACGCCGTGGTGGGCATCGGCGGCGGCGGCACGCTCGACGTCGCCAAGCACGCCGCCACCCTCGCCGGCCTCCCGATGGTGGCCGTGGCCACGAGCCTCTCGCACGACGGCATCGCCTCGCCGGTGTCGTCGCTCGCGCACGAGGGGCAGAAGGCCTCCTACGGCGTGCAGATGCCGGTGGCCGTGCTCGTTGACCTCGACTACGTGCGCACGAGCCCGGTGCAGATGCGTCGCTCGGGCGTGGGTGACGCGATCAGCAACCTCTCGGCGATCGCGGACTGGCGGCTCGCGAAGCGCGAGCGCGGCGAGCCGATCGACGGGCTGTCCGTGGCCCTCGCGCACACGGGCGCGCAGGCGGTGCTCGAGAGCGACGGCACGGTGGAGGACGACGACTTCCTCGTGGTCCTCGCGGAAGCGCTCGTGCTCTCCGGCCTCGCGATGGCGACCGCCGGAAGCAGTAGACCGTGCAGCGGCGCCGACCACGAGATCGTCCACGCCATCGACCATCTCTTCCCGGACACCGCGCTGCACGGCGAGCTGGCAGGCATCGGTGCTCGCTTCGCCGCCCACCTTCAGGGCGATCACGCACTCGCGGCCGAGCTCGACTCCTGCCTCGCGCGCCACGAGCTGCCGCGAACGCACCGCGACGTCGGTCTGAGCGACGAGCAGTTCGCGCAGGCGGTTGCGTATGCGCCGCGCACGCGGCCGGACCGGTTCACCATCCTGGAGCACCTCGATCTCGACGAGGAGGCGATCCTCAATCACGTCCACTCGTACGCCGACGCCCTCGCTGGCTGAGATCCGGGCGATCGGCCAGCCGGCCGAGATCTTCGACCGCCACAGCGCCGAGCACTGGGCGGGACGGCTGTACATGCGCCGCGTGTCGCCCTACCTCACGCGGCTGCTCCTGCCCACGCCGGTCTCGCCGAACGAGGTCACGGCGATGATGACCGTTGCCGGGCTCGCGGCCGCCGCGCTCACAAGCCTCCCCAACCTCGCCGCGGCGATTGGCGCTGCGCTGCTCATCCAGCTGCAGCTCCTGCTCGACTGCAGCGACGGTGAGCTCGCCCGCGTGCGCGGCCAGTCCTCACCCGCCGGCATCTACCTCGACCGCATCGCGCACTACCTCACCGAGGCCGCGCTGCCGATCGGGCTCGGCATCCGCGCGGACGGCGGCTGGCACTCGCTCGGCGGCTGGACCACGCTCGGCCTGTTGGTCGCGGTGATGGTTCTCCTCATCAAGTCGGAGACCGTCCTCGTGAACGTGGCGCGGGCGGAATCCGGGCGGCCGAAGGCCGTGGACGCGCAGTCGGTGGCGGCACCGCGCGGCGGGCTCCTGCGCCGAATCCGGCGCGCCGCCGGGCTTATCCCGTTCTTCCGCGCCTTCGTCGCCGTGGAGTTCTCATTGCTAGCCTTGGCCGCTGCGATCGCGGACACGGCCGCGGGGGACCGAATCGGCTCGCGCGTGCTCGTGATTGCGCTCTTGCCGGTGGGCGCCATCACGCTCGTCGGCCACCTCGTGGCGATTCTCGCGTCGGACCGTCTACGGTGACCTACCGGGGGGCACACTTAACTGAGCAATGAGCACGACCTCGGCTGAAGAAAAGGCAAAGGAAGCCATCTCCGCGGAGCGCGAGGCGCTCGCAGATGGCCATCTCCTCCCGGAGGCCTACCGCGACGACGAGTACGGGGAGCGTCACGTCTACCTGCCGCACAAGGTGGGCCTGCCGCCGATGCGGCATTACCTCGGCCTCGTATGGAAGCGGCGCGAGTTCGCGTTCGAGCTGTCGCGGACCACGATGCGGGCGAAGCACTTCGACACCGCGTTCGGCCAGCTCTGGCTGCTGCTCAACCCGCTGCTGCTCGGCTCGGTCTACTTCCTGCTGGTCGACCTGATCCGCCACCACCCGCGGCCGCTCAGCTTCTTCGCGCACCTGCTTGGCGGCCTCTTCCTCTACCAGGTGCTCCAGACCGGCGCCACCGAGGGGTCCAACTCGGTCGTGCGCGGCGGCGGGCTGATCCTCAACACGGCGTTCCCGCGCACGCTGCTTCCGCTCGCTTCGATGGCCACCTCGTTCAAGCGCTTCGTGCCCACGCTGGCGATCTGGGCGATCATCCACTTCGCCTCGGGTGGCGGGCTCACCATCAACATGCTGTGGGCGATCCCGATCGTCGCGATGGTCACGGTCTTCTCCACCGGCGTCGCGATGTTCTGCGGTGCTGCACAGGTGTACTTCCGCGACCTGTCGAGCTTCCTGCCCTACCTGCTGAGGATCTGGATGTACATCTCGCCGATCCTCTACTACTGGGACGACGTGCCCAAGCACATCCAGCATTGGCTGCTGCTCAACCCGATGGCGTCGATGCTTGCCTCTTGGAGCGACGTCCTCCAGAAGCAGCAGGCGCCGCCGCTCAACCTGATGCTCATAGGCACGGGCTGGGCGATCTTCGGCCTCCTGGCCGGCTCGCTGTTCTTCATCTCACGGGAGCGTGACTTTGCCGTCCGTATCTGAGCAGTCGCACGCGCATGCCGGCTACCGGCCGGCGTCCGACGTCAGCATCAAGGTCGAGAACGTCTCGATCACCTACCGCACGGCATACGAGAAGATCCCGACGCTGCGCACCACGCTGCTGCGCCTCGGTCGCCGCGAGAAGCTCGTGCGCGAGATCGAGGCGGTGAAGAACGTCTCGTTCCAGGTGGAGAAGGGCACGGTGCTCGGCGTGGTGGGCGCGAACGGCGCCGGCAAGTCCACGCTCGTGCGCACGATCGCGGGAATCCTGCCGCCCACCGAGGGGCGCGTGGAGGTCGTCGGGCGCGTGAGCACGCTGCTCGCGCTGGGCGTCGGCTTCAACCGCGAGCTGAGCGGGCGCGAGAACGTGATCCTCGGCGGCCTCGCCGCGGGGCTCAACAAGATGGAGCTCGAGGAGAAGTACGAGGAGATCGTCGACTTCGCCGAGCTCGGCGAGTTCATGGACCTGCCGATGCGCGCCTATTCGTCCGGCATGTACGGCCGGCTCGCCTTCGCTGTCGCGATCCACATGGATCCGGACATCCTGCTGATCGACGAGGCGCTGTCCGTGGGCGACGCGAAGTTCCGCCGCAAGTCCTTCGACAAGATGCGCTCACTCTGCGCCGAGGACCGCACCATCGTCCTCGTCAGCCACGCATTCGGCTCGATCCGCGACCTCTGCCACCAGGCCGTGTGGATGAACAAGGGCCACCTCGAGATGTGGGGCGAGGCGAATGATGTTGTCGATGCCTACCGAGACTTCCTGGGCGTGAAGGAAGATCGCACCGACAAGGAAGATCTGTAGGGAGTACGGAGTAGGGAGCGCGCTCTCCGCGGCGCGCTGCGCTCGTACGGAGCGTCTACCGCAGCAATAAAGAGCGAGCACCCACGGGGGAGCCCATCCGTTATTGCTGCTTTAGACGCGGCGAAGCGAGGGGGCCGGCCACGGACGACCGCGCTCCCTACTCCCTACGCCTTACTCCCTACCCGAGCCGTTAATGGCGTTCCAAACCCTCTCGCCATTAGCGGGCATATCGATGTTCTTAACCCCATAGGGCTTCAGCGCGTCCACCACAGCGTTGTGCACCGCCGGCGTGGCTCCGATCGTGCCTGACTCGCCGATGCCCTTGGCTCCGAGCGGGTTCAGCGGAGTTGGCGTGACCATCTCCACGCGCTCGATCGACGGAATCTCGGCCGCCGAGGGGAAGGCGTAGCCCACGAAGCTTCCCGTCACCGGGTTGCCGTCCTCGCTGTACATCACCTCTTCGTAGAGCGCCTGGGCGATGCCGGTGGCCACGCCGCCGTGCACCTGGCCGTCGGCCACGATCGGGTTGATCACGGTGCCGGCGTCGTCCACGGCGACGTGGCGCAGGATCTGGACCGCGCCCGTCTCCGTGTCCACCTCAACCACCGCGAGGTGCGCGCCGAACGGGAAGCTCGGGGCGTCGGCCTTGAAGTCCGTCTCCACGCTCAGCTCCTGGAGCCGCCCGTCGTTATCGAGTCGCGCCGCCAGCTCTCCCCACGAGAGACCCGACTGCGGCGCGCCCGCCACATGGAAGCGGCCCTGCTGGGCGTCGAGCACGATGTCGTCGGGCGAGGCCTCGATCAGGTCAGCCACCAGGCGGCGCGCCTTCTCGAGCAGCTCCTCGGACGCCTGTCCTGCCGCCGCGCCGCCGATCTGCGTCGACTTCGAGCCGTAGGTGCCCGTGCCGCGCGCGACCTCGTCGGTGTCGCCCTTGATCACGCTCACCTTCTCCACCGGCATGCCAAGGCGCTCGGCCACGATCATCGCGAACGTGGTCTCGTGCCCCTGTCCGTGCGAGAACGAGCCCGTGCGCAGGACCGCCTCGCCGTCCTTCGTGATCCGCACGGCGCCGAACTCGGACTCGCCGAGCCCGTTCGTGATCTCCACGTACACGCTCAGACCGATGCCGAGCTGCTTGGAGTCGCCGTTGTCACGGCGGCGCTGCTGCTCGGCGCGCAGATCGTCGTAGCCGGCGGACTGCATCACCTTGTCGAGCGCGCCCTCGTAGTCGCCGATGTCGTAGGTGGCACCCGAGGCGGTGGTGAACGGAAAGTCATCCGGCTGGATGAAGTTCACGCGCCGGACCTCCGCCGGGTCCATGCCCAGCTCGTCCGCCCACATGTCCATCGCGCGCTCGACCGCCTGCGTGGCCTCCGGCCGGCCGGCGCCGCGGAAGGCGCCGATCGTGGTCGTGTTGGTGGTGACCGTGGTGACGGCCACGCCGATCTTCGGAATCTTGTAGACGCCGCTCGCCATCATGCCGGTGAGGTTGGGCAGGAACGAGCCGAGGCCCGGATAGGCGCCCGCGTCCGACAGGATGTCCATCCGGAATGCCTCGACCTTGCCATCGCGGCTGCCGCCGATCTTGAAGTCGATCACCATGGCGCGGCCGTGGTCGAGCGCGACCATGTTCTCGCTGCGCGACTCAACCCAGCGGATCGTGCGGCCCGTCTTGCGGGCGAGCCAGCAGAGCAGGATGTCCTCGACCTTGAGGCCCTTGGCGCCGAAGCCGCCGCCCACGTCCGGTCCTACCACGCGCACGTTCTGCGGCTCCATGCCCAGGTTGGCCGCGATGCCCTCGCGGTCCTGGTGCGGCGTCTGCGTTGAGAGCCAGGCGGTGAGCTTGCCGTTTCCGTCCACGCTGGCGGCTGCCGCGCGCGGCTCGAGCGCGCTCGAGGCCATGCGCTGACTCACGAGCGTCCCTTCGACAACTGCCTCGCAACCGCCGAACAGATCCTCGTCTGACTGCTCCGGGGGGCGCTTGGCGGCGACGTTCGTGCCGAGTTCGGGGAAGAGCACCACCTCGTCCTTCACGGCCTCGCGCGGATCGGTCACGGCGGGCAGCTGCTCGTAATCCACGAACACCATTTCCGCGGCGTCCTCGCCGGCCTCCTTCGTCTCCGTGAGGATGCACGCCACGATGTCGCCGGCGAAGCGCACGGTGTCCTTCGCCACGAACGGGCGGTACATACGCTCGTCGATGCCCATGAACGGCGGCAGGGGCTGCTTGTCCAGCTCGACGTCATCCGCCGTGAACACCTGGGTGTTCGGCAGGGCGCGCGCCTGCGACACGTCGATGCTGTTTATGCGCGCGTGCGCGATGGGCGAGCGCACGTAAGTCAAATAGAGCGCGTCGTCGAACGGCATGTTGTCGACGTAGCGACCTTCACCTTTTAGGAAGCGCGGATCCTCCTTGCGACGGACCCGCTGTCCGATCACGTTGGCCATGGCGGGGCAGTCTGCCACGCGGCGTCCCGCGACGGCAAGCCGACCGCTCCTAGACGGCGCTCAGGGCGGGCGTTTCCTGCACGGATTTCATGAGCGCACCGCCACGTCGACCCTCAGGCGCTCGCCCTCCATCGCCGGGCGCCGGATCGCGATGCCGTTGCGGCCGAGCTCGAGCAGCACGTTCCATGCCGGCCAGTTGAAGTCGCGCCGCTCCCAGATGGGAGGCGCCCAGCGGAGCTCGCGCACGAGCCGCGACATCTCGGCTCCGGCGTCCCAGTCGGGTCGAGGGCTCATGTCTTTTCGCAGGCCGTCGAGCACGGCGGCGACGTTGTGCTCGTTGAGCTCGAGGATCTCACGCCACAGCGCGGGGTCCGACGCCGCCACCCGCGCCACCTCGCGGAACGAGCCGCCGGAAAGGGCTGCCGTGAGCGGAGGCGAGCTGCTGTGCGCGAGGGCGGCGGCCAGGGCGGCCGCCACCACGTGGGGCGCGTGGCTCGTGTGCGCCACGGCACGGTCGTGCTCGGCCGGATCGCACACGATCAGGCGTGCGTCGAAGGCGTCGAACACGGCGCCCCAGCGGCAGAGCAGCTCGGGCGACGCGTCAGCTGCGGGAGGGCACACGGCCCAGGTCGCGCCCTGGAGAAGCTCGGCGCGAGCCGCTGACCAGCCGACCGTTTCCGAGCCGGCAAGCGGGTGGCTGGGGAGATAGCGCACGTCGGGACCCACCGCGTCCACGATCGGCGCTTTCACCGACGACACGTCCGTGACCAGCACGTCCGGATCCGCGTCGAGCGCGGTGCGCAGCACCTCGCCTGTGACGTGGGGCGGCGCCGCGACCACGACCATGTCCGCCGTCTGCGCGAGATGCTCGACCGAGTCCGCCAGCTCGAGGCCCGAGCGCGGCTGGCGCTGCACGTCGAAGCCGATCGGCTCGTACAGGTCCGGGAACTCGGCGAGCCTGCGCACGATCGAGCCGCCGATCAGCCCGAGCCCGGCCACTCCAACGCGAGTGAGGCTCACGGGGCGATCTTGTCCAGCATCTGCTCGTACGCGGTGGCCGCGCCTGTGCTGTCCACGCGGTGCTGCGGCGAGCGCCCGGCGTCCTCTGGGAACGAGCCGAGGAAGCGCGTGACGCTGTCGAAGCGCAGCACGCCCAGCAGCGCGTCGCGCAGGTGGGGTTCGACGATGTGGCCCTCGCACTCGATGTAGAAGATGTACTCGCCGAGCAGCTCTTTCGTGGGGCGGGACTTGATCGCGGTGAGGTTGATGTCGCGCAGCGCGAACTCCTGGAGCAGGCGAACGAGGCTCCCAGGCTCGTCGTGGCTCGGCCTGAACGAGAATGCCGAGCGGTCCTTGCCGGTGAACTCGGGGCAGCTCGTTCGCAGCACCACGAAGCGGGTGGCGGCCCGCTCGTCGTCCTCGATGTGGTCGCGCTCGGTCCGCAGTCCGTACATCTCGCCTGCCATCGGCGGCCCGATCGCGCCCCAGCCGGGCTTAGGCGATTGCGCGAGGTCGCGGCACGCGCCGGCGGTGCTGGGCGCCTCGCGTGCCTCCACGCCGGCCTGCTCGATGAAGCGCGAGCACTGGGCGAGCCCGAACGCGTGACTGGTCACGACCTGGAGCGGCGACTGGTCGTCCGGCGTGCGGAAGAGCGTAAAGGACACGGGCAGTACGCGCTCAGCCGCGATCACGCAGCGCGTGGTCTGAAGCAGCAGCTCGTCGAGGTTGGCGGGAACCGGGCCCTCGAGGCTGTTCTCGAACGCAACCACCCCGGCCGCGGCCTCTCCCTTCTCCACCGACTGCACGACGTCACGCACGCTGCCGAGCGGCTCGAGCTCCTCGCCGTCGCGCGCCAGATCGCGCGCTGCCTGGTGCGTGAACGTCCCCTCAGGCCCGAGGTAGGTGAGCTTCGGCATGCACGCATCCTGCCATCCGCTGAAGACTTTGGGGGTCCCAGCCACCCAAATCCTTCAGCGGATCAGTCGTGCGGCCACGGCCTCGAGGATCTCCTGCACGTGTGCCGGCTCGTACCGCACCTGTTCGTGCGTGAAGCGAAGCGGCGTCAGCCCCGCCGCCGGGCGATCGCCATGAAACGCCGCTCGAGCCAGCTGTCGGTGGCTCGGAACGTGCGACGGTCGAGCGTCCGGCGCAGGATGCCGAGCCCGGGACGCGGTGACATCTGATCAAGACTGGTTCGCAGGCGTTCGGGGTCAACCAGCCCGCGTTTGTCCGCGTCGCTTATTGCTGCTTCTAACGCGTCGCGCGCGAGGTGCGTTGCGAGGTCGACGAGCGTGGGCACGACACCAATGACGGGAATCCCCCGATGCTCGGTCAGATCAGACGGATCGAGCACGCGGCGGTGAACCGTGATGCCAGGGCGCTTCCGCGCCACATGCGCGGGCACGCTCACGTCGATGCGCTTGATCCACGGCGCGACACGCCACAAAGCTGCAGCCGCGAAATGGCTGAGCAGGGCGTGCGGCCCGCAGGCGAGCACAGCGGCCATCCACCAGCCCTCGTGTGAGAGCTGCGGTCGCCCGACGGCGTACACGCCTCGCCATACCGGATGCAGACGGCCGTTCGTCATGCGGTGCTTGATCGCATCCGCGCTCATGCCGAGGGAGAGCAGCTGCCAGCGGGCGAGCACGCCATGTTGCCGTGCGACCAGCGCCCAGATCGTCGCCTGAAGTATTTGGGTGTCCATGCCCCCCTAAGGCTTCAGCTGACCTAAATTCGCTCCCTCCGGCGGGCGGTTGCGGCGGGCGGAGCCGCTAGAGTCAGCGGGCCGGATGGCCACCGCCTCGCGTCCCACACTGGCGCCCGCCGCGCTTCGTGGGGGCCGGCCCTCCTCGAAGGTGCGCAGGGTGCTGCCAGCGCTCGCCGTGATCCTCGGCGTTCCCGTGCTGCTCTGGCTGCTCTACAAGCCGAGCTACGTCAACTTCGACGCCCGTTACTCGCTGCTCTGGGCGCGCGACATCGTGCACGGCCACACGCCGGACTACACCGCCGTGTTCGCGCCCACGCCGCATCCTCTGCAGACGCTCGTGAGCTTCCCGCTGCTCCTCGCGGGCGACAGCTCGGCGAAGGCGATGGTGGCGGTCACGCTGCTCGCGCTCGGCTTCCTCACGTGGCTCGTCTACCGGCTCGGGGCCGAGCTCTGGCATCCGGCGGTGGGCGTGATCGCCGCCGTGGTGGTGGTCACACGGCCTAGCCTCGCCCGCTTCGCCCTCATCGGCTACCAGGACATCGCGTTTGCGGCGCTCGTGGTGTGGGCACTGCTGCTCGAAACACGAAGACCCCGGCGCGGCGCGCCGGTGCTCCTCGTGCTCGCCCTGGCGGGCCTGATGCGTCCGGACGCATGGTTCCTATCCGCCCTCTACGTGGCGTATCTCTGGCGCGGAACAGACGCACGCGGGCGCGGCCAGCTCGTCGCGCTCGCGCTGATCGCGCCGGCGCTGTGGATCGCCCAGGACTGGATCATCACCGGCCACCCGCTCCACTCACTGCACGGCACGAAGGCGCTCGCCGGCGAGGTGAACCGCCGCCGCCCGCCACTCACCATCCCCAAGCGCACCGCCTGGTACTACAAGCTGCTGCTCCTATGGCCGCTTGCAGCCGGGGTGCCGGTGGGGCTCGTGTTCGCGTGGCTGTACGCGCGAAGGCGCTTCGCGCTGCTCGTCGCCGCGGCCGTCGCGCTCACGCTGTTCATCGTGATCACCTCGATCGTCGGGCTCTCGCTGATCCAGCGCTACCTCGTCACTCCGGGCGCCCTGCTCACGGTTGTCTACGGGCTCGGCGTGTTCGGCTGGCTCAAGCTCGCGCCCGGTCAGCCGCGCAAGGTGTGGACGGTGGTCGGCGTTCTGGCGCTCGCTCTGTCGCTCGCCTACATCCCCGCGCAGGCGAGCAAGCTTCACGCGATCAAGAGCACGATGACCCGCGAGGCGCGCAATTACGCGGACCTCAAGCTGGTCGGCCGTTCACCGGCCGTGCGCGCGCGCTTCGAGCGCTGCGGCACGATCTCGACGATCGGCCACAAGGCGATGCCAGACCTGCGCTACTGGCTGAACGGGCCGCCGCATTCGATCGACCTCGTGGAGGGCACTAAGACCAAGGTCGGCCCGCTGATGCTCGAGCCGCGCGCGACCAGGCAGATGTGGACCTTCGACGCCGACGAGTTCGCGAAGGTCAAGCCCCCGCCCGGCTACAAGCGGCTTTACACGAACCACTCATGGGCGGTGTGGGCCGCGCCCGGCTGCACCGGCGGCAGGCTCTCAGCCGCGCCCGGCGGCGACGTTCAGGCCGACCCGGGCTAGCTCGCCGGCAGGTTCGTGCAGCCCGACTGGATCCTGCACGGGTAGATCTGCCACGCCCGCAGGTCGCCCTGCGGGTCGAACAGGTATGCACCGTCCCCGATCTGCTTGGCGGCACTGATGTTGTTGAAGATCGGGTAGCGCAGGCCCCAGTAGAAGGTGTCGGGCGTGTCGTCCCCCTTGCCCACGTGCACCGTCACGTGGTCGCCCGGCTGGACCACCACGCCCGCGGGGAAGTGGAAGCGCTTGGTGGCGGAGTCGCGCACCCACCAGCCGGCCAGGCTGATCGGCCGCGCGCCGCGGTTGTACACGCGGACGTACTCGCCGTTGACGTTCACGGTGTCGTTCCCGGCCGCGTTCCAATGGACGGTCACCTGGAGCGGGATGTCCTGATCGGGCCCGAAGCCGCAGAAGGTCGGGTCGAAGAGCCCGATCCGGCGCGACGCGGCCTGCTGCATCAGGAACATGTACTCGCGGTTCCAGGCGAACTCCGTGCCATTCGGCAAAAACAGCGCATCGCCGCGCGACACGAGCAGCGCGTTGAGGTCGTGCCACGACCCGCGGATGAACACCTGGATGTCCTTCACAAACCGCACGCCGGCCCGCGTGAGCTTGTTCTGGTACACGAGCCGCACCTGGCCGTTGCTGCGGTTGATGAGGCTCGTTGTGAGGTACGTCGCATTCAGCGCATGGCATTCGCCCTGCTGCCTCGCGAGGTTGCTGTTGTAGACCGACTGCTCGGTCGCGTTCACGCCCGTGAAGCGAATGCGGTGATTGCCCGCGCCCGGGATGCGGACGTCAACCGTGTCGCCGTCGTCGACGAAGTCGAGCTTCGCGTTCTCCGCGAAGCACGTGGGCTGCGTCTGTCCGGGCATGCACGGCACCTGGAAGACCTGCGACACCGCGCGCGCATGGCCGGCGAACACGCACAGGGCGGCGAGCGCCGACAGCGCCGCGAAGCCGCAGAAAAGCTTGCTCTTCACTCGCATACGCGCAGGTAACACAGCGACCCGACGATAGATGCGCGCCGTTTTAGGACCCGGCTATGTGGTCAGCTCGCAGACGCGCCGCTCGAGCAGGCGTCGCTCGGCCTCGTCGTGCACCAGCTCGAGCGCCCTCGCATACGCGGCCCGTGCCTCCTCGGTGCGTCCGAGCCGGCGAAGGAGCTCCCCACGGGTGGAGTGGAGATAGCGGTAGTCGTCGAGGTCGAGCCGCTCGACGATCCCGAGCCCGGCCTCGGCGCCTTCCGCCTCAGCCACCGCCACCGCGCGGTTCAGCTCCACCACCGGCGAGCCGGTCAGACGCGACAGCTCGCCGTACAGCGCCGCGATCTGCGGCCAGTCGTGCGCCTCGTCGGCATGCAGCGCGGCGATGGCCGCCTGCACCACGTACGGGCCGCGGCCGTGCAGAGCCAACGCGCGGTCGAGCACAGCACGCCCCTCGGCGATCTGCGCGGCGTCCCAGAGCGAGCGATCCTGGTCGGCGAGCAGCACGAGCTCGCCGTCGCGGAAGCGCGCGTCCCGCCGAGCGTCGTGCAGCAGCATCATCGCCAGCAGCCCGTGCACCTCCGGCTCGTCCGGCATCAGGCCGGCGAGCGCTCGGCCGAGGCGGATGGCCTCAGCGGCCAGCTCGCCGCGGCCCGCGTAGCCCTCGTTGAAGATCAGATAGACCACGGCGAGCACGGCCGCCAGCCGGTCCGGGAGCAGGTGCGCGGGCGGCACCCGGAACGGGATGCCGGCAGCCTTGATCTTCCGCTTAGCGCGCACCAGCCGCTGCGCCATCGTCGCCTCGGGCACGAGGAAGGCGCGTGCGATCTCCACCGTCGTGAGGCCGCCGAGCGTGCGCAGCGTCAGCGCCACCTGAGCGTCGATCGAAAGCGCCGGGTGGCAGCAAGTGAACACGAGCTCGAGCCGCTCGTCCGGGAACGCCGCGTCTTCCATCAGCTCCTCCTCCACGGCCTCGCGGGCGTCGAGCAACTTGGTCTTCTCCGCGAGCGTGCGGTCCCGGCGGATGCGGTCGATCGCGCGGTTGCGCGCGGTCGCGACGAGCCACCCGGCCGGGTTCTCCGGGGTGCCGTCGCGGGCCCAGCGGTCCGCCGCGACGGCGAACGCCTCCTGCGCGGCTTCCTCGGCGAGGTCGAAGTCGCCGAGGAAGCCGATCAGCGCGGCGACCACGCGACCCCAGTGGTCGCGGAACGCCCTGTCGAGAGTGGCTACCAACCCTCCACCAGCGGCCGCACCTCGATGGCGCCGCCCATGCTCGCCGCCGGGATCCGCGCGGCCAGCTCGATGGCGGCATCGAGGTCGTCAGCCTCGAAGAACAGGTAGCCGCCGAGCGCCTCCTTCGTGTCCACGAACGGCCCATCGGTGGTGAGGGTCCTGCCGTCCTCCACGCGCACGGTGGTGGCGGTCTCCGGCTCGCCCATCTGCACACCCGGCGTGACGCCCGGGGTCTCGTTGAGGGCCTTGTAGGCGGCGAACACTCGCCCCTGCTCCTCTTCCGACAGCTTGCCCCACGCCTCGGGATCGCGCGGCGTCGGAGTGGTGCCCTGGTGGATCAACAGCATGTACTTCATCGCGTCCTCCTTGGTGGATGTTCGCCCATGAGACGAACGGCGACGCGGCAAATCGACAGCCATCCTTAAGTTGACATGGAACTAGTCAATATGGCACGCTACGT
>JAICJR010000311.1 GCA_025928345.1 Thermoleophilaceae bacterium | reverse complement strand
TAGCTCGGGTTCGGGTTCACGCCGTAAGGGCCCGCCATGTAGAGATAGCCATTGGTAGCGACCGGCCCGACCCCGCTTGCCATGGTCAGAACGGGACTGAAGCTCTGCGGCGAGGTCTGAGAGACGGGGTCGTGTCCCCGTTCGTGTGGAATTTGAAGATGGCGCATTCTCCCGGGTGTTCAGCACGCCCGGCACCACGCCGGGCCGCACCGGAGGAATGCGCCCATGGAGAAACGTACCAGGAACCTGCGCCTCGTTGGACGTGACGAGGTCTCGCTTGGCGAGTTGATCCACCAGACGGTCCGCAGGACCATCGAGCAGGCGGTGGAAGAGGAACTGCGGGCGGCGCTGGGCGCCGCGCCGTACGAACGCCGAGGCGATCGCAGCGGCTACCGCAACGGGACGAAGACGAGGACGCTGACGGGGCCGACGGGGCCCGTCGAGCTGACGCTGCCGCGCGGGCGGCTCGCGACGAGCGACGGGAGCACCGAAGAGTGGACCTCGACGGTGGTGCCTCGGTACCAGCGCCGCATGCGCGAGGTGAACGAGGCCGTCGCCGGCGTGTACCTCTCGGGCGGCAACACGCGGCGGATCCGCGGCGCGCTGCGCCCGCTGCTCAAGGGTGCGCCGCTGTCCAAGAGCGCGGTATCGAGGATCGTGGCCACGCTGCGCGGTGAATGGGAGACGTGGAGCAAGCAGTCCCTCGCGGATCTCAACGTCGTGTACCTGTACCTCGACGCGATCGCGCTGCGCGTGCGTGCCGCCGGCCGCGTCACCGGGCTGCCCGTCCTGGCCGGCGTGGCGGTCCTCAGCGACGGGACCAAGCGACTCGTCAGCCTCGAAGTGTGCGGCGCCGAGTCGGGCGACGCGTGGGAGGGCTTCCTGCAGGGCCTGATCGATCGCGGCTTGAAGGCGCCGAGGCTCTGCATCATCGACGGCAACGCCGGCCTGCGCCGCGCGATCTCGCTCGCGTGGCGCGGCACCAAGGTCCAGCGCTGCGCCGTGCACAAGCTGCGGAACATCCTGCGCAAGGCACCGCAGCACGCGCACGACGAGATCACCGACGACTACCACCTGATCGTGTACGCGACGGGGCTCGCGGCGGCGACGACCGCGCGCGACGCCTTCGTCAGGAAGTGGAGCAAGCGCTGCTCCGGCGCCGTCGAGAGCCTCAACGAGGCTGGCGACGAGCTCCTGACCTTCTACTCGTTCCCGAAGGAGCAGTGGAAGACGATCCGCACAACGAACGTCATCGAGCGGATCAACGAGGAATTCAGGCGTCGCGTGAAGACCCAAGGCTCATTTCCGACCGAGAGCTGCGCGCTCGTCCTGCTCTACAGCCTCGTCGCCAGCGGCCAGATCAACCTGCGCCGGCTCGACGGCTACGAGAAACTCGTCGACGTCGTCTCTCGCGAGGAGGACGCCGCCGCGTAACCAGCCGTGCTACATAACCCCAACCAACCATCCGGAAGAGGCGCCGTCGCCAATTTCCACATCAACCGGGACACCACCAGAGACGGTGCCTTCCTTGGCGTACTGGAAGGTGCCGGACGCCTCGGCCCCCAACTCGACGAAGCACTCCTGTACCGAGGGATCGCAGGCGCTCACCGAGCC
>JAICJR010000178.1 GCA_025928345.1 Thermoleophilaceae bacterium | reverse complement strand
TCGACCAGGTGTCTACGTCGATGACGATCAACGCGCCGGCTGCCGTGCTGCTGCTGCTGTACGAGCTCGTCGGCGAGGAGCAGGGCGTGCCCGCCGAGCAGCTCCGCGGCACCACGCAGAACGACATCCTCAAGGAGTACATCGCGCGCGGGAACTTCATCTACCCGCCGGAGCCGGCGATGCGGCTCACCACCGACCTCTTCGCCTATTGCCGCGAGCGCGTGCCCAAGTTGAACACGATCTCGATCTCCGGCTACCACTTGCGCGAGAAGGGCTGCTCGGCGGTGCTGGTGGTGGGCTTCACCCTCGCCAACGGCATCGCCTACGTGCAGGCGGCGATCGACGCCGGGCTCGAGGTCGACGAGTTCGGCCCGCGGCTCGCCTTCTTCTTCAACGGGCACAACAACGTGTTCCAGGAGGTGGCGAAGTTCCGCGCCGCGCGGCGCATGTGGGCGCGCATCATGCGCGAGCGCTTCGGCTCGGAGAACCCGCGTTCGCAGACCATGCGCTTCCACACGCAGACCGGCGGTGTAACGCTCGCGGCGCAGCAGCCGGAGAACAACATCGTGCGCGTGGCGCTGCAGGGATTCGCGGCGGTGTGCGGCGGCACGCAGTCGCTGCACACGAACGGCTTCGACGAGGCGCTGGCGCTTCCCACCGAGCGCGCCGCGCGCATCGCGCTGCGCACCCAGCAGATCATCGCCCACGAGTCCGGCGCCACCGACTCGGTCGATCCGTTCGCCGGCTCGTATCTCGTCGAGGCGTTGACCGACGAGATCGAGGAGCGGGCGCAGGAGCTGATCGACAAGGTGGAGGCGCAGGGCGGCTCCGTGCAGGCGATCCCGTTCATCCGCGCCGAGGTGGAGGAGTCGGCCTGGGGCTACGAGGAGCGCTACCGCATCAAACAGGACATCGTGGTCGGCGTTAACGAGTTCGTCACCGACGACGTCGACGACGTCGAGATCCTGCGCGTGGACCCGGAGTCCGAGCGCCAGCAGGTCGAGCGGCTGAAGGAGTTCAAGCGCGACCGCGATCAGGATGCGGTCAATAAGCGCCTCGAAGAGCTGCGCGAGGCCGCGAAGGGCGACGGAAATCTGCTGCACCCGATCCGCGCCGCACTGGCGGAACACGCCACGATCGGCGAGGTGTCCGGCGTGATGCGCGACGAGTTCGGCGAATACAGCGAGGCCTGAGGCCGCAGGGCTTTTCCCGTTGAAGGAATCGCCTCCGAGCGGTTGAAAGCTTCGGCGATGGCGACTGTTGAGGTTTCTCGGACGCTCGTCAAGTCACCGCCGGAGCTGTGGGCTGACCTGGAGGGCGACTGTCTCTCGAAGGCGGTGGGCGAGGTCACCATCCGACCGACCGAACCGGAACGCGCGCTGGCCTGGGAGGCCGATGGGGCGAGCGGCACCGCGATTCTCGAGCCGGCCGGATGGGGAACCAAGCTCACGCTGACCGCCGAGGTGGAGGAGCTGGTGGCCGACCTTGGCTTCTGGGCCCGCATGCGCGGCGGCACGCCGGCGTCCACGCCGAGGTACCCGGACATGGAACAGCGCCTCACCGCGCTGCTCGACGACCTCGGCGCCGCGCACCGCAAGCCGTTCGTGCGCGAATAGCGCTCGCGCTCAGCGCTTCAGCACGAAGTTGAGCGTCTCGCGGCGCACATTGCCGGCCGCGTCCTTCGCGCTCACCTTCAACGCGATCGGCACCCGCCGCGCTCGCCGCAGCCTCTTCCGCGCGCGTTTCCCGAGCTTGATCGTCACCTTCTTCTGCACGCCGGGGGCGAGCGACACCGACTTCTTCCCGATCCCGACAGTGCGCGCGATGTGGAATCGCTTGGCCACCTTCCCGGTGAGCACGACCTGGAAGGTGGTGCGACATGGCTCGTCACAAGACGCGCTGCCCTTGAGCCCGTGGGCGAGCACCGCGCGCAACTTTTGCACGCGCTTGAACTTGAGCCTGACGTGCGGCGCGGTCTTGTCCGGCGGCGGTGGCGCCAGCACGGTCAGCGGCGTCGCGGCGTCGGCGGTTCCGCCCTCGTCGTCCACCACCCTGAGCGCGACGGTTATCCCACCCGCTCCGCCGTAGACGTGGCTGACCGTCGGGGCCGCTCCCGTGTCGGTCTCGAATGTGCCGTTGCCGTCGAGATCCCAGAGGTGGTCGACGATCGTGCCGTCGGGATCGACCGAGCCGCCGGCGCTGAAGGTCACAGCCGCGCCGGCCACCACGGGGTTGGGCGCGCCCGCGATCGCGGCGGTGGGGCGCTGGTTCGCGGTGAGCGAGAAGATCTGCGTGCGCCACGCGGGGTCGGTTGGGTCGATTGGAACCGGGCCGTTCGTCTGGTTCGTTCCCCAGACGAGATCGGGCGCGACCGGGTCCGGGTTCGCCCCGGCGTAGTCGCCCCAACGGCAGGACGGGCCCATCGTGCAGCTGAAGTCCTGGTCGATGTCCGCGCTCGTCGCGAGCGTGACGTCGCCGTTCATCGTGCTCAGAGGCGCCGTGTACTTGCGGCTCTGACCATGGACCTGCACAAGCAGGCTGGAGCTGCCCAGGTTGTACTGGATGGCCGCGTCGTGGCCGTTGTCCGCCGGCGAGATCGCCCCGTTGAAGACGAAGTTCGAGGGATCGGAGATCGTGCCCTGCTGGCGCACAGTCAACGTGCTCGGGATCAGCTCGTACCAGCGGTCGACCGAGCGGCCGCCCGGCCCGGCGATCGTGTGTTGGGTCCACACCGCCTCGGCACCGCCGGCATCCGGATCCGCATGTCCTACGGCCTGCGTGAGGCGCGAGTCGAGCGAGTCGAGCGTGTCGGACAGCGCTCCGGGCTGCGGCACAGCGGCGGGCACATCGAAGCTCGACACCGGGACTGCGCCCAGTCGCGTGAACGTCGGCGCCGTGCCCGAGCCTCCGATCTGCCACAGCGTGAGGTGGCTCTTCGCGCCGGGCGTGTCACCGGTTGGGTCGTCAGCGGCAACCGCGAAGCCGCTGCCGGAAGCGTCGGCGATGTTCGCCGGCTCGAGGGTCACGGCGCGGTCTCCGCTCGGAACGGTGATCGGCGTGGTGGTGGAGCCGAAGGTGGTGACGCCGACGCTGCTGGCGGCAGGGCACGCCGTTTCATCCCCCGGCGGGGGCTTGGCGATCACGTAGAGCCGGGCGGTCTTGAAGGTGCTGCCGTCGAAGGTGTTGCCGCTGATCAGCAGGTGGTTGTCGTCGTGGCCCAGCTTCGGGTAGTCGTCGAACAGCGTTCCGCCCGGCGCGTCGCTTGGCAGGAAGAAGTTGCACCACTGCGCCGGGTTCATCGCCGCGGGGTCCGCGGTCTTCGACCAGCCGATGTCGAGGCCGCTGTCCTGCGAGCAACTCGAGTCGATGCAGTCGTCGTTCACGTAGAACCAGCGGCCCGCGGACTGGTCCCACTGGATCTGCACGTCGAAGACGTTGAAGCCCGTCTCCCCCTCGAACGCGTCCAGCTGCACCGGCGCGCCCACGATGCTCAGGTTGCTGCGGCTGAACTCGGCCACCACGCTGTTCACGAACTGCACGTAGGCGGTGGGCCCGATCGAGCCCGTGGTGTCCGGCGGCGTGGGGGTTGCGCTGTTGTCACCTGCGCTGAGACCCGGAGCGTTCAGGCCACCGAACACCGCAGCCTTCGGCGGCGGCGCGAGCTGCCCGGGACCGAGCGCGCCAGAACGCTCCGCGACGCGGTTCGCACGCTGCTTGAGCGCTCGGTAGTTCGCCTCGTTCTGCACCCTCAACCTGTGAACAAAGGGCCCGCGCGCCGGGCGGACGTTCGTCAGCGGGCGCGCCGGCAGGAGCGTCGAGTGACCGGCCGGCGGGATCGCGCGCGCGCCGGCAGAGGCGGCGGACGGGACTGCGAGAAGCGGCACCAGGATCAATGCCGCGGGCCAGCGGCGGGTCACGCCGCTCAGTATCTCGCTCCGGGGTGTGGAGGTCTACCCCACTGGCTTCACAGCGGCGAAGTGACGCTTGACCACCCGCCACGCCGGCTTGTGCTTGCCGTGGATGCTGATCAGCCCCTTCGTGCTGAACGGCGGCGAGGGGTGCGGATTGCCGCCGCCCCACCCGGGCCGGACCGTGTAGTCGCGCAACAGCCAGACGATCGCGCCCCCGAGGTATGGCGTGTGGTCGGCGATGGTGAGCTGCCTGTCGAGCCACCGCGACTGGAAGGCGTACGTGCCTTTCGTCCGCGCTGAACCCGCGCGGTTCGCCTCGGCGCCGAACTCGGTGAGGAAGAGGGCGACGCCGGGCAGCTGCCTGTGCACAGAGTCGAAGAGCGGGCGGACCTTGCTCAGCGGGTCGCTGCCGTACCAGCCCACGTACTCGCTTATCCCGAACGCGTCGAGCTTCTTGAAGACGCCGGGGAGCCGCGTGCCCGGGCTCACCGTCTGGTCCACGGCGAAGAAGCGTGTGGGATCGAGCCGTCGCACGAGCGCCTTCGCCTGGGTGAGGTAGGACGTCTCGGCGCTGCCTCCGCGCACGATCTCGTTGGCCACGCCCCACGCGATCACCGACGGGTGGTTGCGGTCGCGCAGGATCGTCTGCCTCAGCCGGTCGAGGATCGTGCGCCGCAGTTCCGGCCGCGCCAGGTCCTTGCCCTTCAGCCGCCACACCGGGATCTGCTCCCACAGCACGATCCCCAGGCGGTCGAACGCCTCGAGCAGCCGCTCGCTCGGCGGGTAGTGCTCCCGGGTGAAGTTGGCGCCGAGCGCGGTGAGCTCGCTCGCGATGTTGTCCTCGTCGGAGGTGGTTAGGGCGTCGCCGTGGGCGAGCGTCTCCTCGTGGAAGCTCGCGCCCCGCAGGTGCAGCGGCTGCCCGTTGAGGAGCGGCCGGCCGTCCGGCCCCTTGCTCCACTGCCGCACGCCGAAGTGGATCGTGGTGGTCTGGCCGCCGGCCGTGGCCTTGAGCTCGTAGAGGTTCGGGCTGTCGGGACTCCAGAGCTGCGCGTTCGGGATCGTGAAGGTCGTGCTCACCTCGGTGAGCCCGCCGGGCTGCGTCTCAGCGCCGGTCACCGGAAGCGAGGTGCTGAATCCGTTCGGTCCGGTCACCGCCAGCGCGATGTCCGCGGGCGCCGCCGTCGCGCCCGTGTTGCGCACCTCCGCGCTGAAGCTCACCTGCGCGGGCTCGCCCGGGGTGGCGACCACTTGCGGATCGCCAAGGTCGAGCTGGGTGACCTTCCGCAGGTACACCTCACGCAGGATCCCGCCGAAGTTCCACCAGCCGCGCTCGCGGCCCGCGGGCGGAATGTCGTTCCGGCTCGCATGGCCCTGCACACGCACGAGCAGCTCGTTCTGCCCGCTGCGGATCCCGTTCGCCGGCAGCTCGAACGGCACATGAGCGCCGGTGTGCGAGCCGAGCTTCTTCCCGTTCAGCCACACCGTGGCCGTGGTGTTCACGGACTCGAAGCGGATGCGCCAGCCGGTGGCCGACGCGTCGCTCGGCAGGCTGAAGCGCTCGCGATACCACTGGATGCGCGACAGCTCGCCGCGCTTCGAGAAGTCGTGGGCGTTGAAGGAATTCGGCACCGAGACCGAGCGCCACGGGCCGGTGCGGGAACGGCTCGAGCTCCAGCCGTGGTTGAGGAGATAGCGGCCGCTCGGCCCGTCGGTGTAGAGCGCGCGCTGCGATGGCACGTAGGCGTCCGCCGCCGCGGGCAGCAACAGCAGGAGGGCGGCGACGAGGACGGCTCGCATGTGGATGAAACAACTACAGGCAGGCCCTGAAGTTCCGCGGGCACGTAAACTCCGCGCCCCGAATGACCCGCCAGAAGGTTCCAGAGACATACGAAGAGAAGCTCGCCCAGCTCCAGGAGCTGCGCGAGGCCGCGATCCACTCCGCCTCCGAGAAGGCGGTCGAGAAGCAGCACGAAAAGGGCAAGCTCACCGCGCGCGAGCGCGTCGAGAAGCTGCTCGATCCGGGCTCCTTCCAGGAGCTCGACACCTTCGTTCGGCACCGAACGTTCGACTTCGACATGTTGAAGAACCGCCCCTGGGGCGACGCGGTGGTCACCGGCCACGGCAAGATCGACGGCCGCGACGTCTGCGTCTTCTCCCAGGACTTCACCGTCTTCGGCGGCTCGCTCGGCGAGGTGATGGCCGAGAAGATGGTCAAGGTCATGGACCTGGCGGCCAAGATCGGCTGCCCCGTGATCGGGCTGAACGACTCGGGCGGCGCCCGCATCCAGGAGGGCGTGGTCTCGCTCGGCGCCTACGGCGACGTGTTCGTGCGCAACGTGCAGTGCAGCGGCGTGATCCCGCAGATCAGCGTGATCATGGGCCCGTGCGCGGGCGGCGCCGTGTACTCCCCGGCCATGACGGACTTCATCTTCATGGTCAAGGAGACCTCGCACATGTTCATCACGGGTCCCGACGTGATCAAGACGGTGACTGGCGAGGAGTCCACGTTCGAGGACCTCGGCGGGGCGATGTCGCACAACACGAAGTCCGGCGTCGCGCACTTCGCCGCCGAGGACGAGGAGAGCTGCCTCGAGGACGTGCGCTACCTCATGTCGTTCCTGCC
>JAICJR010000082.1 GCA_025928345.1 Thermoleophilaceae bacterium | reverse complement strand
CGTTCACGAGCGCAGCACCTCGCCGTCCGGGTCGAAGAACGGGCGCGTCACGACCTCGGCGTCGAGCGTCCGCCCTTCGTCCGAGATCACGATGCCGGCGCCGTCTTCCGCCAGCGCGGCCGGAACCCAGGCCATACCGATCGTCCGCCCGAGCTGGCGCGAATGCCGCGCGCTCGTCACCTGTCCCATCGGCCCGCCATCCGGGTTGAGGACCACGGCGCCCTCCGTTGGAACGTCGCCGTTCGGCAGCGTGAAGCCCACGAGCGCCGTCTCCTGCGGCTGCTGCACCGCGCGCTCGAGCGCCCACTTGCCGATGAAGTCCTCCTCCTTGTCGAGCTTCACGATCCACGGCATGGCCGCGCCGTACGGGTTCGACTCGGAGTCCGTGTCCTGCCCCACGAGGATGTGCATCTTCTGGAGGCGCAGGATGCGCTGCGGCTCGAGGCCGAACGGGCGGATGGCGTGATCCGCGCCCGCCTCGAGGATGCGGTTCCACACGTCCTCGCCGTACGCGGAGGGGAAGTGGATCTCGTAGCCAAGCTCGCCCACGAAGCCGATGCGCAGGATCAGGCTCGGCACCCCCGCCACGCGTCCGCGCTGGCCGTCGAGATAGGGGAACGCTGAAGCCGACACGTCGATATCGCAGACGCGGCTCATGATCTCGCGCGCGCGGGGGCCGGCGAGGTTGATCGCGGCGAGGCCCTGCGTCACGTCGGTGAGCGTCACGTCCATCCGCCAGTCAGCGAGCCACCAGGCGAACCACTGCTCCACCGCGCCCGCGCCGCTCGACGTGGTGGTCACGTAGAAGGTGTCGTCATCGAGGCGGCAGACGGTGCCGTCGTCCGTGATCCGTCCGGCGTCGCTCGTGAGCACGCCGTAGCGCACGCGGCCGGGCCCCAGGTTGGAGAAGCGGTTGGGGTAGAGACGGTCGAGGAACTCGCCCGCGTCGGGCCCGCGCACGATCAGCTTGCCGAGCGTCGACACGTCGATCAGCCCGGCCGACTCGTGCACGCTCAGCGCCTCGCCCTGCGGATCACCGTAGTCGTAGGCGCGGCGCCAGTCGCCGGCCCACAGCATGTTCGCCCCCTGCTCGCGCTGGCGGCCGTGGACCGGGGTGCGCTTGGCCGGCTCAAAGGGCCGGCCGGCCAGCGCTCCCAGCGGGACCGTGGACCAGGGCGGGCGGGCCGTGGTGGTACCCACGCCCTCGAGGCTCTGGCCGGTCTCCTCCGCGATGAGCCGCGACGCCGCGGCCCCGCACATGCGGCCCTGGCAGGGGCCCATCGTGGTTGTCGTGTAGCGCTTGGAGAGCTCGGCGGAGTCATAGCCCTCGGCAACGCTCAGCTTGAAGTCCTTGGCCGTCACGTCCTCGCAGTAGCAGACGAACGCTTTGCCGCGTGCTTCGCGGTGGGCACTGGGCACTGGGCACTGGGCACTGGCCGCGACCTCGCCCACGGCCTCGGCATTCGCTCCTGCCTGCCTCACGAGCGAGTTCGCGGGCTCAAATCCGCCTGAGACGACGAGCAGGTCGCAGTCGATCGTCTCTCCGTTGCTCAGCACGGCGGCGGTGACGGTTCGTCTTCCCTTTGCCTTCACCACATCGGCCTCCGCAACGTGCACGTCCACCCCTGCGGCGCGGAGCACGTCCGCGACCCCGTTGTCGTTCGCCACCACAGCCTTCCTGCCCGGCTTCACGCCGTAGAGGGCGATGAGGCGGCGGGCGCCGGTTGAGAGCATCACGCCCGGGAGGTCGTTGTTCTCGAACACGAGCGGCTGCTCGAGCGAGCCGGTGGCGAAGATGTGGCGCCGCGCGCGGATCTGGTGGAGCGTCGAGCCCTGCCAGACGGGCACGAGGCCGTCGAAGTAGCCAAGCGCCGGCGCGTTCGACAGGATTTCCACGCCGGCCGCGCGTGCCCGCTCGGCCAGTTCGCGTGCACGCTCCACCGAGCCGTCCACAAGCAGCCAGCCGCCCGGCTCGAGGCCTTCGTCCACGAGCACGACGTCGGCGCCGCTCTCGGCAGCTTCGATCGCCGCCGTGAGCCCAGCCTCGCCGCCACCCACCACCAGCACGTCGCAGTGCCGGCGCCGATACTCGGTGCGCCACTCGCGCTCCTCGCGGGCCGCACGCGCCAGTCGCCCGAGCCCCGCCGCGTTCCGCAGCACCTTCTCGTAAAGCGGCCACAACCGCCGCGGCCGGATGAACGTCTTGTAGTAGAAGCCCGGCGGCGTGAAGCGCGACCCCACGCGATCGGTCACGGCCATGAGGTCGAAATCCAAAGACGGCGACGCGTTCATGTGCTCCACCCGCATCCCCTCGCGCACCGGCTCGGTGCATGCGCGCACACCCGGCGCGCCGTCCACCGCCACAAGACAGTTGGGGCACTGGCCGGCGCAGCACAACAGCCCGCGCCGGCGGTGGTACTTGAACGAACGCGAGAACGTCCGCTGACCGGATGCGTACAGCGCAGAGCCGATCGTGTCGCCCTCGAACCCTTCAACCGGCTTGCCATCGAACTCGAACGAGATCACGCGCGCGCGATCGACGCGCTCGCCCGGCTGCGGATCGAGCCGGCTCACGGCGCGGCCTCCGGCATCGCCGTCCAGTGCACGTCGTTCGTGCGCGTGTCGCGCTCGGCGAGGAACCACGCGCGACAGCCGGAGCGGTGATACCACCACTCGCGCTGCACGCCCGCCACGTTGCGGCGGAAGTAGTTGTACGTGTTCAGCTCACGCGTGCTCGGTCGCGACTTCGGCCGCTCGGTCACCTCGCCGCCAAACGCGAAGTCGGTGACCTCTCGAACACCGCAGTTCGGGCAGGTGAGAACGAATGACATCGGCGGCCTACTCGATCGCCAGCGAGGCTTCCTCGAAGTGCGTGAACCCCCGCAGCTCGGCCACGCGCGCCTCGATCTCCTCGGCGCTCAGCCCGACCATCCGCTCGGTGCCGAAGTCCTCGACGTTGAACGAGGCGAGCGCCGTTCCGTAAGCCATTGCCTGGCGTAGCACGCTGTCGTCGACGCCGTCGGAGAGCCGCCGCGCCACGTAGCCGAGGAAGCCGCCGGCGAACGTGTCGCCGGCGCCGGTGGGGTCGACCACGGTCTCGAGCGGGTAGGCGGGCAGGGCGAAGAACGACTCGGCGGTGACCAGCGCCGCGCCGTATTCGCCCTGCTTCGCCACCACCACGCGCGGGCCCCAGGAGAGAACCTCCCGCGCCGCGGACAAGAGGTTGGGCTTTTCCGTGAGCTGGCGAAGCTCGGCGTCGTTGAGGATCAGGCAGTCCACGCGCTGGATCACGCCCACGAGCGAGTCGCGCGCGGTGTCGATCCACAGGTTCATCGAGTCGAGCGCACTGAACCGCGCGCCGGCGCACTGCTCGCGCACCGCGCGCTGCAGGTCGGGCTGGATGTTCGCCAGGAAGAGAACGTCCGCCTCGCGCGAGCGGTCCGACAGCTTCGGCTCGAACTCCGCGAACACGCCGAGCTCGGTGGCGAGCGTCTCGCGCGAGTTCAAATCCCAGCCGTACTCGCCGTGCCAGAAGAACGTCTGGCCGCCCTCCACGCGCTCCACGTCGTCGATGCGCGTGCCGCGGGTGGCGAGGACCTCAAGGTCGCCGGAGCCGAAGTCGTCGCCCACCGGCCCAACCACGTTCACCTCCTCGAAGAACGAAGCAGCCAGCGCGAAGTGCGTCGCGGCGCCGCCGAGCATGCGCTCGCGTTCGCCGAACGGCGTCTTCACGCGGTCGTACGCCAGCGAGCCGACGACCGTGATGCTCACGCGCCCACCGGCTCGGCCTCGGGCTCCGAGAGGCCGGCGGCCTCGCGGAGCGCCTCGGCGCGGTCCGTCTTCTCCCAGGTGAAGTCGCGATCCTCGCGGCCGAAGTGCCCGTACGCAGCCGTCTTCTGGTAGATCGGCCGGTGCAGGTTAAGGTACTCGCGGAACGCGCCCGGACGCAGGTCGAAGTGCTCGTTGATCAGCGAAACGATCTGCGCGCGCCCGATCTTCTCCGTGCCGAACGTATCCACCATCACCGAGACCGGGCGAGCGACGCCGATGGCGTACGCCACCTGAACCTCGCAGCGATCCGCAAGGCCGGCCGCCACCACATTCTTCGCCACGTAGCGCGCGGCGTAGGCCGCTGAACGATCCACCTTCGACGGATCCTTGCCGGAGAACGCCCCGCCGCCATGGCGCGCGGCGCCGCCGTAAGTGTCCACGATGATCTTCCGCCCGGTCAGGCCGCAGTCGCCCATCGGCCCGCCGATCTCGAACTTGCCCGTCGGGTTCACGAGCAGGTTCGCGCGCAGCGTCGCCTCGTCGTACATCTGCGCGGGCAGGATCGGGCGCACCACGTGCTCCCAGAGATCGGGCTTGATCAGCGTCTCCGAGTCCAGGCCGGGCCCGTGCTGTGTGGAGATCAGAACCTTCTCGATCGAAACCGGGCGTCCGTCCTCGTAGCGCACGGTCACCTGCGTCTTGCCGTCGGGCCGCAGGTAGGGCAGCACCTCGCCCTTGCGGACCTCCGACAAACGGTGCGCGAGCTTGTGAGCCAGCGAGATCGGCATCGGCATCAGCTCAGGCGTCTCGCGCGTGGCGTAGCCGAACATCATGCCCTGGTCACCAGCGCCGGCCACGTCGAGCTCGTCGTCGCCGCCGGCCGTCGTCCGCCGCTCGTACGCCTCGTTCACACCTTGCGCGATGTCGGGCGACTGCTCGTCAATAGCGGTGATCACCGCGCACGTGTTGCAGTCGAACCCGTACGACGCGTCGTCGTAGCCGATGCGCCGGATCGTCTCCCGCGCGATCTTCGGCACGTCCACGTACACGTTCGTCGAGATCTCGCCGGAGACCACCACGAGCCCCGTGTTCACGAGCGTCTCGCACGCCACGCGACCGTTCGGGTCGTCGCGCATGACGGCGTCGAGAACGCCGTCCGAGATCTGGTCGGCGATCTTGTCCGGGTGGCCCTCGGTGACCGACTCGGAGGTGAACAGGAACTCGGCGTCGCTCATCCGGGCAAGCCCTCGCTTTCCGACCCCTTGCGGGTCACTTCGATCAGGTAGGCCACCATGATCTCCTCGCCTCCGAGGCTCAGGTGGTACGCGTCAGACAGCTGTTCCACGCGCTCGATCTGGTCCTGCTTCTCCTTGAAGAGCTCGTGGAACGGGAAGAAGGTGTAGTCCACCACGCGCGCCTGGAAGCCCACCTTCTCGAGCAGCTCGGAGGTGCGCTCCTGGCCGATGATCGAGAGCTGCATGATGTATGCAACGCCGTCGTCGGCGAGCGCCTTGGGGAGCATCTCGATCAGGTGGTCGATGAGGTTGCGGCCCCAGTAGTCGAGCGGGCGGTGGGTCACCACCTGCTCGAACGGGTCCACGGGCATCTGGTAGAGGCTCGCGACGATCACGTCGTAGCGCTCCTCGGGCAGCCACGGGTAGAGGTCCACGGCGGCGGCGCTCACGCGGTCGGCCACGCCGTTGCGGAAGGCGTTCGTGAGCGTGTTGTCCACGGCATTCTTGTCGATGTCGATCGCGTGCACGTGTGCGGCGCCGTTGAGCGCGAGCTGCACGGCGAGCAGGCCGGTGCCGGAGCCGATGTCGAGGCAGCGGCCGTGGCTCCCGATGCCCTCCTGGAAGAGGTACTTCCACACGAGGAAGCTGCCCTGGGTGGGGGTGAACACCCCCTGCTCCACGAGGATGTCCGGGAAGTCGAGCGGGAACAGCGAGCGGCCGCGGCGGTCGGTCCATTTCGGCGCGTGAACGTGGCCGTTGCCGTTGAGGTCGTCGTCTTCCAGCTCGGGGCGCTCGTGGCCCGGCTTCGTGTCGCTCAGCGCCTTCTTAGCGGCTGCTATGTGCTCGGGGCCCACCCCGCAGCAGCCGCCGATGATCTGCGCGCCCTCCTCGCGCCACTCGAGCGCCATCTCGGCGTACTTCTCGCCGGTGATGTCGGACTCGAAGCGCCAGCCGGCGTTGGTGAAGTAGCCGAGGTTGGGATACACGCCGAGCGGCATGTCCGTGAAGTCGCGCAGCCAGGAGATCATCCCCGCCACGTGGTCGGGCGGGATGCAGTTGAGGAGCAGCGCGCCCACGCCCATCTCCTCGAAGCGGCGCGCGGCGCGGCCGAAGGCGTCGCCCTCGGGGCCGCCCCAGTGCTCGCCGTACACGCCGCACACGCCGTGCCGGCAGCGGCGGAAGCTCAGCCATACCGGTATGCCGGTGGCGAGCAGGCTCTCCACCGTCGAGTAGGTGGAGCTGCGTACGAGGCTCAGGGTCTCGAGCAGGATCAGGTCGGGCGGCTCCTCCTCGAACGCGCGCGCGAGGAGGCGAACGGTCTCGTGGCCCTCGGGCGTGTCCACGTCGCCATTGATCGAGAAGGCCACGGCCGTCTCGCCCGTGTGGCCGGCTTCCTCCACGGCGTGGCGCGCGATCTTCACGCCCTTGCGCGCGATGTCCATCCAGTGGATGGGCCTTGTGCTGTCCCAGAGGGCGGGGCGGTCGCTTCTGAGCGCGCTGGGGAGGCCCCAGGTGTCGGTGGAGATCACGTCGCAGCCCACGTTCACGTAGCTGCGGTGCACGCGTTCCACGGCGTCCGGCTGGTTCACGAGCGCGCTCGTGCCCCAGAGGCGCTCCTCGAGCTCCGGTCTGTCCTCGGCCACCTCCTCGAGCTCGGTGGCGGTGCCGCCGTCGAGCATCACGCAGCGGTCGGTGACGATCAGTCTCTGGATGCGCTCCATGGCGCTCCGGGGCTCGCCGGCGCCAGGGGCTCCGTCGGCCGGCAGAGCGGTGCTCACGTTTGCCACTTCTCCTCGCCTCTCTCAGGTCCCCGGCCGGGCTGATGGCCCGAGCCTGGCGGGGATGGTCCTCCACGGGTCGCTGCGGTGCGACCCCCATCACGCCTGACTTTCCCTACCTTTTGGGCAGGTCGGGGCCTGTATACAAGCCTCACAGGGCTAGTTTGACGTGCTTTTGGGCACGAACCCCCCATTCGATAGGGCAAGACCTACCTGACGAGAGGGGCGATTTGCCTGCTGGTTCCGTACGGTCCCGGTCGATGTCGCTCTACCGCAGTCCGCTGGAGGACGTGCTGCGCCGCGCCGGTGCGGTGATGACCCGCCGGGACGGCCGGCGTGTGGCCGCGCACTTCGGTTCGCCGGCCGGCGAGCTCGCGGTATGCGCTCGCGGTGTGGGACTCGTGGACCGCTCCGAGCTCGGCAAGCTCGAGCTCCGCGGTTACCCCGAGGCCATCGACCAGGTGCTGTGCCAGGTCGCTGACCGTCAGCTGGAGCCGGGCGAGGTGTTCCACGCAAACGGGGTCGCGTGGTGCCTGGCCTCGCCCGACCGGCTGTTCGCACTGGCCGAGCCTTCAGTCTTCTTCGAGCTGAGCGAAAAGCTGCACGACGCGGCACATCGTGCCCCTGGGGTGCTGTTGACGGACGAGACCGAGGAGCTCGCCGCGCTTGCCTTGCTCGGCCCGGCAGCTCCTTCGGTCATCGCCGCACTGGGGGCGTGGAACCTGGAGACGATCGCGTTGCCGCGGCCTTCGTTCTGCGGGTTGTCGGTAGAAGGGCTGCCGGCGTTCCTGCTCGAGGAATCGGCCGCGCGCTCGTTGCTGCTGGTGGACCGCGAGCATGCCGAGCGGCTGTGGGACCTGCTGGAGCGGGTGGGGCAGCGGTTCGGCCTGAGCTGCGTTGGTTGTGAGGCCGCGGAGCGCTTCGCGATGATCGAACGGCAGCTCGTGCAGCGGCGCTCGCGGCCGGCGCTGGCTTAGCTGCGCGCCTCAGCCGATGCGCAGTGTGGTGCGCGTGACTATCTCGCGTCCGCCGCGGCGATAGCGCAGGATCAGGGAGTAGCGCCCGGGCTTGATGCGCCGGCGGGCGTGCAGGACCACGCCGTGGCGGGTGGTGCGGCCCACGGCGTAGATGCGATGGCCGCGGGCGAGCGATGCCCGCGCGTTGCGGGCCACTGCGGTCTTGAACTGCACCGTGCCGCTCACGAGCCGCGTCCTGCAGCGGTTGCGCTTCACCCGGCGGCCGTGGGAGCGGACCGTCACCCTGCTGCAGGTCACGAGCTCGATGCGGCCCGCCGGGCCGGCCGGTCCGGGGGCGCCTGTCGCGCCGGTGACGCCGGCAGCACCCGCCGGGCCCACCGGCCCCTGAGGCAGGGGGCCACCCGTCCCCGTGAGGGTCACCGATCCGCCGGAGGACGCGTTCGAGATCGTCGTCAGCGTGGCGGACCTGGCTCCCTGGGCCTGGGGCGCGAAGCGCACTTGCACGGTGCAGCTGCCGCCAGGGGCAACTGCCGCGCCGCACGTCGTCGTGCCTGTGAAGAAGTCGTTCGGGTTCGCGCCCTGCATCTCGAAGCCCGCCACCGACAGCGGCGCCGAGCCGTTGTTGGTGAGAGTGACGGTCTGCGGGGCGCTGACCGTGCCCTGCGGCACCGATGTCCCGAAGCCCAGCGAG
Source organism: Thermoleophilaceae bacterium (assembly GCA_025928345.1). Lineage (GTDB taxonomy): Bacteria > Actinomycetota > Thermoleophilia > Solirubrobacterales > Thermoleophilaceae > JAICJR01. The sequence continues at coordinate 5,454 of JAICJR010000082.1, read as the reverse complement.
CCCGGGCTCGGGTCAGCAGTTCCGGAGTTGAGGAACACCTTGACGACGTTCCCTGAGCCGCCGGCGAGGACGACATCGGGTGCGCCGTCGCCGTTGAGATCGTGCAGGGCGATCCCCTCGGGCGACGTACCGGTGGCTGCGAAGTTCACCGCTGTGCCGAAGCCGCCCGCGCCGTCGCCCTGCAGGATCGAGAAGCTCGAGCCGCCGTTGGCGACCGCGAGGTCCTGCTTACCGTCACCGTCGACGTCGCCCACCGCCACGTCGCTTGGGCTGGTGTCGCCCGTGCCGTACTCGGTGAAGGTGAACGCCCCACTCCCGTCGCCGATCAGCGCGGCCACCTTGCTGACGGAAATGGCATGCTCGACTACGGCGACGTCCTGTTTGCCGTCTCTGTTGAAGTCACCGACGGCCAGGTCCTGGGGGAAGGTCCCGCTGGCGAGGGTGGTGGTGGACCCGGTGGTGAAGCCGCCGCTGCCGTTGCCCAGCAGCGACACAACGGTATGGGAGTTGATGCTTGCCGCGGCAACGTCCGCCGTGCCGTCACCGTCGAAGTCGCCCACGCTGACCCACGTCTGTCCGCTGCCCGCGCCGTACACCTGGGTCGACGTCCCGAAGGCGCCGGTGCCGTCGCCCAGCTGACGGTACACGGCTCCGCCAGGCGTCCCCTCCACGATGTCCGGGTTGCCATCGGCGTTGAGGTCCGCGACCGCTACGGACGCCAGCCCGTTCCCGCTTCCCGCCGTGTAGTGGACGTTCGGCTCAAAGCTGCCCGACCCCGTTCCGAGGAGCACCGACAGACCGCCGGCCAAATTGTCGCCCGCCACGGCCAGGTCCTCGTGCCCATCGCGGTTGAAGTCGCCGATCGCCAGCGCGTCGGCGCTCCCGGCGACTGCGTAGTTGGTGGCCCCGGAGAAGTGGCCCGACCCATCGCTCAGCAAGATCGACACGTCGCTGCTCGTGTGGTTGCTCACCGCCAGGTCGGGCTTGCCGTCCTCGTTGAAGTCGCCCACCACCACGGCCCATGGCGAGGTGTGCGCGGTCAGGTCGGTCGGAGACGAGAACTTCACCGACGCCCACGCCCCGGAAGGAAGCGCGAGGGCCACGCCCACCACCAGCACAGCCAGAGCCAAGAATCGCGCGCGAGTCAAGGCACCACACTAATTCGGGCATACGCGCTGGGGCAATGTCAGCGTGCCGACAGGCGCTGGCTCAGCCGCTCGGGTCTACATCTCCGGCATGCGACCGCCGGTGAGCCGCAGGTAGCGCGAGGCCGCCTCCGCCCGGTTCCCAGCATGCAGCTTGCGCAGGATGTTGTTCACGTGGAACTTCACGGTGCCTTCTGAGATCACCAGCTCTGCGGCTACTGCGCTGTTTGTCTTGCCTCGGGCCATCAGGCGCAACACGTCTAGTTCGCGGCGGGTTAGGAGGCCGTCGAAGATGGTGCGGTCGTCGCGGGTTTCGTTTGGGAGGGGTTCGGCCAGGGCGGAGGGCGCGCCTGCGGGCGTGCTCTCCTCGGCGGAAAGGTCCAGCGCTGCGTCGCTGAGCTGGCCCGAGCGGGCATTCAGCCAGTCGAGGAAGCGGCGGGTCTGGTCGCGCTCGCGGCGCAACGTGCGACGCAACGTTGCTGACTCGAGTATCTGCGCGTAGCCCAGCGCGAAGGTCCAGAGCACGTCGCGGTCCAGCGCGTCCACCGAGCGGCCGGACGGCAGCTTGTCCGCGTGCAGCAGGCCGACTACCTCGCCCTGGATGACTACGGCGGCCGCGGCATAGGACTCCCAGCCCATCAGGTCGGCCATCTCGCGGTGCACGCGGGGGTGGAGGCGGGCTTCGAGCACGATGGTGGCGCGGCGGCGGCGCATCACCTCGGTCTCGATCATTGGGTGCTGCAGGCGGGGCGCGAGTTCGCGCAACGCCTCCAGCACGCGCGTGGCTTCGGCACTGTCGCCGGCGAAGAAGGCGGACTCGGCGATCAATCGGCCGTCGCGGATTCGGCTCAGCACGGCGCGGTCGAACTCGGATGCCTCGCACAGCTCCTCGGGCGCGCGCGAGACCATCACGCTCGGGGATGTGATTTCGCGCAGGCGGACGAGCGCGGCGTGTACTTGCTCGAGAGCGTCGAAGCGGCGGGAGAAACGGCGGCGCAGGAGATCGATTTGCAGGCGGTGGAGCTCGGTTGCCTGCGTCCACGCGGCGTCGGCGTCGGCCGCGAGCAGCGCCTCGGTCACCGCGTCCACTGCCTGCGAGACGTCCGGCAACTGGGTCCCGAGTAGAGACGAAGCTTCGGCGAGCGCTCGCTCCAGCCGCCGGGCCAGCTGCTCTTCCACCGTCGCGACGGTCATTCCGGCAGCCCCGCGGTCATGCGCTCGTAGCGGGCAACGGCGTCGGCACGGTTGGCCGCCCGCAGCTTGCGGAGCACGTTCTTCACGTGGTACTTCACGGTGCCCTCGGCCACAACCAAGGTCTTGGCGATGGCGACGTTCGTATTTCCGCGCGCCATCAGTCGCAGCACCTCGAGCTCGCGCGGCGTCAGCACCTCATCGAGCTCCTCGGAATGGGCGTCGCCGTTCATCGGCACGCCGGACGACTCCGACAGCTTGCTCAGTCGCGTGTTCATCCAATCGACCGCGCTGCGCAGCTCGGACCGGTGCGCTCGCAGTCGCCCGCGCAACACCGCTCGCTCGAACACGGCAGCGAGCCCCTCGGCGTAGCCGGCCAGCGTCTCGCGGTCGATCTCGTCCAGCGCGCGCTCGGACAGATGAGCATCCGCGTGGACGAAGCCGACGGTGGTGCCGCCAAGAGCAACCGTCGCCACCGCGTACGACTCCCAGCCGAGCACCGAAGCCCAGCGAGCGTCGCTGCGGGCACCGACGGAGACGATCTCCACACCCTGTCGCCGCGCCAGCTCCTCCTCCACGAGCGGGTAACCGAGCCGCACCGGCGTCAGGTCCGGCGAGGCCCCGCCGTCCCGCACCCACACCGATACCGGCGCAAACGCGCCATCAGCCACGCTGCTCACCACCACGCGGTCGAAATCGGACCCCTCGCCCAGCGCCGCGGCAGACCGATCCAGGATCCCCGCGGCCGAGCCGATCTCGCCCAGCCCGCGCACCGCCTCCTGGACGCGCTCGAGAGCGTCCATGCGCCGCAGGAGCCGCCGCTCCACGACCTCCCGCTCAAGCTGGTGGAGCTCTACGAGCAGCCGCCAGAGCGGCCCCTGCGAACCCGCGCGAGCGTCCAATTCGCCAGCCACAGCCCCAAGCGCGGACTGCACCCGCGCGCTCGCCGCCTGCAGCTCATCCGTGCCAACCGCGGCCGAAGCGGCCGAAATCGCCTCGAATACCTGTCCAGAGGTATCAGCCATCCGCCTAGTGAAGAGCATAAGTGGGGGCCGGAAAACGGCGGGACGACAGCCCCATACAACTGACGAACCCACCTAAAGGTGACCCCCTCGCGGCCGATCCTCGCGGTTGCAGTTGCTGCACCAAAAAGGCAAACCCGTCGCGAGGCGGGGACGCAAAACCAGAGGTCTCGCAAGGAAGCGAGATAGCTCGGTTGCCTGCCGCAGCGTTTCGGCGCCAACGCGGGCAGCAGAAGGAGGACAGATGTACAAGTTCAAGCTGAATCACACGAAGCTGCTTCTCTCGATCGCAGCTCTCGTCGCGCTCGTTGTGGACGCGGGAGCCGGCTTCAAGTTCTAAGCGAACGGCCATCGGGCGCCCCGGTGTCGTTTGCCGGGGCGCCCGTCACGGCTCCGTGCGGCCATGAACCCTTCGAAGCTGCGGCCCGTTCACATCTTCTGCACCGCCGTCGGCTTGATCGGGGCGGCGCTGCTTGGCGTGCTCATCGAGCTCGCGCCGCCAAGCGTTCATGCCTTCACCGGGATCGCCTTCCCCGCTCTTGCGGCGAGCGTGGTCCTCGGAGAGCTCTTCCCGCTCGAGCTGCCGCGGCGCTCGGGCGACGGCGAGGTGACGGTGTCGACGATGTTCTCGTTCGCGCTCGTCCTGGGAGTGGGCCTGCTCCCGGCGCTCGCCGCGCAGCTCACGGCCTCGATCGTGCAGGACGTGATCGCCCGTAAGCCGCTCTGGCAGGTGGGCTTCAACATCGGCCAGTACACGCTGTCGCTGGGCGCGGCCGCCGCTGTAGTTCAACTCATCCTCGGCCACACGCTGCTCACCGGGCACAGCCTCGGCGCTATCGAGCTGCTCGCCGTGATGGCGGCCGCGGCGGCGTTCTTCAGCGCCAACCTGCTGCTCGTCGCGCGCGCGACCACGCTCTACGTGGGCACCCCGTACCTCGCCGCACTGCGCACCGACCTCGGCTTCGGAATGTCGGTGAGCGCGGTGCTGCTCTGCCTCGCGCCCGTGCTCGTGACGGTGCTCGAGGCGAGCCCGATCCTCTTCCCGCTCCTGTACGTGCCGCTGCTCGGCGTGTACGCCGGCGGCCGCCAGAGCGTGCGCACCGCGAAGGCGGAGCACATGGCCACGCACGACAGCCTCACCGAGCTCCCCAACCGCCGCTGGTTCCGTGACGCGGTGAACCGCGCGGTGGCGGGCCGCAGCCTGCGCAACGCGGGCCTCTTGCTGATCGACCTCAACCGCTTCAAGGAAGTGAACGACACGCTCGGCCACCACCACGGCGATCACGTGCTGAGACAGATCGGCCCGCGGATCAAGGCTGCGTTCGGGGAAGAGGACTTCGTCGCGCGACTCGGGGGCGACGAGTTCGCCATCTTCATGCCCGGTGCCGACACGGCCGCGGTGGAAGCCGCGGTCGACCGCCTTCAGGACGCCGTGAGCGCGCCCATCTTCGCCGACGGCATCAACATCGAGATGGACGCGAGCGTGGGCCTCGCCTGGTACCCCTTCCACGGCGGCGACGTGGACACGCTGCTCGAGCGCGCCGACGTGGCGATGTACCGCGCGAAGGCCACACAGTGCCAGCTCGTGACCTACCGGCCCGAGGACGACTACCACAGCCCCATGCGCGTGGCGATGGCCGGCGACCTCCGCCGCGGCATCGAGGAGAACCAGCTCGTGCTCCACTACCAGCCGCAGCTCGACCTGGCTGCCGGCGTGCCGGTGGCGGCCGAGGGTCTCGTGCGCTGGAACCACCCGCAGAAGGGGCTGGTGGGCCCGCTCGAGTTCATCGAGGTGGCCGAGCACGCGGGCCTGATCAAGGACCTCACCTACAAGGTGATCGAGCTCGGGCTGAAGGACCTGCGTGAGTGGCAGGACGCCGGCCGCGAGTTCTCGCTGTCGCTCAACATCTCGGTGCGCAGCCTGCTCGACCGCCACTTCCCGCGCGAGGTGCAGCGGCTGCTCACGCTGCACGGCGTGAAGGGGGACGCGCTCACGCTCGAGCTCACGGAGAGCTCGCTGATGGCCGACCCGGCGATGGCGAAGAAGGCGATGGGCGAGCTGAGCGAGCTCGGCGTGTCGTTTGCGATCGACGACT
>JAICJR010000216.1 GCA_025928345.1 Thermoleophilaceae bacterium | reverse complement strand
GTTCGGAGCAGGCCGGGCTTCGCGCGCATGCAGCGGGTGGTCACCGGCTTCGTATTGATCGGACTGGGCGTGGCCGCTGCGCTCACCGGGCGGAGGACCCAGCACGCATGAGCGATGTCAGCGCACACGCCCGCGCCAACCAGGCGTTCTGGAACGAGCAGGCCTCGGACATGGTGGAGGACGCGCGGAAGAAGTGGGCGAGCGACGAGCCGTGCTGGGGCATCTGGGAAGTGCCAGAGCAGCGGATAGGCATCCTCCCGGACGTCGACGGCCTCGACGCGCTGGAGCTGGGATGTGGCACCGCCTACTTCTCGGCCTGGTTCGCGCGCCGCGGCGCGCGGCCGGTGGGGGTGGACCTGTCGGAGGCGCAGCTTGAGACCGCCCGGGCGATGCAAGCCGAGCACGCGCTCGACTTCCCGCTCATCCACGCGAGCGCCGAGGCGGTTCCGCTGCCGGACGCCGGCTTCGACCTGGTGTTCTCCGAGTACGGGGCGAGCCTGTGGTGCGATCCATATCTATGGATCGCCGAGGCCGCCAGGCTGTTGAGGCCGGGGGGCACGCTCCTGTTTCTCACCCAAGGCCTGCTCAGCAGCCTCTGCGCACCCGATTCCGAGGAGCCGGTGGCAGAGACGCTTGTGCGCCCGCTCTTCGGTCTGCGGAAGATCGACTGGTCGGACGACGACAGCGTGTCGTTCCACCTGCCGCACGGGGAGTGGATCAAGCTGCTGCGCGACATGGGCTTCGACATCCAGCGGCTCCACGAGCTGCAGATGCCTGAGGGCGCGCCGCCCACGCGCTACGAGTGGATGACGAGGGAGTGGGCCAGCCGCTGGCCGTGTGAGGAGATCTGGCTCGCCCGCAAAACGTCCAGCGCGGTGGACGCTTCCGGCACCTAGCTGGTACAAGTAGCTGCGATGAACGGCATCGGCACGCCCCCTCTTTCCGTGAGCGCCACCTTCGGCGCGCGCGTGCCTGCCTATTACGCCTGGCGATTTATCTAGGCGTCCGGCCGCGCGCTCGCACGAGCGCCTGACCGAGATCCGAGTGCCGGACGCCACCCCGCCCGGCTCCCCGCGAGCCACCGTCCCTAGGATTCAAGCTTCAGAAAGGCAGACCAGATGATGATCGTGATGAAAGAGGGGGCCACGGCCGAGCAGATCGACTCCGTGGTGGAGCGCGTCAAATCGGTGGGCGCAAAAGCGCACGTCTCGAAGGGCGAGCTCGTCACCGTGATCGGCGCGATCGGCGACCGCGAGCACGTGGCCAACCTCGGGCTCGAGGGCTACCCCGGTGTTGACCACCTCGTGCCCATCCTCAAGCCGTACAAGCTCGCCTCCGCTCAGTACAAACGGGGTGAACGAACCGTCGTGGAGATCGACGGCCGAAAGCTCGGCGGCAATTACTTCGCGACGATCGCCGGCCCGTGCACGGTCGAGTCGCGCGAGGTGATGCTCGAGACCGCGCGCGTGGTGCGCGACTCGGGTGCGCAGATGCTGCGCGGCGGCGCCTACAAGCCGCGCACTTCGCCCTACTCGTTCCAGGGTCTCGGCGACGCGGGGTTGCCGCTTTTGGCGGAAGCCAAGGAGGAGACGGGCCTGCCGGTCGTCACCGAGCTGATGGACGTTCGCGACCTCGAGCCGGTGCTCGAGGTGGCCGACGTGATCCAGGTGGGCGCGCGCAACATGCAGAACTACACGCTGCTCACCGAGCTCGGGCGCGCGGGGCGGCCTGTGCTGCTCAAGCGCGGCCTCTCCTCGACCATCGAGGAGCTGCTCATGTCCGCCGAGTACGTGCTCAAGGAGGGGAACGAGAACGTGATCCTCTGCGAGCGCGGCATCAGGACATTCGAGCCGAGCTACCGCTTCACGCTCGACCTGATGGCGGTGCCGGTGCTGCGCGAGCTGTCGCACCTGCCGGTGGTGATCGACCCGAGCCATGCGACCGGGCGGCGCGACTGGGTGCTGCCGATGTCGCTCGCGGCGGCCGCGGCGGGGGCGGACGGGATCATCGTGGAGATCCATCCCGAGCCCGAGCAGGCGATCTGCGACGGGCCTCAGGCTCTGCGCACGGACGGCTTCGCCGAGTACGTGCGCCAGCTCGAGGCGGCGGCGCAGCTCGCGGGCAAGGAATTTGCGCAGGTCTAGCTCTAGTCCTACCCGCGCCCGCTTCGAGCCTTCCGGAAGGCTCACCGGCACGATCACGCCGCCGGCGGACAAGTCGATTTCGCACAGGGCAGCGCTGTTCGGCGCGATGTCGGATGAGCCCGTGGCGGTGCGCAACTACCTGCGGGCTGCCGACACCGAGTCCACTCTGGTGGCGGTGCAGGCGCTCGGTGCCGGAGTGGAGGACAGCGGCGACGAGCTGGTGATCCGCGGGGTGGGCCTTCACACGCCTGCGGAGGTCACCCTTGGCCGGTTGGACGTCGGGAACTCGGGCACACTGCTGCGCCTCCTGCCCGGCTGGCTCGCCGGGCAGCCGGGCGGCGAGTGGACGCTTGACGGGGACGACTCGATCCGCCGCCGTCCCGTGGACCGCGTGGCGGAGCCGCTGCGGCTGATGGGCGCTTCGATCGACACCGAGGACGGCGGGCTGCCGCCGATGTGCGTCCGCGGCGCGCAGCTGAGCGGGATCGACTACGACGCGCCGGTGGCGAGCGCGCAGGTGAAGACGTGTGTGCTCATCGCCGGCCTGCTCGCATCGGGCGCCACGCGCGTGACCGAGCCGACCCAGAGCCGCGACCACACCGAGCGCATACTCGCCCGCGCCCGCGTTCCGTTCACACGCGAGGGGCTGTGCGTCAGCGTGCACGCGGTGGACGAGCTGGAGCTCGAGGACGTGATCGTTCCCGGCGACCCCTCTTCGGCGGCCTTCATGGCGGTGGCGGCGAGCATCGTCGCGGGCTCGCGGATCGTGATCGACGGGATGGGCCTCAACTGGACGCGCACGGGCTTCTTCCGCATCGCGCAGAGAATGGGAGCTGTGATCGTCGGGGACCTGGAGGCGCCGGGCGAGTTCGGGATGGAGGAGCCGATTGGCGAGATCGACGTGGCCGCCGCGCCGCTCGTGGCCACGGAGGTGCTGCCGGACGAGGTGCCGCTGGCGATCGACGAGCTGCCGCTCGTGGGGCTGCTCGGCTGCTTCGCCGAGGGCGACACCGTGGTGCGCGGCGCCTCCGAGCTGCGCGTCAAGGAGACGGACCGCATCGCGGGCGTGGTGGAGGGGCTGAACGGCCTCGGCGCCTCGCTCGAGGCGACCGACGACGGCTTCGTGGTGCACGGCGGCACCGGCATCGAGGGCGGCACGATCGACTCGCGCGGCGACCACCGCCTGGCGATGCTGGGCGCGGTGGCCGGCCTCGCCTCGCGCAGCGGGGTGGAGGTGCTCGGGATGGACGCCGCGGCGGTGTCCTACCCGGACTTCGAGCGGGACCTGCGGGCGCTTCTCGAACGCTGAGGGCGCGACGCTCGCGCCGCGCGCGGCGCCTTTCGCGGGGCCGCGTTGTCGAACTCGTGCCCAAGTCCGAGATCGAGCGCGATCTTCCGCATGTCCTCGCGCTGGTCCTCGATCACGAAGCTCACGCCGGCGCCGCTGCGACCCGCGCGCCCGGTGCGACCGACGCGGTGCACGTAGGCGTCGCGATCCTCGGGAGCGTCGAAGTTGATCACGCGGGTGACGTGCTCGACGTCGATGCCGCGCGCGGCCACATCGGTCGCGACGAGCGTCTTCACGCGACCGTCCTCGAAGCTCGCCAGCGCCCGCTGGCGCTGTGACTGTGTCTTGTCCCCGTGCATGGCTACGGCCTTCACGTCGCTGTTCTTCAGCCGCTTGACGAGCCGGTCGGCGCCGCGCTTGGTTCGCACGAAGACGAGCGTGCGGCCGTGGTCGGGATCGCGCAGCTCGGTGACGAGCGTGCGCAGCTTGTCCTCGTGCTTGAGGTGCACGAAGCGGTGCTGCACGTCGCCGTGCTTCTCCGCGGGTGGCGTGTGCACGTGGCGGCGGGGCTTGTGCGTGTACTCGCGCGCGGCCTGTCCGGCGGCACCCTCGAGCGTGGCTGAGAAGAACAGCGTCTGGCGCTCGCGCGGGATGCGCGCGACGATGCGGTCGAGGGCCGGGCGGAAGCCCATGTCGAGCATGCGGTCGCCCTCGTCCACCACCAGCGTGCGGATGTGCTCGAGATTGACGATCCGCCGCTCGATCAGGTCCTCGAGCCGGCCGGGAGTGGCGACGATGATGTGAGCGTCCCTGGCGCGCCGCGCCTGGCGCTCGATGCCGACCCCGCCATACACGGCGGCGATCTTGAGCGCACGGGCGTGCACCGCCGGCAGGAGCTCGTCCACGATCTGCGTGGCGAGCTCGCGCGTGGGAGCGAGGACAAGTGCCGCGGCGCGGCGGTCGGTCGCCTCGATGCGGTCGGCGAGCGGGATGCCGAACGCGAGCGTCTTGCCCGATCCGGTGGGCGATTGGACGAGCACGTCGTGCCCGTCGAGGATGTCCTCGATTACAAGTTTCTGAACTGCGAACGGGGCCTGTATGCCGCGCTTTGAGAGCGCGGCTACGACCGGCTTTGACACGCCGAGATCGGCGAAGGACTGCTTTGACATGCAATTTGCTCCTGATTAGGTGCGACTGGGGAGATCCAACAACCCCGGCCGCGCATGGAGCGCACATGAGGAAGGAACCTCTCGGATGCCAAGGGCGACATCCGACGTGGGAAACGGTAGCAGCGGGCTAACGCCGGGTGTATGCGCGGAGCCGCCCGAGCGTGTGCAGGCCGCGTGCGGCGGTCTCGTCCATCTGCGAGAGCAGGGTCGCCACGAAGTTCGGTAGCGCCCCGCCGTAGCGGTCGCGAAGCTCGTCGCGGATGCGCGAGTTCTCGCGCAGGTCCTCCTCGACCGCCAGGATGAGCGCGCCGAGCTCGGAGCCCTGCTCGTC
>JAICJR010000163.1 GCA_025928345.1 Thermoleophilaceae bacterium | reverse complement strand
CATGTGCGAGCTCCACCATCCGCGCGATCTCCTCCAGCAGGCCCAGCGCGCGGAGGCGGCCGGCTTCGACTTCGTCACGATCTCCGACCACTTCCACCCGTGGCTCTACTCGCACGGGCATTCGCCCTATGCGTGGTCGGTGCTCGGCGGCGTGGCGGCCACGACCGAGCGGTTGCGGATGATGACGCTCGTCACCTGCCCGACGATCCGTTACCACCCCGCGATCGTCGCGCAGAAGGCGGCCACGATGGCGGCCATGAGTGACGGGCGCTTCGAGCTCGGCCTGGGCGCGGGGGAGAACCTGAACGAGCACGTGGTCGGCCAGGGCTGGCCGCCGGCGCAGACGCGCCACGAGATGCTCGCCGAGGCGATCGAGGTGATCCGCGAGCTCTGGGCCGGCGGCTACGTGACCCACCACGGCGAGCACTACGACGTCGAGGACGCGCGGCTCTACACGCTGCCCGACGAGCAGCCGCCCCTTCATGTGGCGGTGAGCGGCGAGAGGTCGATCGAGCTCGCGCTCGAGCAGGGCGACGGGATGGTCGGGATCCAGCCCGACGCCGAGCTCACGCAGCGGTTCGAGGGCAAGCCGAGGATCGGCCAGCTCGCGTTCAGCGTGAATGACAGCCGGGAGGAGGGGCTGCGGGTCGCGCACGAGCGGTTCCGCTTCTCCGCCCAGGGCTGGAAGGTGATGGCCGAGCTGCCGAACCCGATCAACTTCGAGGCCGCCACCGAGCCGGTGCGGCCGGAGGACATGGCCGACGCGGTGCCGCACGGCCCCGACCCCGAGCCGTATCTCGAGGCGATCGAGCAGTGGACGGAGGCCGGCTACGACCACCTCTGCTTCGTGCAGGTCGGCGAAGACCAGGAGCGCTTCTTCCGCTTCTGGGAGGAGGAGCTGAAGCCCCGCCTGGCGGAATAGTCTGCCGCGTTCGGGGGTACGGGACCCTCAAGGGAGCAAGGCAACGGGGGAGGCAGGGAACGTGAGCAGGTCACCAGTCGCCAGGGCGCTAGAGACGGCGTTCGCCCGGATCAACAAGAAGCGCCAGTGGTACGAGATGCCGACCGTGAGCCTCAAGGCGCTGAACCTGCTGTCGCTGCGGCTCGACCTGCGCGACAAGAACCTCTTCGACAGCCCGAATCGCGAGCAGAAGCCGCGCACCGAGGACCCGCCACCCGAGGCGCTGCGCGCGCGCCGCCCGGATGGCCGCTGGAACGACCTCGAGGACCCGGACATGGGCTCGGTCGGGCGCGAGTTCACGCACAACATCGACCCGAAGCGGATCAAGCCCGAGAAGCCGCCGCGCCTGCACACGCCGAGCGCGCGCAAGGTCTCGCTCGAGCTGATGACGCGCGACACCTTCAAGCCGGCCACGACGCTCAACGCGCTCGCCGCCGCGTGGATCCAGTTCGAGAACCACAACTGGTTCTTCCACGGTCGCGGCAAGCCCGAGGAGGTCATGGACGTCCCGATCGAGGACTCCGACGACTGGCCCGAGCACCCGATGCACGTGCGCCGCTCGGTCGCGATCCCGGGCGGCAACGGGAACGGCAACGGCCGCGCGGTCGACTACGGCAACACCGAGACGCACTGGTGGGACGGGTCGCAGCTCTACGGCACGAGCGTCGAACAGCAGAAGCAGCTGCGCACGTTCGAGGACGGCAAGCTGAAGATCGGTGCCAATGGCCGCCTGCTCGAGGACCCGGACGAGGCGGGCATCGACATGGCCGGCTTCAACGAGAACTGGTGGTTCGGCCTCTCCTGCCTGCACACGCTGTTCACCAAGGAGCACAACGCGATCTGCGACAGGCTCAGGCGGGAGAACCCGCGCTGGGACGACCAGCGGCTGTTCGACACCGCCTGGCTGATCAATTCGGCCCTGATGGCGAAGATCCACACGGTCGAGTGGACGCCCGGCATCGTCAACACGCCGGCGCTCTGGTTCGCGATGAACGTGAACTGGTCGGGCGGCCTCGGACAGCACATCAAGGACCGCTTCGGCCGGCTCGGCGACTCCGAGATCCTCAGCGGCATCATGGGCTCGCCGCAGGAGCATGGCGAGGCGGGCTTCCAGCTGACCGAGGAGTTCGTCTCGGTCTACCGGATGCACCCGCTGATCCGCGACGACTGGGAGTTCTTCCGGCACGACTCGGGCGAGCGCGTCGAGGAGCGCTTCTTCGACGACCTCCAGGGGTCGAACACGCGCGGGTTCATGCAGAACTACGAGATCCCGGACCTGATCTACACGCTCGGCGTGCTCAACCCGGGGCAGATCACGCTGCACAACTATCCGCGCGCGCTACAGCACCACCGCCGCATCGACGGCGAGCTCATGGACCTGGCCACGCTCGACGTGCTCCGCGACCGCGAGCGCGGCGTCCCGCGCTACAACGACTTCCGCGAGGAGATGCGGATGCCGCGGGTGCGGTCTTTCGACGAGCTCACCGACAACAAGCAGTGGGCCGAGCAGATCCGGCGCGTGTACGACAACGACATCGACTCGGTCGACCTCCAGGTGGGCATGTACGCGGAGCCGCTGCCGCCCGGCTTCGGCTTCTCGGACACGGCGTTCCGCGTGTTCATCCTGATGGCGTCGCGGCGGCTGAAGTCGGATCGCTTCTTCACGACCGACTTCACCCCCGAGGTCTACACGCAGGCCGGCATCGACTGGGTGAACCACACGAAGATGAAGGACGTGATCATCCGCCACTACCCCGAGCTCGAGCCGTCGCTCGAGGGCATGCCCAACGCGTTCCTGCCGTGGCACCGCGTGGATGCGGCGCATGACGGCAAGGGGCCGATGGGCAAGCGCTTCGAGGGCATGAAGAAGGCGCTCGAGGCCATCAACGCGTGAGCACCGCCACGGAAGCACGCAGCGAGGCGGCGGTCGGGCGGCTGCACGATGCGTCGCTCGGCGAGTCGCTGAAGTTCGTGGCAACGGGGTTGCTGCCCTCGCTCGCGCGCGGGCTCTTCAAGCCGCGGCGTGGGGCGATGAAGAGGTTGACCGCGCTCGATATGGACACGCGGGCCATCCGGGCACTATCTGAGATCAGGGACAAGCACGGCGGCGATGGCGCGCGGCTGCTCGGCGGCCGGCTGGCCGTCCTGTGGGGCGCTGGCGCGATCCGCGAGGTCCTGGACAACTCGGCCACCGACTACGCCTCCGACGGCGGCGCCAAGGCCAAGGGCATGTGCCACTTCCAGCCCGACGCGCTCACGGTGTCCCGCGGCGCGGACTGGCGCGACCGGCGCGCGTTCAACGAGTCGGTGCTCGCCTACTCGGAGCGCGTGCATCCGCTGGCGGACCGATTCCTCTCCGTGGTCGAGGACGAGGTCGCGCGGCTGCGGATCGGGCCGGTCTTGGAGTGGGACGCGTTCGAGGGGCTGTGGGACCACATCACGCTGCGCGTGGTGTTCGGCGACCATGCCCGCGGCGACCAGGAGCTGACCGGCCTGCTCGCGAAGCTGATGAACCAGGGGCAGCGGCTCGTCGGCGTCGGTGAGCCGACCGACGACTACTACGAGCTGTACGGCAAGATCGAGCGCTACCTCGCCGACCCTCAGGAGGGCTCGCTCCTCTCCCTCGTCCGCGAGGCGCCGCAGTCGGACCGCACGCGCGTGGCCCACCAGGTGCCGCACTGGATGTTCGCGATGCGCGACACGCTCGGCGCCAACGCGTACCGGGCGCTGGCTGTGATCGCCGCCGATCCCTCCCTGTGCGCGCGCGTGCGCGAGGAGCTGCCGGAAGGCGGCGAGCTGCTCGAGGGCGTGCTCCACGAGGCGATGCGCCTGTGGCCGACCACGCCGCTGCTCGCCCGTGAGACCACGCGTGACCTGGAGCTCGGCGGCGCGCGGCTGGCCGAGGGCACGCAGGTGATGATGCTGAACGTCTTCAACCACCGCCGGCCCGAGGGCATCGACGACGCGGACCGCGTGGTGCCCGAGCGCTGGATGGGCGACAACCCGACCGAGTACCGCTTCAACCACCTCTCGAACGGGACCCAGGACTGCCCCGGCGGGCCCTTGGTGCTGCTGCTCGGCAGGGCCGTCCTGGCGCGGATGCTCTCCGAGTGGTCGTTCAAGCTGGTCGAGCCGTCGCTGCCCGCGGGCGGCGACCAGCCGACGATGCTCGACTTCTTCGCGATCCGCTTCGAAGTCGAACCCCGCTAGGGGGGCGAACTCGGCTTCGTTGTCCATTTAGTGGGGCCTATAGCCCCATCAATTGCACAACGAACCTGGGATCTCGTCGGGCGGCAGCACGGCGTGATCACGCGCGAGCGCGCTCACCGACTCGCAGCTCGAGCGCCTCTTCCTGCCGATCGCAGCGGCGGCCGGGCTGCCGAAGCCCCTCACGCAGGTCCACCTGAATGGCTTCCGCGTGGACTTCTGCTGGCCCGACCTGAAGCTGATCGTCGAAACGGACGGGCTCACCTACCACCGCACGCCGGCGCAGCAGGCGAAGGATGCCGTGCGCGACCAGACTCACGTCGCCGCGGGTTACACGGTCCTTCGCTTCACTCGCGCTCAGATCAAGTACGAGCCGGAGCGGGTGCGGCAGGTGCTCGAGCAGGTGGCTGCGCGGCTCAGCGCCGCCTAGCCTCCGGCCGCAGCGCAGGGTTGTCCCAGCCGCCGTCCGCCGGGTTCACGTTCACGCCGGGCGGGACGATCTCGTCGATGCGGTCGAGCACGTCGTCCGACAGCTGCACGTCGGGCGCGCCGAGCTGGCTCTCGAGCTGCTCCATCGTGCGCGGGCCGATGATCGCCGCGGTCACGGCCGGGTGCCGGATCACGAACGCCAGCGCCAGCTCGATCATGCTGATGCCGGCCTCGTCAGCGACCTTTGCGAGCTCGCGGACGGTCTCCAGCTTGCGCTGGTTGCCGGGCAGCGACATGTCGTAGCGCGACGGGATCCGCTCGGCGCGGCGGGACTTCGACGGGTCCTCGCGCCCGGTCAGCCAGCCACCCGCGAGCGGGCTCCAGGGGATCACGCCCATGCCGTGGCGTCTGCACGTGGGCAGGACGTCGTTCTCGATCCCGCGGACGAGGATCGAGTACGGCGGCTGCTCGCAGACGAAGCGCTCGCGCCCGCGCCGCCCGGCCACCCACTGCGCCTCCACGATCTGGCTCGCCGGAAAGGTGGACGAGCCGATGTAGCGCACCTTGCCCTCGCGCACGAGGTCCGTCAGGACCCCGAGCGTCTCGTCGATGTCGGTGTCCTCCTCCGGGCGGTGGATCTGGTAGAGGTCGATCCAGTCGGTGCCGAGGCGGCGCAGGCTGTTCTCCACCTCGCGCCGGATCCAGCGCCGCGAGTTGCCGAACTCGTTCGGGTCGTCGCCCATCGTCCCGTGGACCTTGGTGGCCAGCACCACGTTGTCGCGTCGCGCGCCCGCGAGCGCCTTGCCGACGATCTCCTCCGACTCGCCGCGGGAATACACGTCCGCGGTGTCGATGAAGTTGATCCCGGCGTCGAGCGCGCGGTGGATGATGCGGATCGACTCGTCGTGATCCTCGTTGCCCCAGGCGCCGAACATCATGGCGCCGAGGCAGAGGGGGGAGACCTTCGTGCCGGTGCGGCCGAGCGTGCGGTAGTCCATCCAGCAGGACGCTATCTGACGCCGGGTGCCGGCCCCCTACGGAACCGTCGTGTCGATCGGCGGCTGCGCCACTCCGTCCTTCACGAGGGTGACCTGGATGTGCGTCCCGCTCGGCGGCGCCGTGCCGTTGGTGTAGCGGAAGTAGGCGTAGAAGTCGTCGACAGTTGGCTTACGCGTGCAGCGGATCGCGACGACGTAGTGCCCCGTCGGGGGCGTTGGGGTCCCGGTGTACTCGGTGCCCTGGTCGTCGATCGCCGTGCAGTTGCTGGTCGTCTTCGCGATCCACTCGCTGATGCCCACCCCAGCCGGCAGATTGAGGATCCTGACCTCGAACGTGTCGAACGCGCCCGTGCACGAGCCCGTGGTCGCGGTGCTCCAGGACGACCCGTTGTCGGGGTCGGCCGGGTTGTCCGGATTGGTGTATGTGACGTTCTTGCTCGTCGTTGCGCTGCAGGCGAAGGGCCCGGTGGTCGTACCTCCGCCGCCTGAGGTCCCGCCGCTGCCGCCATCACCACCACCCGTGGTGGTGCCGCCGCCGCCCTCGCAGTGCGTCCGGATCCACTGCTCTTGATAGCCGGCCTCTTGCTGGAAGTCGCGCAGGTCACCGTCGAGCGCGGAACCGTACGGGTTGTCCTCCTCGGTTACCTGGGCGAGGATCTTCTGCTCCCGAGCGATCGCCTCTTGCAGACGCTGGAGCTCCGCGCGGGCACGGTCGCAGTCGGGCCGCGGAAACCTGACAGAAGCGGTGTCGGCGGGCGTCGCGTTCCCGCTCGCCCGGACGCGTTGCACAGATCCGCCTGGCCGCAGCGGCGAGCGCGCGGTTTCCACCTTGGCGGTGCGGAGCGCGAAGCCGTCGAGGCCTGCGACGGCAAAGAACATCGCGTTCCCGCCGCCGGCCACCTCCGCGCTCCCGCGGCTGCCGGAGCGGCGGTGGACGGCGCGGCCATGGACCAGGCGCTCCGTGACCACTGTGGCCTTACCCCCGGTGCCCGCGAACTCCAGCGCGATCACACCACGCTTCAGGTGCCCGCGCCCGAACGTTCGCGCAAAGTTCCCTCGCAGATCTACCTCCGCAACGGCGCCGGCGGGCGTGGGTATGGCTGTGACGCTCACGATGTCGAGCGCCCGGCGCTCGCGCTTGGTCAGACCCTTGCCGCCGCGCACGTCGCCGGTGTGGTCGTGCGTGGTCAGCGCGGCGGCGGCCGCGCGGGGAACGAAGAGGGCGGCGAGTAGCGCGAGCAAAGCTGCCGCCAGCAGCCAGCGCGCGAGTGGATGGGCACTCCCTCTGCCCATGTGCGGGTACTAACAGATCGGCTTCCCTCGACGCAAGTGACGGCGGACGGACGGCAACCGTGATCGGGGCTAACCTTTGTAGGACATATCTCACGGGGACGACAGGCTTCGACGTGGACGTTCCGTGAGGATGGTTGCGAGCAGAGGTCCCCGGTCGGCCTCTTAAAACAACCGGGAAAACCATAAGTGCGGACTCTCATGAGTTTGCCCTCGCTGCCTAGCCAAACTAGGTAAACGAGGTGTCGGCCCGAGCTCGGCCCGTGGCTCGGATCGCCGGCATCAGAAACGGGCTACAGCCCCCGGCGTGCGCCTCTTACGCCGGGGGGACCTTCAAGGAGGCTGGCCCTCCGGAACCCTGCCTGGGCGGCAACCGGAGGGCGAGATCAGAGCCCTGGCTACGCTCGTAGACGCTATCCATCACGCGGCCGCGGACGTGGGTTCGATTCCCACCGTCTCCACTAACCAATACGCCTGTGATCTTCCTTCACGAACAGGTCACGAGCGACGATCGTTT
>JAICJR010000194.1 GCA_025928345.1 Thermoleophilaceae bacterium | reverse complement strand
GGCTACCTCGCGGCGCTCGACGGCGGCGAGGTTCCGCTCGAGCTGCTGTTCAGCGGCACCGTGTTCTACTCGGGCGGCGATGGCCGCCTCCAGGCCGAGCGGATCGCGTGGACGAAGGAGGCCGAGTACGCGCTACCGGTGAGCGTCTGGCGCGAGACGATGGACCGCCACTTCCCGGCCAGCGCCTGGCTCAGGCTGTCGCGAGATTCGTACGACAGGCTGCGCGCCTACCGGGCCAAGCACGCCTTCGCGAGCTGGGATCACGCCGTCGACGCCCTCCTCGGGAACGGGTAGGCGATGGACGCCGTCCGAGCGATCGCAGACGCCGTGCTCTACGAGGGCTACATCCTCTGGCCGTACCGCAAGTCGGCGCTGAAGAACCAGCAGCGCTTCAGCTTCGGCACGATCCATCCGGGCGGCTTCAACCAGACCGAGTGCCTGCTGGAGCCCGGCGAGGACGCCACGGTCGAGGTGACGGTGCGCTTCCTCCAGGTCGTGGAGCGCCAGGTGTGGCGCGGGCACGAGGCGCTCGACGAGTTGGAGATCGGCGGCGAGCTCCACCAGAGCTGGGAGGAGGCGGTGGAGCGTGAGCTGCGCTTCGACTTCAACATGCGTTCGCCGGTGCGTGTTCCGGTGGAGGTGGCGGCGGGCGCCACGCGCGAGGAGCTCGGGGACGGATGCGCGATGGAGCGCCGCTGGGACGCGCTGAGCGGCACCATCGACGCGAGCGCGCGGCGGCCGCGAGAAGGGCTGGTCCGCCTGCGCGTGAGGACGGAGAACGGCACCGCGGCGAGCGAGTTCCGCTCGGCTCACACGCTGCTCAGCACGCGCGGCGGGGATTTCGTCTCGCTCACGGATCCGCCGCCGGAGCTGCGCGCGGACGCGGAGGCCTGCGAGAACGTCGGCCTCTGGCCGGTGCTGGTGGGCGAGGAGGGCGACCGCTCAAGGCTGCTCGCCTCCCCGATCATCCTCCCGGACCATCCGCAGATCGCGCCTGAGAGCCCCGGCGACCTCTTCGACGCGACGGAGATCGACCAGATGCTCGTTCTGAACATCCTCAGCCTCACCGAAGAGGAGAGGCGCGAGATGCGCTCCGCGGACCCGCGCGCGCGGGAGATCCTCGAGCGCACCGAGGCGCTCAGCGAGGAAGAGCTGATGAGGCTGCACGGCACGATCCGCGAGTTCGCACTGGCGAGGCGCCCGTGAGCTACTGGGAAGAGCTCGAGCGGCCCGCGCCGGACTCGGTCGCGGTGGATGGCGTGGAACTCCGCCGCGGTGCCCGCGTGCGACTCCGGCCGCGCTCGCGCGGAGATCTGTTCGACGTCGTGCTGGACGGCAAGGCCGCCATCGTGGACGCGCTCGAGGAGGACACCGACGGCAACGTGCTGGTGGCCGTCACCGTCGAGGACGACCCGGGACGCGACCTCGGCGAGCGCAGACAGCCGGGCCATCGTTTCTTCTTCGCCCCCGAAGAGGTGGAGCCGCTCGCCGACAGCGCCGGGCCGGCGGCCGCGCGCATCCTCGTGGCAGGCGTGGGCAACGTCTTCCTGGGCGACGACGGCTTCGGGGTTGCGCTGGCGGACCGCCTGGCGAGAGCCGCGCTGCCCGCGGGTGTGGAGGTCGTGGACTTCGGCATCCGCGGCATGGACCTCGCCTACGCGATGCAGGACGGCTACGACGCGGTCGTGCTGCTCGACGCAACGCCGCGCGGCGAGGCGCCGGGCACGCTCTACGTGATCGAGGCCCAGGTGGACGACGAAGCCGGGCTCGAGTTCGAGGCTCACGGCCTGGACCCGGCGAAGGTGCTCGGGCTGGTCCGCGCCCTCGGCGGCCGCCCGCCGCGGACCTTCGTGCTGGGCTGCGAGCCGCGGACGCGGATGAACGTGGACGACGAGGAGCTCGTGGCCGACCTGTCCGACCCGGTGCGGCTCGCGCTGCCGGAGGCGGAACGGCTCGTGCGTTCGCTGCTCGCAGACCTGACGACCGAAGGAGGAATTCCATGAGCCCGCGCCTGGGCGTACTCGCGTTGATCGTGGTGGTGCTCGGAGGACTGGCCTGGCAGTGGCCGGAGATCCAGCGCTACCTCAAGGTCAAGCAGATGTAGGAGGACACCTATGCACCGAACGAGGGTGAGGGTCGTCGAGGACGCCCTCGATGCCAACAACACGATCGCGCAGGCAAACCGGGCGGACTTCGACCGTGCCTCTACGAGGGTCGTGAACTTCATGAGCGCGCCGGGCGCGGGCAAGACCTCGCTGCTCGAGCGGGTGCTGCCGGAGCTCGCCGGCATCCGGGTCGGCGTGCTTGAGGGCGACGTACAGGGCTCGATGGACGCGGACCGCCTCGCGAGCCTGCACGTGCCGGTCACCCAGCTCAACACGGACGCCGGGTTCGGCGGGGAGTGTCACCTCGACGCCAACATGGTGCGCTCGGCGCTCCCGTCGCTCCCGCTCGACGAGATCGACCTGCTGGTGATCGAGAACGTCGGCAACCTCGTGTGCCCGGCGGAGTTCAGGGTCGGCGAGGACGTCCGGGTGATGGTCTGCTCCGTGGCCGAGGGCGAGGACAAGCCGCTCAAGTACCCGCTCATGTTCCGCACCTGCGAGCTGGTGCTCATCAGCAAGATCGACCTGCTTCCCCACCTCGAGTTCGATGTGGACAAGCTGCTCTACAACCTCGACGCGGTGCACCCCGGAGTGGAACGCATGCTCGTGAGCGCTCGCACCGGCGAGGGCATCGGCGAGTGGCGCGACTGGCTCGCCGCGGTGGTCGACCGGGTGGAGGCTCCCGCGTGACGGGCGCGCTCGGCATGGATGCCCTGAGCCGGCGGCTCGACGCGGCACTGGCTGAGCGCAGCGAGGCAAACGCGGAGTTCTTCGCCACGGAGGCCGAGCGGCTTGCGTCGCTCTGTCACCTGATGGCCGAGCGCTTCGCCTGCGGCGGCAGACTCGTGGCGTTCGGCTGTACGCCGGCCGCCAGGTCGGACGCGCGTCACATCGCGGTGGAGTTCGTGCATCCGGTGATCGTCGGCAAGCGCGCGCTGCCGGCGCTCGGGCTGGCGGCCGAGGGCGGGCCGCTCTCGCGCCAGGTCGATCTCCTGGCGCGGCCAGACGACATCGCAATCGGCTTCGGAACGGAAGACGAGACGAACGCGGCGCTCGGGGCAGCGCGCGATCGAGGCTGCCTCACGATCGCGTTCTGCGACGGCGGCGCGGAGTGGGAGTTCCACCCGCCCTCCAGCGACCCTTCCGTGCGGCAGGAGCTCGTGGAGACGCTCTACCACGTGCTCTGGGAGCTGGTGCACGTGTTCTTCGAGCACCGCGGGCTGCTCGGCGGCCGCGACGCCGGTCCCGTTCACGACACGGGCGCCTCGAGCTTCCTCTATCCGTTCCTCGCCGAGGCCGAGCATGACCTCGACTCCGTGCTTGGAGACGTCCGCCGCTCGGTGATCGCGAAGGCCGAGGAGACGGGTGAGCTGCGTGCGCAGACGCTCACCGAGAACGGCCAGGAGCTGATGGCGGCGGCCGCTGCCCTGCGCGAGCGCTTCGAGTTGGGCGGCAAGCTCCTCGCCCTCGGAAACGGCGGCTCGGCCACGGACGCGATGGACGCGGTGGCCGACCTCCACGCGCCTCCCGACCCGGCGTGGCCCGCGCGCCCGGCGATCGATCTCACCGAGGACGCCGCGATCCTCACCGCGATCGCCAACGACATCGGCACCGACGCGATCTTCGCGCGGCAGATCATCGCGTACGGCAATGGGGGCGACGCGCTGCTCGCGCTCTCCACCAGCGGCAACTCGCTGAACGTGATCGAGGCGCTGGGGGAGGCTCGCCGTCGCGGCCTCGTGACGATCGCGATGGTGGGCTACGACGGCGGGCGCGTGGCCTCGGAGCGGCTGGCAGACCATGTGGTGATCACCCGCTCTCAGCACATCCCGCGCATCCAGGAGGCGCAGGCGAGCGCGTACCACCTGTTGCGCGAGCTGGTGGAGCGGCGGCCGTGACCGCCACCGCGCCCGCGGCCGGCCGGCGCCGCGTGCGGGCGCGCGTGGAGGGCACGGTGCAGGGAGTGGGCTTCCGCCCGTTCGTGTACCGGCTGGCCACCGAGCTCGGCGTGAGCGGCCACGTGTTCAACGACGCGCGCGGCGTGGTGGTGGAGGCGGAGGCCGACGCCGCGGCCGTGGAGCAGTTCCTCGAGCGCGTGCGCGCGGAGGCGCCTCCGCTCGCGAGCGTGGAGCGAGTGACCGTGGGTGAGCTGCCGTGCTCGCCTGGTGGCGGCTTCGAGATCCGCGCGAGCCCCGCGGGCGGCGAGCCGAACGCGCCGGTATCCCCTGACACGGCGACGTGCGACGACTGCCTCGCCGAGCTGTTCGATCCGGCCGACCGTCGCCACCGCTACCCGTTCATCAACTGCACCAACTGCGGACCGCGCTTCACGATCGTCCGCGGCGTGCCCTACGACCGGCCGCTCACCACGATGGCCGGCTTCGAGATGTGCCCGGCGTGCCGCGCGGAGTACGAGGACCCTTTGAACCGCCGCTTCCACGCGCAGCCCAACGCCTGCCCGGACTGCGGGCCGCGGCTGAGCGTGCCGCTCGAGACGGTGGCGGATGCGCTGCGCGCCGGCGCGGTTGCGGCGGTGAAGGGCATCGGCGGCTTTCACCTCGCCTGCCTCGCCGATGACGAGGCGGCGGTCGCGCGGCTGCGCTCACGAAAGCACCGGGAGGACAAGCCGTTCGCGCTGATGGTGAAGAGCGTGGAGGCCGCGCGGGAGCTGGCGGAGCTCGCGCCTGAGGACGAGCGCCTTCTCGTTGGCCGCGCGCGGCCGATCGTGCTGGCGCCGCGCAGGCCGGACGCGCGGGTGGCGCGGGCGGTGGCACCTGCCTCGACCGAGCTCGGGCTCATGCTCCCGTACTCGCCGCTCCACCACCTGCTGCTCGCCGACGTGGGCTTGCCGCTCGTGATGACGAGCGGCAACGTGTCCGACGAGCCGATCGCATACCGCGACGAGGACGCACTCGAGCGCCTGGCGGGAATCGCCGACCTGTTCCTTCTCCATGACCGCCCGATCGAGACGCGCACCGACGATTCGGTGGTGCGCGCGGTGCAGATCGGGAGCGTGCGCCGCCCGCAGTTCCTGCGCCGCTCCCGCGGCTACGTGCCCGCCGGCGAGACGTTGCCGGTGAGCGCGCCCTGCCACCTGCTCGCGTGCGGAGCGGAGCTGAAGAACACGTTCTGCGTGGCCAAGGACGAGCGCGCGTGGGTGGGCCACCACGTGGGCGACCTCAAGAACTACGAGACGCTTCGCTCCTTCAGCGAAGGGATCGAGCACTTCAAGCGGCTCTTCGCGGTGGAACCGCGGGTGGCGGTGCACGACCTCCACCCCGACTACCTCTCCACCGGGTACGCGCGCGAGCTGGAAGGCGTACGCCTGATCGGCGTCCAGCACCATCACGCCCACCTGGCGGCGTGCCTGGCCGAGCACGGCGAGCGCGGACCGGCGGTGGGCGCGATCTACGACGGCACCGGCTACGGGCTCGACGGCACCGTGTGGGGCGGCGAGCTGCTTCTCGGCGGCCTCGCCGGATTCAAGCGCGCGGGACATCTCCTGCCGGTGCGGATGCCGGGCGGCGAGGCCGCGGTGCGCCAGCCGTGGCGGATGGCCTGCGCGTGGCTTACCGCCGCTCTCGGCCGCGAACCCGCGCTGCCCGCCGCGCTGGAGCCGTTCGTGCCTTCGGACGCGTGGCGAGCGGTCGCGGGCCTCGCGCGCAGTGGCGTGGCGTCACCTTGGACGACGAGCGCGGGGCGTCTGTTCGACGCGGTGGCGGCGCTCTGCGGAATCCGCGCCGAGGTGAGTTACGAGGGCCAGGCGGCTATCGAGCTCGAGGGGCAATGCGCGACGGGCGGACATGGGATCTATCCGCTGCCTCTGGACGCGAGACGGCTCGTCCTGGATCC
>JAICJR010000026.1 GCA_025928345.1 Thermoleophilaceae bacterium | reverse complement strand
TCAGGTTCACAGCGCAGTCGGCAGACGTGGAGTCGGGCGCGGTTGGCGAGAAGGTCCAGACCACGCTGACATCCGTGTTGAACCAGCGGCTCGGGCTGCAGTTGGACTCGCCGTTGCAGGTCGCATCGACGGAGTTCGCTGCCGCCGACGCAGGCACCCCCAGAGCCGCCATCACAGCAACGAGCCCAGTCAACAGCGCAATCCTCCGCATGCCCTACCAGCCGCGCCGAGGAGTGTTCATCCGCATCAGCAAGCGCAGCAGCGACCCGCTGGCGATCGCGACGAGAAGCAGCGCGCCCGCTGCGGCCAGGAGCAGCGCGCCGCTCGTGGAGTCAGCGCTCTGGGTCGCTTTCACCGGCGCTCTGGCGGCAATCCGGACGGCCCCCGCGGGTGCAGTTTCAGGGAGCGCGATGCGGCCCGCTGTCGTTCTGGTCGGGGCGGGCTTGGGCTTAGCGCGATGCGCCACCCGCCGCTGCGCCGGCGCCCGATGACGCTTCGCTGCGTGGTGCACCACAAGCGGACTGGGCGCCGCGGTGACGACGGGCGCGCGGGCGGGCGCGGGCGCCGGCGACTGTACCGGCGCGGGCTTGTGGACCACGGGAGCCGGCGCGGGATGCGATACAGGCTTGGGCGTTGTGGGTGTCGGCGCCGGCTTGACCGGAACGGGATCGGCCGACGGACCGGTAGGTACGGGATCGGGGGAAACGTCAGCGAACGCGGGCGTCGCTCCGCACGCCAATATGGCCAGGGCACCCAGCAACGCGAGACGTGTCGTACGTTCGGCCGCGATTGCACGGAAATCACTCGCGGCCGTCCGACCTGAAGGGAAGGGTCGAGCCGTCATTTGAGCCAGGATCCGGAGCCTCAGAAGCCCACCGTCCTGCTACCGACCGTACACCCCGAAAGCGTGGCTGACTAGCCCAAATGTGGGAGTCGGCGCCAACATGTCTAAGGGTTTGCTCGTCCTGGGTCCAGTCCCTAGCATTTGGCCCTTGGAGTCCTCATTTGCCGGTTCGCGCTATCTCGATCTGCCCTACCGCATCATCCTTACTCAGGAGAGACGCAAGGGCTCAAACGCGTGGCTCTCCGTAGTTGAAGAGCTTCCGGGCTGCGAGGCCCACGGCGACACACCCGAAGAGGCGACCCAGGCGCTGCGCGACGAGATCGCCGCGTGGATTGACAAGGCTCTCGAGCGCGGTGAGCAGATTCCGCGCCCGCGCTTTCAGCCGACCGCCGCCGACGGGCGACTCTCGCTTCGGATTCCGCAGTCGCTGCACGAGGCACTTGCGCACGCCGCAGTGAGAGAGGGCCTCAGTCTCGATCAGTTCGTGACCATCGCACTCGCCGGTGTGATCCGCTGGCGCCCCGGGGAGAACGAGCCCAGCGGCCGCTGGATCCAGTCGCGCGCCGAGGACATCGTCGGCGACGACGAGCCGCGACACGGAGTGCGCAGAGCGATCATGCTGAACGTCTGGCTCCTTGTCCTCGTGGCCGTGGCCGCCGTGGGCGTGCTTGTCGCAGCCGTCGTCCACGGCTTGTAGCGGCCAGGCTCAGATCCGCACGGCCTGCGCCTTCACAGTTCCGGCCCGGTGAGCAGCGAGAACGGCGAGGCAGAGCGCGAGGTCCTGGATCGCCAGTCCGGTGGAGTCGAAGAGCGTGATCTCGTCTGGCGCCTGGCGGCCGGGCGCGGCTCCCGTGAGCACCGCGCCCAGGTCCGTCACCTGATCGCGCGTGACGAGCCCCGCCTCCACCGCGCCGGTCAGCTCGCCGCCGTGCGAGGCCTGGCGCCACTCGTCGCAGAAGAGGCGGCAGGCCCGCACCGCGCCGACTTCGGCCTCGGCCTTGCCGGGGCCGTCGGCGCCGAGCATGTTGAGGTGCATCCGGGCGTGCAGTGACGCCTCGCGCACCACCGGCTGGTCGCCCGGAGTGACGCACGTGACGACGTCACAGGTGAGCGCGTCCTCGAGGCTTCCCACCTCCCAGCCCAGCTCGCCGGCCAGCGAGCCGGCAGCCTCGGCGTCGAGGTCGAAGCACATGCCCGGGCCGAACTCCGCGGCGGCCAGGCAGCGCGCGGCCCACGCCCCGTTGAACCCGCAGCCGACGATCCCGACGGTGCGAGCGTCCTCCGGCCCGAGCTCCTGCGCCGCCACGGCTGCCACCGCTCCGGTGCGAAGCGCGGTGATCGCCCGGGCGTCCACCAGCGCGAGCGGCCGGCCGTCCTCGGCGCTCGACACGCAGATCACGCCCATCACCACGGGCAGTCCCGCCGCCGCGTTGCCGGGGAACGAGGTGACCCATTTGAGGATCGCCACACCGCCACCCTTCGCCGGCATCGCGCGGAAGTCGCCGGCCGGGTAGGCGTCGAGGTAGACCTTCGGCGGCATCGTCCACTCGCCGCTCGCGTACTCCACGAAGGCGTGGCGGATCCGCTCGATCGCCTCGCTCGCGCTGATGGCCGACAGCACCGTCTCGTGGTTGAACACGGGTATCTCCGGCATCCGGCGCGCGACGATACCCTCCCGGCGTGAGCCGCAACGGCAAGCATTCCCCGGCCCGCCCGCGCATCGAGCTGCAGCAGAGCGACGCGAGCCCGGAAGAGGCCGCTGCCATCGCCGCCGCGATCGAGCAATTCCTCCGCGACACAACTCCACCCGCGGCTCCCGCCGAAACGCAGGTCAACCCGTGGCTACGAGCCGCCCTCTTCGAAGGCGTCGGCCTCGATCCCCGCCGGGCTTCGCCCTGGGGCGATCCCGAGCCGTGGGGTCAGTGACCGTGGCGCTTGCGGAATAGCCCTGGGGGGCTGAACGGCTTGCCGCCGCCGCCCTGCGGATGCGCCGCGGGCTGCGAGCTGTGGTGCTGCCAGGAGTGTGAGCCGCCATGCTGGCCGCCGCGATCGCCGCAGTTGCCCTGGTCATCATCGTCGCCGCTGCCCTGACCCGGAGGCGTGATAGACGGCTGTGGAACCTGTGGCTTCGGCGGCTTGACCGGCGACGGAACGCTGCTCACCGTCTGCGTGACGGGCTTGGTCACCTGCGGCACCACGTTCTGCACGGTCTGCGGGACGGGCGCCGAGACCGGCACCGACGGCGTGTGCACCGGAGCCGGCGCCGGCACCGGCTTCACGGGCTTCACCGGCTTCACGCTCGGCTTCTTCGGATGAACAACGGGCGCATGGTGATGCGTGACGTGCTGCGGCTGCTGGGGTGCGACCGGCGCCGGGTGGAACGCGACGGGAACGCTGTGCTCCGGGGCCGCATGGGCGTGAACGGGCTCGCGCGCGAGAACAGCCGCTCCGCCGCCCGAACCATGCCGGTGCCGGTGATGCCGCGACGTGTGGTGGACCCTGTGGGCGGCATGCCGGCCCGCCTTCGGCTTCGCGGCCCCGAGCTTGGAGCCGGATGGCACACCGCCGGTCCCCTGAGGCGCGGACGCCGTGGCCGGCGCCTTCGCGCCGCCGCCGGCGCGGTGAGCCGCGCCGGACCCGGAGCCTCCGCCCGAGTGGTCCGCGGACGAGGAGACAGCCACGGCCGCGATCACAGCACCGAGCGCAACGAGCGGGCTCGCCGCGACCGCAACCCGACGGAAGGCCTTTGCCCGCCGCGCGCGCGAGATGTTGCCCGCGAACGGCGCAGGAGCGGGCACGCCCCAGGCCTCCTCCGGCAGGTCGGGAATCGCGATGAGCAGTGCGGCGAGCTCGCTCGGCCCCGGCACGTCCATCATGTCCGCCAGCTGCGCGATGCCCCGCGCGCGCCGCGGCGGAATGGACGACGGCTCCACGCCGAGCACCTCCGCCACCTGCTCGTCCGGGATCGCGCGGCGCAGCGACAGGTCGAGCAGCGCGCGCGTGCCCGCGTCAAGCTGACCCAGCGACTCGGCGAGACGGGTCCGGTCGATCATGCGGCCAGAGACACGCGAGCGCGCAGGGAACGAGGTGCGGCGAGAGCCATCGGGCTCGATGTTATGCGCCGCCCCGGCGGCACGGTATCCCCGGGCTGGGTACCGCCCCGGCGGTATGCCCGCTAGGAGCGGGAATTCCCTTCCTGCTACCTTGCCGCGCCATGGCTGAGCAGGCCACCGAGTTCGAGCTGGCGCCCGAACGCGTCAGCGAGATGGGCGACGCCCAGCTGGTCGACGTCCGCACGTCCGCGGAGTACGACACAAGCCACGCCCCAGGCGCCGTCCACGTCTCGCTCGATGAGCTGCAGGCCGCGGCTAGCGGGCTCGACAAGGAGCGTCCGGTCGTCTTCTATTGCCGCGCGGGCGAGCGCTCGCAGATGGCCGTGGACGCGTTCCGCGCCTCCGGCTGGGACGCGTACGGGCTGCGCGGCGGGCTCGTCGGGTGGGCCGAGCAGGGCCTGCCGCTCGAGCCGGAAGGGGCCGAAGTAGCCGCCCACAGCAGCATTCCGGCGCGTTGATCCGGATAAATATCTGATTCCCGGTCGGGTTTTGTACTATTTCTCGATCGCCGGGCTGTAGCCGGCGCTTGTCGCCCCCCGACTTCCAGGAGAGCAGCAGCCGATGGAGCCAGTGACGGCACGCGAGTCCGAACAGCTGACGAAGAGCCGCGGCCGCGGGTCGCTCGAGAGCCCCGAGGTCTACGAGAACGTCCCGGGCCACATCATCCCGATCCTCGAGCGCGAGTTCGACGACTTCGACTCGCGCGCCGCCGGCTTCCTCGGCGGCCAGGAGAGCGAGGATGAGTTCATTCCCTTCCGCCTGAAGCAGGGCGTCTACGGGCAGCGCCAGGAGGCGCGGCAGATGATCCGGGTGAAGCTTCCGCTTGGCGGTGTGAACCCCGACCAGCTCGACGCCTTCGCCGACATCGCGGAGCAGTTCACCCCGCTGGTCAAGGGGCACATCACCACGCGGCAGAACATCCAGTACCACCACGTTCCGCTGGATGACGCCGCGAAGGTGATCCGCATCCTCGGCCGCGCCGGGCTGTCGAGCCGCGAGGCCTGCGGCAACACCGTCCGCAACGTCACCGGCGACCCCTATGCCGGTATCACCGACGAGCCCTTCGACATCACCCCGTACGGCGGCGCTTTCGTGCGCTACTTCGTCCGCAACGAGGTGTGCCAGCTGCTGCCGCGCAAGTTCAAGGTCTCGTTCTCGGCGAACGACGAGGACCGCGCCATCAGCGGCATCCACGACCTCGGCTTCCTGCCGCGCGTCCGCGACGGTGTGCGCGGCGTGGAGATCCGCACCGGCGGCGGCACCTCGATCATGCCCCGCGTGGGCACCACGCTCTACGACTTCGTGGAGCTCGACAACGGCGACTACCTGAAGGTCTCCGAGGCCGTCCTCCGCGTGTTCGACCGGCAGGAGGACCTGCGCGCGAACCGCCAGCGCGCGCGGCTCAAGTTCATGGTCGACCGCGTCGGCATCGACGCCTTCCGCGAGGAGGTCGACCGCGAGCTCGAGCTCGACTGGGTGGACGAGCGCGACTTCGACCCCACGCCGCACCTCTTCCTGCACGACGAGCAGGCGAACGCGCCGACCGCACCGTCGGGCTACGGCTCGCCCAATGGCGATCGCCGCGAGTTCGACCGCTTCGTGGAGGCGAACGTCACGCCGCAGCCCCAGGAGGGCTTCGCCGCCGTGGCCGTGAAGGTCATCCGCGGCGACCTCACGCCGGAGCAGTTCCGCGGCATCGCGCAGATCATGCGCGACTTCTCGGGCGGCTACGCCCGCACGACGGTCGAGCAGAACATCGTGCTCCGCTGGGTGCGCGACGAGGCCCTCTACGACGTCTGGCTGAGGCTGAAGGAGCTCGGCCTCGGCGACGCGGGCGCCCACGAGATCACCGACGTGGTGAGCTGCCCCGGCACCGACAGCTGCAAGATGGCGATCACGAGCTCCATGGGCCTCAACGAGGCCGTGGAGACGCGGCTCGAAGAGATGCAGCTCGACGATCCGCTCACGCGCCGGATCCACGTGAAGATGAGCGGCTGCCCGAACGGCTGCGGGCAGCATCACATCGCGAACATCGGCTTCTACGGCGCCTCGATGAAGGTCGGCGGCCGGCAGATGCCCGCGTACGTCGCGCACCTCGCCGGCCAGTACGACGACGGCCGGGTGGCCATGGGCCAGCGGCTCAAAGTTCGTCTCCCCGCGAAGCGCGTGCCTGATGCGGTGGAGCGCTGGGTAAGGCTGTACGAGCGCGAGCGCCAGGAGGGCGAGGAGTTCAACGTCTTCGTGGCCCGAGTCGGCAACGAGACGTTCGAAGCAGAGGTGAAGGACCTGGCGCTCCCCGTGGAGTTCAGCCTCGACACCATGAACCAGTTCATCGATTGGAACCGCCACGAGCCCTACAAGGTCGTGCGCGGGGAGGGCGAGTGCGCGGTCTAGCCACAGCCGACGAGCTCGAGCCCGATCTCGAGGGCGCGAGTCCGCAGGAGATCCTCGCCCACCTGGCCGAGCGCTTCCACCCTCGGCTGTACGTGGCCTGCTCCTTCCAGAAGGAGGCGTCGGTGATCATGGACATGCTGCTCAAGATCGAGCCGGAGGCGCGCTTCTTCACGCTCGACACCGGGCTGCTCTTCCCCGAGACGTATGCCACATGGCGTCAGGTCGAGGAGCGCTACGGGGTGAAGGTCGAGGTCTACCAGGGCATGACCCTCGCGCGCCAGGCGGAGGAGCACGGCGGCGAGCTGTGGAACCAGGACCCGGACGCCTGCTGCGGCATCCGCAAGGTCGAGCCGCTGCGCGAGGCGCTCTCCCAGGTGGACGCGTGGGTATCCGGCCTCCGGCGCGACCAGTCGCCGAGCCGCCGCCGCACGCCGAAGTTCCACTGGGACGACAAGCACGAGCTGTGGAAGGCGAACCCGCTCGCCGATTGGAGCGAGAAGGACGTCTGGAACTACATCGCCGAGCACGACGTCCCGTACAACGAGCTGCACGATCGCGGCTACGCGTCGGTCGGCTGCACGCACTGCACTCTCCCCGGCTCCGGGCGCGCCGGCCGCTGGGCCGGCACCGACAAGATCGAGTGCGGCTTGCACGCCTGACCTTCGCCGGCATTCACGCCTCCACGATCGCGGCACTGGTCGAGGCGGAGCTTGATGCGCGCGGGCAGCGCGTCGATGTTGTAGAGTTACCCGCTCTAACCCATCGTTTTGGTGGAGAACGTCTCGTCGAGGTTCACATCGACGATCCCACCGGCAGGCCTGAGCTCGTGATCGACACCGACAAGGAAGACGCCGTGGACGCCGCCGAGAAGGTGCTCGCCTTCATCGACGGCCACTCGCTGGCCTAAGCAAGATGGATCCGCTGATCATCGTCTTCGGCCTCGGCGTGGGCATCCTCATCGGCCTCACCGGCATGGGCGGCGGCTCGCTGATGACGCCGATTCTGATCATCGTCTTCGGCTACAACCCGGTCACCGCAGTGGGCACCGACCTCGCCTACGGGGCAATCACGAAGACGCTCGGCGGCTGGCGCCACTTCCGCGCGAAGAACGTGTTTCTGCCGCTGGCGGTGTGGATGGGCGTGGGCTCAGTCCCGGCGGCCATCGGCGGCGTGTACGTGCTCCATCTTCTCGAGGACAGGTACGGCAAGTCGTTCGACAACGCGATGCTCATCGCGGTGGCGGGCGCGGTGATGCTCACGGGCATTGTCGTTCTGTCGCGCGCGCTGTTCCTCAAGCAGCTGCTCGAGCGCGAACGCACCTCGTTCGTGATGAGCACGCGCGAGAAGGTGTACGCGGCGCTGCTCGGCCTGTTCGTGGGCTTCGTGCTCGGCGTGACGTCTGCGGGCAGCGGCACGCTCATCGCCGTCGGCATGATCCTCGTGTTCCGGCTCACGCCACAGCGCGTGGTCGGCACCGATGTGATCCACGCGGCGGTTCTGCTCTGGGCCGCGTCGCTCGCTCACGTGGTCGCCGGCAACGTCGACTACGGCCTCATGGGAACGATCCTGATCGGCTCGCTGCCGGGCGTCTGGATCGGCTCGCACCTCTCCTTCCGCATCGCTACCGGCGCCCTTCGCCTCGGCCTGGCGATCGTGATGATCGGCTCCGGGCTCGGCCTGCTGAGCAAGGCGGGCGCCGGCATCCCGGCCTGGGTGCTCGCCGCCGTGCCGGTCGTGCTCGCAGCGGTTGTGGGCGGGCGTCAGCTCTCCGAGCGCTCCAAGCGCAACGGCAGGCCCGACACCACGCTGCCTCCGCGCCTCGCCGCCAGGCCGCGCGCCTAGCGTCCCGGCGCGTCCCGGCTTGACTCGCGGGCGCGCTCGCGGTTAGCGTCGGCCCACCCCCCGACAGCCAGGAGGACTCGCGTGAACTGGCTCCCCAAGCGCCGCCCATCGCCGGCGCTAATCATCTCTCTCATCGCCCTGTTCGTCGCCTTGGGCGGCACGGGCTATGCCGCCGTGCACCTCGGCAAGAACACGGTCGGCACAAGGCAGCTCAAGAAGAACGCCGTCACCAGCGCCAAGGTGAAGAACGGCTCGCTCACCGGCGCCGACATCAGAGCGGGCTCGATCAAAGGCACCAGCCTCAACCTGGGCGCGCTGGGAACGGTGCCCGCCGCCACGAACGCCACGAACGCGGTCAATGCGGCGAACGCCGGGACCGCCGCCGTGTCGAACTCGATCGCCTCGGTGATCTACGTCGCGGGCAACGCGGTCACTGCTCCTCATTCCACCGGTCCAGACCCGTTCGACGAATCGGACCAGAGCAACGCCACCTGCCCAGCGGGGACCGTCGTGATCGGCGCCGGATCGGTTTCGGGATCGTCGGGTATCGAAGTCAGCGAGGAGTCGATCACCAGCTCCACTCCCGGAGGGCCACCGGACACGGTGAGGGTGTACTTCGACAACTTCCGCACCGACGACGTCGACAACAACTTCGCTGAAGCCGTCTGCGCCGTGGTGCACTCGCCCAACGATCAGATCCCGCCGCCGGTTATTGCGCCCGCGAAGAAGTCGGGGAGCCGCCGTTAGCGGACGACGATCGTCTCTTTCGCCTCCACGCCCGTAGGGGTGTGGTTGTTGTTGGCGAGCATGCAGACGAGGGTGTAGCGACCCGGCGGCAGGTGCGAATAGGTGATGTTCGGCGTGAGGGCCGGCGAATATGCGCCAGCCACGCCGAGCTTCTTGCCCAGGACGCCGTTGGCGCCCGAGTAACGCGGGTAGTCGAACTTGCCGCCGGCGAGCATGAAGTGCAGGTGCCCGACCCCCGGGACGGGCGCCATGCCGACCATGTTCGGCGCGATGTGGAAGTGGCTGAGATCCACCGAGACCTTGAGCGAGGAACCCGTGTGGACGACCTTCGGGCCGTTGAACTTCACAGCGGCGTGAGGCGCGCCAGCACGTAGCGGCGCAGCGTGCCGGACCGTGGCGGCGGAGCGGTGCTCGGAGGAACCGCAACCCGCGAGGGCCAGCGCCGCGACGGCGGCCGGGATAAGTGCCTTTTGCCTCATCGATCCTCTTGATCGCCCACGGCGCTCCAGCCTTGAGGGCTGTGGGCGCGCAGCCACTCCGCCAGTTCGGCAGCCGGCATCGGGCGCCCGAGGAACCAGCCCTGTGCGTAGTCGCAGCCGAGCTCGGCCAGCTCATCCCACACCGTCTCCGTCTCTACCCCCTCGGCAACGACGTTGAGGCCGAGATTGCGGCCCAGGTCGATCGTCGAGCGGACGATGAAGGCGTCGTCCTCGTCGCTGTCCATCTGCGCGACGAAGGAGCGGTCGATCTTGATCTCGTTGACCGGCAGCCGCTTGAGGTACGAGAGCGACGAGTAGCCGACGCCGAAGTCGTCGATCGAGAGGCGAATGCCCATCTCGCTGAGCTGCGTGAGGACACCGACGGCGCGCTGCGGATCCGCCATGATCGTGCTCTCGGTGATCTCGAGCGCGAGACGCTCGGCGGGCACGCCGCGGGCGAGCAGCAGCTGTGCGATCTGGTCGGGCAGGTCGGCCTCGAGCAGGTTGCGCGCCGAGAGGTTCACCGCCACGCCGAGGTCCAGCCCCATGTCGAGCCAGGCGCGCAGCTGCCGCAGCGCCGCGTCCAGGACATAGGCGCTCAGCTGCCGGATGAGCCCGGTGTGCTCGGCCAGCGGGATGAACTCGTTGGGCGGCACCATCCCGTGCTCGGGACGCTGCCAGCGCACAAGCGCCTCCACGTGGTTGACGCTGCCGCTCGAGAGTGCGCCCTTTGGCTGGAAGTGCAGGACGAGCTCCTCGCGCTCGATCGCCTGCCGCAGCTCGCCGAGGAGCGAGAGCTGGCTCGGGTGCCCATGGTCGAGCGCCTCCGAGTAGAAGGTGTGCGCCGCGTTGGTCTCCTTGGCCTTGTACATCGCGATGTCCGCGCGCTGCAGGAGGGTGGCGACGTCGCCGGCATGGTCCGGATAGAGCGCGATGCCGATGCTCGCCTCCACGTCCACGGTCGCGCCACTCACGGAGAAGCGCTCCTCGAGCGCCGAGCGCACGCGCTCCGCCACCTCCGCCGCCGTGTCGCGCGAAGCGCGTGGGAGGACCACGGCGAACTCGTCGCCGCCGAGGCGCGACACGACGTCCGATTCCCGAACCGCGCGCCGCACGCGTCCGGCGGCCGCCTGCAGAAGCAGGTCGCCCGCGTGGTGGCCGAGCGTGTCGTTCACCTCCTTGAAGCGGTCGAGGTCCATCACCATCACCGCGGTCGAGCCCCGCTGGGTGCGCAGCAGCTCCTGCGTCTGCTCGTAGAACCATGCGCGATTGGGCAGGCCGGTGAGCGAGTCGTGGCGGGCCTGGTGCTCGTTCTCCTCGGCCTGGTGGCGGAGCCGCTGCGAGGCGGTGAGCACGATCCGGAAGAGCGCCGCGTAAAGCAGCAGCAGGCCCACGCCGAGCACGAGGTAGAGCCGAGTGGTGTCACGCTTGATCGTGGCGGCCACCGGGGCGTAGCGGGTGTAGATCTCGAACACGCCGTCCGGGGCGCTGCGTGGGCCGTTGAGGCGCAGCGGCGCGTGCGTTTCGATCAACGCCTCGCGGTGGGGCAGCTCGTTCATGTCGTGGACGACCTTCGCGGTCGTCATGCCCTTCAGCGCCTCGTGGAAGGCGTCGTGGGCGAATACCTTGCCAATCTGCTCGTGCTGGTTCGAGTAGAGGACGGTGCCGCGCGAGTTCTCGACCTCGATGGAGACGATCGAGCCGCCCGAATATCCGCCCCGCAGCAGGCCGTCGAGTGCGGCGACCGCCTCCGGGCTCAGGCCCTGGTTGAGAGCGGCGGCGGAGAGCTGGGGCTGGATGCCGAAGCGAGCGACGAGTTGCGCGGACTGCGCCGCGTCCCGGATCGCCCTGCTGCGGATCTGCGACTCGAGCGTGGCGCCCAGCGCCACCCCGAGCACGATCGTCACGAGCAGGCTGAGAACGCTGAACCGGCCCAGAAGACCGATTTTCGGTAGCCCGACGCGCCTGGATTTCCCAGCCATCGTCCGGGTAATCGGCCCGCAAGGGCGTGGATTGAGTGACGTGGCGGCCCTGACCACCAAAGAGGACGGGGCCTTTGGCGCCCCCTCCCGCCGCCGTCGCATAACCTTCCGCGCCGATGTTCGGCAAGGTCCTGGTCGCGAACCGCGGCGAAATAGCCATTCGCGTGATGCGCACGCTCGAGGAGCTCGGCATCGCGAGCGTGGCCGTCTACTCCGAGCCCGACCGCGATTCGCCCCACGCGCGGCGGGCGGATGAGGCCTTCCTCCTCGGCCCCGGCCCCGCCAACGAGAGCTATCTGGTGGTGGAGAAGATCATCGAGGTGGCGCAGAAGTCCGGCGCCGAGGCGATCCATCCGGGGTACGGTTTCCTCGCCGAGAACGCCGCCTTCGCGCGCGCGTGTGAAGAAGCGGGGATCGTGTTCATCGGCCCGCCGCCCGACGCGATCGACGCGATGGGCTCGAAGACCAAGGCGCGCGAGCTCATGAGCAAGGCCGGCGTACCGATCGTGCCCGGCACCACCGACCCGGTGGAGACGGTGGCCGACGCCGCCAGGATCATCGACGAGACGGTGGGCTACCCCGTGGCCATCAAGGCCGCGGGCGGAGGCGGCGGCAAGGGCTTCCGCGTGGCCGAGTCCGAGTCGGAGCTCGAGAAGGCGTTCGAGGGCGCGTCGCGCGAGGGCGAGAAGTTCTTCTCGGACCCGACGGTGTACATCGAGCGCTACCTGCCGGACCCGCGGCACGTGGAGGTGCAGGTGCTGGCGGACTCGCACGGCAACGTCGTCCACCTGTTCGAGCGCGACTGCTCCGTGCAGCGCCGCCACCAGAAGGTGATCGAGGAATCGCCCGCGCCGGCCGTCTCGCCCGAGTTGCGTGAGCGCATCGGCAAGATCGGCACCGAGGCCGCGCGCGCCGTTGGATATCGCTCCGCGGGCACGATCGAGGGCCTGCTTCAGGGCGACGAGTACTTCTTCCTCGAGATGAACACGCGCGTGCAGGTGGAGCACTGCGTGACCGAGATGGTCACGGGCATCGACATCGTGCGCGAGCAGGTGAAGATCGCCGCCGGCGAGGAGCTCGCCTTCAAGCAGGAGGAGATCGAGATCCGAGGCCACGCGATCGAGTGCCGCATCAACGCCGAGGACGCATCGAAGAACTTCGCCCCGGCGCCGGGCAGGATCGGCTCCTACATCGAGCCGTCAGGCCCCGGCGTACGCGTTGACTCCGGTGCCGAGGAGGGCTACGAAGTGCTGCCGCTGTACGACCCGATGATCGCCAAGCTGATCGTCTGGGACGTGGACCGCAACTCCTCCACGCGCCGCATGATCCGCGCGCTCCACGAGTACAAGATCGGCGGGCTGAAGACGCTCATCCCCTTCCACATCGCGCTGCTCGACACCGACCAGTGGCGAAACGGCGAGACCTGCCGCGACCTCATGGAGAGCAAGGAGTGGCTGAAGGAGCTCGCCTTTGACAAGCCGCCCGCCGAGCCCGCGGAGGACGAGCCGAAGGTGGAGCGCGAGTACGCCGTCGAGGTGTCCGGCAAGCGCTTCGACGTGAAGGTGATCGGTGCCGCACTCGGCAGCGTGGCGAACGGTGCGACTCCCGCGGCCGCTGGCCCGAAGGCGCCGAAGCGGCGCGAGCGCTCGAAGTCAAGCGGGGGCGCCCCAGGCGAGCTGATCTCGCCGATCCAGGGCACGGTGCTCAAGGTCGAGGTGGAGAAGGGCGCTCAGGTGGAGGAGGGCGCGCTCGTCGCCGTGATCGAGGCGATGAAGATGGAGAACGAGATCACGGCGCCGGCATCCGGCACGGTGGAAGAGCTGAACGTCAGCGTCGGCGGCTCAGTGGCGACTGGCGACACGATCGCCGTCATCAAGTAGCGCCACGCCGAAGGTCTCGCGGAATCCCTCGACCCCGTC
Organism: Thermoleophilaceae bacterium; assembly: GCA_025928345.1. Lineage (GTDB taxonomy): Bacteria > Actinomycetota > Thermoleophilia > Solirubrobacterales > Thermoleophilaceae > JAICJR01. The sequence continues at coordinate 13,347 of JAICJR010000026.1, read as the reverse complement.
GTCGGTGAGGTGGACCGCCCGCGTGTTGTCCGCGCGCCTGACCCATCCGAGCTCGAAGCTTCGCTCGGCCACCGCCGCGCCAAGCGCGCCTGCGAGGTGGTGGCGCTGCTCGCTCCAGTCGATGCAGTAGCGCACCAGGCGCCGCCGCGCGGGCAGCTCGTCCAGCTGGATGCCGAAGGCAGCCAGTTCGGACACCCCGGCTTCCGTCACCCGGTAGTCCACATCCCAGCCGGGCGCCGATAGCCGATCCTGCTCGGCGCGGGCGGGATCGAAGGTGCCGTCGCCGCCGTCGAGCCAGCCGCGCTCGATCATCGCCGCCATCAGCTCGGTGCCGAGCTTGCCCGCGAGGTGGTCGTAGCAGGTGCGGGCGAAGCGGACAGCCTGCGCGCGCGTGCCTTCCTTCAGCGACTTCACCGGCGCTGCCGGCGCCACGCGCGCGAGCGCCTCGAGCAGCTCGCCCACGTGCGGGCCTGCGAGGCGGTAGTAGCGGTGACGGCCGTGCTTCTCGAGCGCGAGAAAGCCACCGTCCACGAGCTTCTTCAAATGTGAGCTGGCGGTGGAGGCCGCGACGCCCGCCTCGTCGGCGAGCACGCTCGCGGCGAGTGCGCGGTTGTCGCCGAGCGCGAGCAGGATCTTCGTGCGCGCGGGATCCGCCAGCAGCGACGCGACCTTGGAGATGTCGGTATCGCCTTGCATATCTGGGTACAGACTATAACCGGAACATTTCGTTTCGAAACGAAACGTTCAGGACCAACAATGCGACACATGCCCTTGATCGCAATCTGCCTCGGCTACTTCATGGTGATTCTCGACGCCACCGTGGTGAACGTCGCGCTGCCCGCCCTCGGCCACGACCTGGGCGGCGGCGTGAGCGGACTGCAGTGGGTGGTGGACGGATACACGCTGGTGTTCGCCGGGCTGCTCCTGTCCGCGGGCTCGCTTGGCGACCGTCTCGGCGGGCGGCGCGTGTTCGTGCTCGGCCTCGCGCTCTTCACGCTCGCGTCGGCCGCGTGCGCGACAGCGCCGTCGGTGCCGCTGCTCGTGTCGGCGCGGGTGGCGCAGGGCCTCGGCGCGGCGCTGCTCGTGCCGAGCTCGCTGGCATTGCTGCGCGCCGCCTATGACGACCCGAGGGAGCGCGCGCGTGCGATCGGCATCTGGGGCGCGGTGGCTGGGATCGCGGCGGCGTCCGGCCCCGTGATCGGCGGCGTGCTCGTGGCGGCGATCAGCTGGCGCGCCGTGTTTCTCCTCAACCTCCCGGTGGGTGTGGCGGCTCTGCTGCTGGCGCGCCGCCACCTGCCTGCCGCCGGCGAGCGCACCGGCATCGGGCTCGACCCCGTCGGGCAGGTACTCGCCGTGGCCGCGCTCACTCTCCTCACGTTCGGGGTGATCGAGAAGGCGCTCGTGCCGCTGCTTGTGTCGCTCGCCCTGCTCGCCGCGTTCGTGGCCTGTGAGCACCGCACCCGCGCGCCGATGCTGCCGCTCGGGCTCTTCCACAACCCGACGTTCAGCGGAGCGAGCTTCGTCGGGCTCGCGATCAACCTCGGCTTCTACGGCCAGCTGTTCGTCGTGAGCCTGTACTTCCAGCAGGTGCGCGGCTGGTCGGCACTCGCCACCGGGCTTGCGCTTCTGCCCGAGGGGATCTTCGTCGCGATCTCGTCCGCGCTGTCCGGCCGCGCGATGGGACGCGTCGGGCCGCGGCTGCCGATGATCGCGGGGCTCCTGCTCGGCGGCGCGGGCCTCAGCGGCCTCGCGGCCGCCGGCGAGCACACGAGCTACGTGCTCCTGGTCCCGCCTCTGATCGCGGCCGGCTTCGGCATGGCGTTCACGATGCCCGCGGCCACGAACGCGATCATCGGCGCGGCACCCGCCGAGCGCGCGGGCATCGCCTCGGGCGTGCTCAACGCGAGCCGCCAGGCGGGCGGCGCCATCGGCGTGGCGCTGCTCGGCACGCTCGTCGCAAGCGGCGCGTTCATCCCGGGCCTGCAGGCCGCGATGCTGGTCGCCGGCGGCGCCTTCTTCGTCGCCGCGGCCGTGGCTGCGCTCCCGGTGGAGCGGCGGGTAGGGTCTCCCGCCGGTTGCTCACCGGCACGTTCATCAACGTAGGCACGGTCCTGCTCGGCACGCTCATCGGCACGCTGCTCGGCAGCCGCCTGCCGGCTTCGCTCCAGGAGCGCGTGATGGCCGGGCTCGGCCTCGTCACGCTCGTGATCGGCGTGGACCTCGCGCTCGCCTGGCGCGACACGAACCCGCTGTATGTGCTGGGCGGAGTTCTGCTCGGCGGGCTCGTTGGAGAGGCGATCGGGATCGAGCGGAGGCTTCAGTCGTTCGGCGACCGCATCCAGCGTGCAGTCTCACGCGGGCGCCACTCGATGGTGAGCGAGGCGTTCGTCACCGCCAGCCTGCTGTTCTGCGTGGGCCCGCTTACGGTGGTCGGCTCGATCCAGAACGGCCTCACGGGCGACTATCAGGCGCTCGCCACCAAGGCGATGCTCGACGGCTTCGCCTCGATCGCGCTCGCCTCCACGCTCGGCTGGGGCGTCGCGCTTGCCGCCGGCACCGTCCTCGTGATCCAGGGCGGGCTTTCGCTCGGCGCCGGGCTCTTCAAGCACATCCTGCCCGAGGGCGGCGAGGCGCTGGCCGCGCTGACGAGCGCGGGCGGCGTGCTCATCATCGGCATCTCCCTCAAGCTCCTCGCCCTGAAGGACGTGAAGGTGGGGAACTTCCTGCCGGCCCTGGTGCTCGCGCCCGCGCTGGTCGGGCTCGTGATGCTGTTCCGCTAGGGAGCGTTCGGGTCGTACCAGCTCGCGCCAGGCGAGCTGTCGAGATAAGGCGCGTAGCCGTCCTGGCCCGCGATGGGGTGCAGCGGGCACGCCGGGGAGGCGCCGTTCGGAAGGCACGGGTCGAACGGGTCAACGTTCGGGTGCTGGTCGGTCACGCCGACAGGCAGGTTCGTGGTCGGCCAGGTCCAGGTCGACACCGCCTGCTGATCGGAGTCCGCCTTGGGATCCCCAACCGGGCTCGACTCCTCGATGTTGGTGTAGCCGTCGTGGTCCTGATCGTCGGCGCCGTCGGGGATGCCGTCGCCGTCCGTGTCGCGATCGAGCCAGTTCGTGCCCTGGTAGTCGATCGGGAACGAGCCGGCTCCCGGAACGAAGCTGTTCCACCACTTCTGGCTCATCAGCGGACCGTGCGCCTCGGTGTAGTTCGAGAGGCCGTCGCCGTCGACGTCCTTCTCGTCATCGCTCAGGAAGCAGTCCGCCTTGCCGGTCTGGTGGTACTCGTTCATCCAGCCGAGCGGGGTGGTCGCGTTGTCCACGAAGGAGCTGGGGCCCTGGAAGCTCAGCACGTCGCCGGCGTCGCCGACCGTGCCGTTGCCGTTCACGTCGAACCCGCTCTGAGTGGTCGCGCTCTGAGTGGGGTCACACGGCGCGGCGGGGCCCGTCGGGGCGCCCACCGGGTTGCCCTGCGCCGACGGGTTCGTCGTCTGGTCGCCGTCGCTGTAGGCGACGACCATCACGTCGTTGTACGGGTTCGGGTTCGGCACGTACGGGATGAAGGTCTGGAGCGTCGTGTGGGTCGGATCGAGGCCGAGCAGCCACGCGAACGAAGCGGTGTATTCCTCCTTCAGCGTGAGCACGTCGCCGTCGAAGTCGGTGTTGGCGTCCGTCGGGTCGAGCGGGTTCGGGTACGGGCGCTTGCTGGCGGCCGGCCACGGGATCGCGCTCGAGTTGGCGTTGCGGTTGAGGTCGAGCGCGGACTGGTACTCGTAGCCGTCGGTGATGCCGTCGCCGTCGGTGTCCGCCTGGCAGGGGTTCGTGCCGAGCGCGAGCTCGAGGCCGTTGCTCAGCATGTCGCCGTCGCTGTCGGCGGCCGCGTTGCTGTAGCCGGGGCACGGCTCCGCCTGCGGCGTGGCGCCCTGGATTGTCGCGTTCGGCGAGACGATCGGCGAATGAGCGCGCTTGGTGAACCTGCGGCCCGAACGGTGCGCGATCACGCGCACGAGCAGACGCGTCGGCTTCTGGGCGCCGCTCTTGTCAGCGAGCAGCACCGCAAGCTTGGTGGGAAGCGTGACGGTGATCGTCCTCGTGCTGGCCTTGTCGGCCTTCACCCACACCACGCGCTTGCCGGCGCCCATGAACACCACGGTGTCCTTGTGGCGACCCTTGATGAAGCCGGTGCCGCGGATCGTGAGCTTCTCGCCGATCTTCAGCTTGAGCGGGTGGATCGACTTCACCACCGGCGCGGCGGCGCGGTGGGCCTTGTGGTGCTTGGCGAACGCCGGAACGGCGGCCAGGAAGAAGACCGGAATCGCGAGGAGGGCCAGCAGGAGGGTGCGACGACTCATCGAGCACGGTATCGGCGCGATCACGCCACACCTTGAGCCCCTTCTGGACGATTTATCGCAGCGTCGTCAGATTCTCGACGTGGATCTCGCGCTGGCGGCCGCTGTCGCGGCCCTTCGGAAGCGCCGGCCGCTCCTCCCCGCGCTCGAGCGCGTCGAGGTAATCGGCATCTTCGTCGAGAAGGCGCAGCGCCGAGTCGCGCCGTTGCGGCGCGCCGTGGCCCGGGACCACCAGCTCGACGGACTCCACGAGCGGTGCGAGCCGCGCGAGCGTGGCGCGGTAGTCCGCGAGCGCGCCGCTGTTCGAGATCCAGGGGATCTCCACCGGCGACAGGTAGTCGCCGCACACGAGCAGGTTCGCGAAGCGCACGAGCAGCGCCGTGCCGTCGCTCGTATGGCCGTCGGCGGGATGAAGCTCGAGCTCCTGGTCGCCCAGCTCGACGTAGCCCGGCACCGGCAGCGACTGCACGCCGCCAAGCGCGAGCGGCGCGGAGCGCTCCACATAGTTACGCGCGTCTTCCTCGCGCAGCGCGCGCTGCGCCTCGCCGGGAAAGGCGCGGATGCGCTCCATGGTCGGGTCACCCACCCCCATCGCCAGGTTGGGAAAGGCGAAGCGGCCGAGCAGGTGGTCGTAGTCGGCATGGGTGGCGAACAGCGCGTTCGGCTCGAAGCCCGCCTGCCGCAGAAGTGCCGGCAGCGCCTCCAGCTCGTCCGGGAAGTACGGCGAGTCGATCAGCAGCGCCTCGCCGCCGGCGCGCAGCGCCGTCGCGTTGGTCTGCCAGATCCGGCTCGTGACCACGATCGCGTCCGGATGGACCGCGATCGCCTTCACGGCTACGCCACTCCGAGGAGCTTGGCGGCGTCGCGCAGCGTCTTCACGTCGGCGTCGGGCTTCTTCTGGCCCGACTCGAGCGTCTCGCCGTGGCGGTTCACCCAGATCACGGGGATCTTCGCCTTGATGCAGGGCTCCACGTCCGCGTGGTAGCCGCTCGCGATGTGGACCCAGCCCTTCTTGCCCTCGATCCGCCGCTGGCACTCCTTGAAGTGCGCGGGGTCCGGCTTGTAGCTGCGCACCTGCTGCGCGGTGACGACGAGGTCGAAGTCCACGCGGAAATGACGTCGCGTGGCGCCCAGCAGCTTGTCGTCGATGTTCGAGAGGATGCCGATGTCGAACTTCTTGGCGAAGCGCTCGAGCTGGGCGTTCGTCTCCCTGAACGCGGGCCACGCGGGCACGCTGTTCGGCAGGAAGTTCGAGCGGGAGGGCTCGAGATCCCAGTCCATCTCCTTGGCCGAGCGCACGGCCGTTCGCCGCAGCACCTCCGCGTACAGCTCGTAGGAGCCGCCCTGGATCTCATGCTGGATTTCCAGGAACAGCGGCATGAGCGCGGCCCTGTCAATAGTGAAGCCGTCGCGGTCGGCCTCCTTCTGATATGCGTCGTAAGCCCCGGTCTCCCAATCGATCAGGGTCCCGTAGCAGTCGAAGCTGACGAAGCGAACGTCTTTCGGTATTGGCACTGCTCTCCTTGGCAGAAGCTTGCGATAGGGTCTCGCGCCCGCAGGCGGGCGGGACATTCTAGGAAGTTATGGACCTTCTCGAATATCAGGGCAAACAGCTTTTCGCTAAGCACGGCGTGCCGGTGCCGGAGGGCAGGCCTGCTTCGACGGTGGAAGAGGCCGTGGCGGCCGGCGAGGAGCTCGGCTACCCCGTTGTGGTTAAGGCCCAGGTGCTGATTGGGGGCCGCGGCAAGGCCGGCGGGGTAAAGCTCGCCAAGGACAAGGCCGAGCTCGAGCAGAACGCCGAGGCGATCCTCGGCATGGACATCAAGGGCTTCACCGTCCACGAGCTCTACATCGAGAAGGCGTCCGAGATCGACGAGGAGTACTACGCGGCAATCCTGCTCGACCGCACCGCCCGCAAGCCGATGGCGATGCTCTCGCGCAAGGGCGGCATGGACATCGAGGCGGTGGCGGACGAGGACCCGAGCGCGATCGCCATCGAGCACATCGACCCGCTGCTCGGCTTCCGCGACTTCTACGGGCGCAAGCTCGCGTTCGAGGCGCAGATCGCGGACGACGTGGTGGGGCCGGTGGGCGCGATGCTCGGGAAGCTCTACGAGGCGTTCGTGGCGGAGGATGCCGTGCTCGTGGAGGTGAACCCGCTGCTCATCACCAAGGACCGCCAGGTGGTGGCGCTCGACTCCAAGGTCACGATCGACGGCAACGCGCTCTACCGGCACAAGGACACGGCCGAGATGCGCAACCCGAGCGACGAGGACCCGCAGGAGCAGATGGCGCGCGAGCGCGGGCTCACGTTCGTGAAGCTCGACGGCAACATCGGCATCCTCGGCAACGGCGCGGGGCTCGTGATGTCGACTTTGGACGTGGTTGCGCAGGCGGGCGGCGAGCCGGCCAACTTCCTCGACGCCGGCGGCGGCTCCAAGGCCGAGGCGATCGTGAACGCCGTGGAGGTGATCCTCTCGAACGAGAAGGTCACGGCCGTGCTCTTCAACATCTTCGGCGGCATCACGCGCTGCGACGAGGTGGCGAACGGGCTCGTGACCGCGTTCAAGCAGCTCAAGCCGTCGGTGCCCTTCGTCGTGCGGCTCGACGGGACCAACGACGAGGAGGGCCGCAAGATCCTCGCCGACGCGGACCTGCCCAACGTCCATATCGAGGAGACGATGCTGGGCGCCGCCGATCGGGTAGTGGAGTTGGCGAACGCGGCATGAGCATCCTTGTAGACAAGGGGACCAAGCTCGTCGTGACCGGCTTGACCGGCCGCGAGGGCAGCTTCCACGGGCTCAACAACAAGCGCTACGGCACCGACGTGGTGGCGGGCGTGACGCCCGGCAAGGGCGGGCTCGACGTGGAGGGCATCCCGGTGTTCAACACGATCGGCGATGCCGTGGAGCAGGGCGGCGCCAACACGGCGATGATCTTCGTGCCGCCGCGCTTCGCCGCCGACTCGATCCTCGAGGCCGCGGAGGCGGGCATCGCGCTGATCGTGTGCATCACCGAGGGCATCCCGGTGCACGACATGCTGCGCGTGTACACACACATCAAGCGCAGCGAGAACACGCGCCTGATCGGGCCGAACTGCCCGGGCGTGCTGTCGCCCGGCAAGGCCAACGTGGGGATCATCCCCGCGCACTTCTTCTCCGAGGGCAACGTCGGACTCGTCTCGCGCTCGGGCACGCTCACCTACCAGATCGGCAACGAGCTGGCGCAGCGCGGGCTCGGCAACTCCTCGATCGTGGGCATCGGCGGCGACCCCGTGCCGGGCTCCTCGTTCATCGACGTGATCACGCTGTTCGAGCAGGATCCCGAGACCGACGTAATCGTGATGTGCGGTGAGATCGGCGGCGAGGAGGAGGAGCTCACCGCGAAGTTCATCGCCGACAACGTGTCGAAGCCCGTGGTGGGCTACATCGCGGGCTTCACCGCTCCCGAAGGCAAGACGATGGGTCACGCGGGCGCGATCGTGAGCGGCTCGAAGGGCACGGCCGCCGCAAAGGCCGAGGCGCTCGAGGCGTGCGGCGTAAAGGTGGGCCGTACGCCCACCGAGGTGGCGGAAATCGCCACCGAGCTGGCCAAGGCCGCCGTCACGTAGACGGCCCCAGCTTGCGGCACCGCGTAGGGCCGCGGTAGGGAGCGCGCGCCTGCGAATAACCGCGACGAGCAGTACAGGTCCGGCATGCCTATCCCCCCGCGCGAAGCGTGCGTGCAGCAACCACATTTCACAGCCCGTGAGGAGTTCGGGCGCAATTTGCGCCGATCCGCACCTCACGCGAGATATGTGGTTGCTGCACGCAACTTTTGTGTGCGGGGATGGGCGTGCGGGGGCGAGAAATTTGGTCTTGCTGACTTAGTTGGGTATGACCAACGACACCCGTTCTCCCACTCCCGACGATCTTCAGCTGGCGGCCTTCATCGAGGAGCTGCTTGGCGTTGGCGGCATGATCGCTCGCCTCCTCGACCACATGGACGCTTTCCAAGCCGCGGGGCTCTCCGATCCGGACGGACCGCCGGCTCACGTCATCCTCGAGGGCCTCTTCACCGACATCCTCAGGCCGGTCGTTCGCAACCGGCGCCGCTCCGACGTCAAGGCGGCGGTCGGGTTGCTGTCGGATGCGACTGAGGCGCTGTGCGAGGAGATTCTCGTGGTCCCCGTCGAGGAGATGGAGCGCATGCGAGACGAGGGCTGACAGCGCGAGGCACGGCGCCGGCGCGCTTGTCGTTATCGTGGGTCGCGCATGGCTGAGCAGAAGCTGATCTCGTTCGCGCGCGGCGCGCCGTCGCTCGACATCATCGCCACCGATGAGCTCGCGCAGTGCGCCGAGCGCGCGCTCCGGGCCGATCCCGCGGGGGCGTTCGGCTACGGCACGGCCGTGGGTTACCCGCCGCTGCGCGAGTGGATCGCGGAGAGGCAGTCCGTGCAGGTCGAGCAGGTGGTGACCACCAACGGCTCGATGCAGGCGGACGCGTTTCTGTTCGAGCTGATGGTGGATCCCGGCGACGTGGTGGTGGTGGAGGCGCCCACGTACGATCGCACCCTTCTCTCGCTGCAGAAGCTGGGCGCGCAGGTGCTGGCGATCCCGCTCGAGTCGGATGGCATCGACGTGGAGGCGCTCGCCGCCGCGCTCGAGGAGGGCCTCCGCCCGAAGCTCGCGCACGTGATCCCGAACTTCCAGAACCCGGCCGGCTACACGCTGTCGCTCGACAAGCGGCGGCGCCTGCTCGAGCTGGCCGAGCAGTACGACTTCGTGATCTTCGAGGACGACCCCTATGTCGAGCTGCGCTTCGAGGGCGAGCGGCTGCCGACGATGCTGTCGATGGATCGCGCCGACAAGGTCGTTTACGCGTCGTCCTTCTCGAAGACGGTCTGTCCCGGCATCCGCGTGGGCTATCTCGTCGGGCCTGAGCCGGTGATCGCCGCCGTCGTAAAGATCGCCACTGAGACCTACATCTCGCCGAGCATGGTGTCGCAGGCGATCGTCACCGAGTTCTGCCGCTCGGGCGCGATCGAGCAGTCGGTAGAGACCGTGAAGAACGCGCTGCGCGAGCGGCGCGACGCGCTCGCCGCGGCGCTCAAGCGCGAACTGCCGGAGGCGAAGTTCGTCGAGCCGGACGGCGGCTACTTCATGTGGGTGGAGCTGCCGGAGGGAAGCGACGTGGACGTGCTGTTCGAAAACGCGCGCGACCGCGGGCTCGTGTTCGTGAAGGGAACGGACTTCCTCATCGAGGGCGGGCAGAACACGCTCCGCATCGCGTACTCCGGCGTGACGCCGGCGGAGATCGACGAGGGCGTGTCGCGCCTCGCCGAGGCGTACCGCGGCGTTGCGGACGCCGCAGCGTGACGGACAGCCCCCGGCTCGACCTACTGCGCCCTCGCGACATCGGCGGCCTGTTCGGCGACGCCTTCACCGCCTACATCCGGAACTTCGGCGCCTTCGTGGCGATCGGCGCCGCGGTGGTGGTGCCGGTCCAGCTGGTGGTCTCCGGCATAGGGCTGAGCCAGCTGAGCGGCGGCTACGAAAGCAGGTACACCACCGCCGAGGTGGGCGTGCTGCTCGCGCAGAACTACCTGCTCATCGGGCCGCTCGTGACCGCGATGGTCATCCACGCGCTGCTGGCGGTGGCGGACGGCCGGCGGCCACACACGAGGCAGGCGATCACGGGCGGGCTCGAGGCGTTCAGACCGATCTTCGTCGCCGTCCTGATCGCGGCGGTGGGCGTGGCTGTCGGGCTGATCCTGATCTTCCCCGGCATCTGGCTCGCGATCCGCTGGTTCTTCGCACCGCAGGCGGTCGTCGTCGACGGGCGGCGCGGGATCGCGGCGCTCGAGCGGAGCGCAGAGCTCGTGCGGGGAACGTGGTGGCGCGTGTTCGGGCTCGTGATCTTCGCCGTCATCGCCTCCGGCATCCCCGCGACGCTGATCCAGCTGCCCTTCAACGCCTGGGGGAGCTCGGCCGACAGCTCCGCGATCGCGCTCGTGGGGTCGATCCTGGCATCCGCGATCACGGCGCCGTTCGAGGCGCTCATCCTCACGCTCCTCTACTTCGACCTGCTGGCGCGCCGAAGCCTCCCGGCGATGGTGCCGCCGGTGCAGCCGCCGCCCGTCTGAGCGGAGAACCGGCTACTCGGTCGCGGTCGACTCGAGCAGGTTGCGCATGCCCGTGTCGATCTGCTCGAGCTGCGAAGCCACCACGTTCACGGCCTCGGCCGCGCGCTCGAGGCTCGAGCTCGTGTCGACGGCCTGATGCTCCACCGCCTCGGCCTCGACGGAGGCCTGCTTGAGCGCCTCGGCCACCGCCTTGATGGCATCATGCGAGCGAGCGTTCAGCTCGGAGATCGTGGCGAGGCTCTGACGCGTGCGCTCGGCCAGCTTGCCCACCTCGTCCGCGACGACCGCGAAGCCGCGGCCGTGCTCGCCGGCGTGGGCCGCCTCGATGCGGGCGTTGAGGGATAGAAGCCGCGTCTGCTCGCTGATGTCGTAGATCTCCTCGACCACGCCGTCGTTCTCACGAATGCGGGCGGTGAGCTCCACCATGTTCTCGTTCACGCGCGTCATGGACTCGCGCATGGTCTGGACGGCGCGGGCGCCCTCCTCCACGCTCGCGGCGCCGGCCTGAGTGGCCTGCACGCCCTGGGCGACGGAGTCGGTGGCGGCGGCGGTCTGCTGCGCCACCTCCTGGGAGGCCGACGCGATCTGCTCGTGCAGCCGCGTGCGCTCCTGCTCGCGCGCCTCGATGAAGCTCTCGGTGATCAGCACCACGTCGGTCTGCGAGAGGCGGCGGTAACCCATCACGGCGGAGTGGAGCGTGTCGGGATCGCCCGCGAAGGCGTCGATCAGCCCGCGCAGGACGACGTCGTCCACGGTGACCATGCCGCCGAGGAAGGCGCCGAGCGGCAGGTCGATGCGGTCGTGCACCTTGCCGACGTACACGCGCCCGCGGGCGATGCTGTCGTCGTACTCGCCGGCCCAGAGCGTGGCGAAGTACTTGGCGAGCGCCTGGGTGTGCTTCTCCACGCTCGAGTTCGTCTCGATGATGCGCTTGAGCTCGGGCTGCGCGAGCACGTGGTTGTAGAAGCGCTCGGCGACGGCGAGCACGTCGATCTCGGCGACCTGCTGCGCCCGCTCGGCGGCGGCGAGGTCCTCGCCCGTCAGGCCGGTGTACTGGACGGCCAGAAGAGCGTCGTGGTCAGTCAGCTTGAGCCGCTCGGAGGCGGGCTGTGCGGGGAGGGTTTCAGGAGAAGCAGTCACTGCGCGAGGTATTCGCCCTCAGCGCAATGCGCTTTAAACGTCTGTCAGTTTGCTGACTCAGCGGCCGAAGCGGTCCTTGGTGAGGACCAGCCTGTCCGGCAGCACCGTGCGCGGAGGCGGCGACGGGTCCGCCACCACCGAAACCGTCTCGGCCACGCTGCGCGTGACGGCATGCGTCTGGCCGCCGGCGTCCACCGCCACCTCGTCATCGTCCGATGAGGCGAGCTTGCCCTCGAGCCCGGGATAGAGCCCCGCCTCCCTGAGGTAGAGCAGCAGGTCCTCCGCCTCGTTCTCGAAGCGCAGGATGCGCACGCTCGCGCCCTCCTCCACGTCGGCGAGCGGCACGCCCTCCTCGCGCACGCCCTCGATGATCGGATGGCCGTGCGGACACGTGGTGGCGTCGCCGATGGCGGCGAGCATGCGCTCCTCGAGCACGGGCGACATCGCGTGCTCGAGCCGCTCCGCCTCCTCGTGCACCTCGTGCCACGGGATGCCGAGGACGTCGGTGAGGAAGCGCTCGATCAGACGGTGCCGGCGCACGATCGCCGACGCGTGCTCGTGCCCCGACTCGGTGAACTCGAGCGACTTGTCCTCGTTGCGCCGCACGTAGCCGTCCGTCTCGAGGCGTCCGACCATCTCGTGCACAGTCGGCGCAGACAGCTGCATGGCGCGAGCGATGTTCGCGCCCGTGATCGGCAGCTTCGCCTCCTGCAGCCAGTAGATCGTCTGCAGGTACTCCTCCTCGGCGACAGTCGCCTCGTGCTGCGCCATGCAAGGATCCTAGTCTCTGGCCATGGCCCTCCCCCTGAAGCCCCCGATCAAGCCGCAGCTCGCGCGCCCGGCGAAGGAGCTGCCGAAGGACGACGGCTGGCGTTACGAGCCGAAGTGGGATGGCTTTCGCACGATCGTGTTCCGCGACGGCGACGACGTGCACCTCCAGTCGCGCAACGGCCGGCCGATGAATCGCTACTTCCCCGAGGTGGTGGAGCTGGTGCGGCAGCTGCCGGGCCAGCGACTCGTGCTCGACGGGGAGATGATCGTGGTGGTCGACGGGATCCAGGAGTTCGACCTGCTCAGCCAGCGCATTCATCCGGCGGCCTCGCGCGTGGAAATGCTGTCGAAGCAGACGCCGGCCGGATTCGTCGCCTTCGATCTGCTCGCGGAGGAGGACGAGGTGCTGTTCGACCTGCCGTATCTCGAGCGGCGCGAGCGCCTTGCCGCGGTGGTGGAGGACCCTGTGCAGCTCACTCCCTGCACCGACGACGGCGACGCCGCCGAGGTGTGGTTCACCGGCCGCTCCGAGGGCGTGATCGCCAAGAAGGCGGACGCTCCTTACTGCCCGGGCGAGCGCACCGGGATGATGAAGATCAAGCGGGTGCGGACCGCCGACACCGTGGTGATGGCGTTCCGCTTCGGCAAGGAGGAGGGGACGGTGGGCTCGCTGATCCTCGGTCTCTACAACGACGCCGGTGAGCTGCATGTGGTGGGCCACACCTCGGGCTTCACGGCGAAGCAGAAGCGCGAGCTGATCGACAAGCTCGAGCCGTACCGCACCTACGAGCGCGGCTCGGGCGAGCCGTCGCGCTGGAAGTCCGACGAGGAGCTCGTGTGGGAGGGGCTGCGCCCGGAGCTCGTGGTGGAGGTGGGGTTCGACCACATCACCGGGCACCGCATCCGCCACGGCGCGAAGTTCATGCGCTGGCGCGAGGACAAGGAACCGCGCGAGTGCCTGATGGAGCAG
>JAICJR010000039.1 GCA_025928345.1 Thermoleophilaceae bacterium | reverse complement strand
TCGGCCTTGCCGGCCGCCAGCTGAGCCATGTTGCGCGAATGCCGGCTGATGGCCACCACGGCATCGGCGCGCCGCACGGCGAAGGCGGCGAGGCGCGGACGGCTGCGCACCTCGTCCGCGTACACGTACTGCACGAACGGGATCGACCAGAGCCGGCTGAGCAGGCTCGCCGCCGGGCTCGTGACGATGTGCCCGCTGAGCACCACGTCCGGCTTCGACCTCCGCGCCGCGTCGATGGCCGCGAGATTCAACATCGCGACCGAGCGCTTTCTGCTCCCCCGCATCCGCACCCGCCGCACGTCGAGCGTCTCCGACTCGTCGAAGTCCTCGGCTCCCGGCCAGTCGAACGTGACCACCTCCACGCGCGAGGTGGGCAGATGGCTCGCGATCCGGTGCATGGCCACCTGGATGCCGCCAAACGCCGGCGGGAAGTCCGGCGAGAGCACGAGCACTCGCAGGGGCTTGGCCGACTGTGCGGGGGCGCCACCCGCGGATCGTGCGCCCCATCCGTACCGCGCGCGGAACCTCCGTATCACTTGACCACTCTACGTCAGGCCTCGGACCCTCGCCAGCGCTCCGGGACACCTTCTTGCGCGGACCGCAAGGCCGTTTTACGGTGACTTGCAGTGGCCTCGCAGACTCAAGTGTCGCCCGCGGTCATGCGGGCGACGCTCACGCTGGCGGCGGACGCCGCCGCCGCCGAGCTGGTGCCCGCGCTCGACGCGATCGGCGTGCCCTCGCTCGTCCTGCGCGGACCAGCGATCGCGCACTGGATCTACCGGGACGCGCCCCGCTACTACAGCGATCTCGACCTGCTGATTCCGGCCGCGGGCCAGGTGCGCGCGGCGACGGTACTGGGAGAGCTCGGCTTCGAGGACGCGCGCGCCCATCTCAGCTCGCGCGAGTTGGCGGACCTCCGGCTGCACGGCCACCTGGGCAGCCACGCCACCACATGGGAGCGCGGCGGGATGGTGGTGGACCTGCACGTCACGCTCAACCACATTCGCGTCGGCTCGACCAAGGTGTGGGCGGAGCTGTGCGCCGGGGCAGTCCTGCTCGAGGTCGGAGGCCGGGAGGTGCCGGTGCCGGGGCAGGCCGCCACCGCGCTGATCGTCGCCCTGCACGCCGCCGCCCACGGCAGTGGGTACAGGCGCACGCTCGCCGATCTCCAGCAGGCTCTCGACCACGTCCCCCGTGATGTCTGGAGCGACGCCGCAGAGATTGCCGGACGGCTGCGGGCGCTGGGTGAGTTCAGCGCGGGCCTGGCTCTTCTACCGGAGGGCCTCGACCTGGCGCGAGAGATGGAGCTGGAGGGAGCGGCCAGCGTGGAGACCGCCCTCCGCGCGCGCAATGCGCCGCTCACCGCCATCGGCTTCGAGCGGTTGTGGCGCACGCGTGGCAAACGGGCGAAGCTCGGGCTGATTCGCCGTGAGATCGTGCCGCCGCGCGCGTTCATGCGCGTGCGCTTCCCCGTGGCGCGCCGGGGCAGAGTGGGCATGGCGGCCGCGTACGCGTGGCGGCCGATCTCGCTGGTCGTTCACGGCGGCGCCGGCTTCGTGGCCTGGCGGCGAGAGCGGAGGGGGCACCGATGACCGACGTGGTGCGGCTCAAGCCCGGCGCGGTGGAATGGCGCGAGGTGGAAGGCGAACTGATCGCGCTCGACACGCAGTCCTCCACCTACTTCGCGGTCAACCGCACCGCCGCGACGATTTGGCCGGCGCTCGTGGAGGGATCCACGCGCACAGATCTGATCGAGCGCCTCACCAACAAGTTCGGCATCGAGCATGACGTCGCGGCCCGCGACGTCGACGCGTTCCTCGAGCAGATGGCCGAGCGCAGCCTTCTCGAAGACTGATGCGGAGGCGCCTCGACCCACCGACCCTGCGCGCCGCCTGGTGGGCCTTCCGCGCGTCCCGCCACGCTCGGGCGCAGCTCGAGACCCACCCGCTCGACACCGCGATGGCCGACCTGCCGCCGGTCCCGCGCCTGCCCGAGCGCGCCGAACGCGGCGTCGACGCGGTGCTCCGCATGCGCCGGGAGAAATGTCTCGTGCAGGCCATCGTCCGGCAGGCCTGGGAGGCGGCGCACGACCGCCCGCGCGAGCTCGTGATCGGGGTGGCGCCGCTCGAGGGCGGGCAACTGCGCGCGCACGCGTGGCTCGAGGGTGACGCCGATCTCGGCTTCCAGGAGCTTCTGCGCAGAGGAGCGCCGCCACGCACCTGATCAGGCCGACCCCGCTCGAGGTGGTCTCGCTGATGGTGGGCGAGGAGCCCGTCCCGCCGCTGCCCCACGTCGACCGCGGCGTGACGCCGCGACGGGCGCTCGAGGAGGCCGTGCTCGGGCCGCTTCGCCGCCCGCCGTGCGTGATCAGCTTCTCCGGCGGGCGCGATTCCTCCGCCGTGCTGGCGGTGGCCACGCTTGTGGCGAGGCGCGAGGGACTCCCGCTGCCCGTGCCCGTGACCGTCCGCTTCCCGGACCCGTCCGACGAGGTCGAGCGCCGCTACCAGGACAAGGTGATCGCGCTGCTCGGGATCGAGGACTGGCAGGTGGTCCACGCGGGACCCGAGCTCGAGCTTCTGGGTGAGGAGGCCGCCGCGGTCCTGCGTCGCCATGGCCCGTTGCATCCCCGTCACCGGCACCTGTTGATGCCGGCCATGCACGCGGCTGCGGGCGGTTCGATGCTGAGCGGGTTCGGCGGCAACAGCACCTTCGGGCATTGGCGCTTCAGGCGCGTGGGCGACATCCTGGCCGGGCGCGCCAGGCCCCGGCCGCGGGACGCTGCACGCGTGGGCCTCGCGCTCGCGCCGCCGCCGCTCCGCCAGGCTCGGCTGCGCCGTGCGATCCACCCGGGGCGCGCTTACTGGCTGCGGCCGGAAGCCGAGGAGCTGTTCATGAGCAGGTGGATTGCCCAAGAGGCGGCGCAGCCGGCGTCGTGGCGCGCCTGGCTCGCCCAGCACGTGGGGCGGCGCAGCCGCCTCGCGACCGAGGCCACGGTCGCCCGGCTCGGAGCGGACACCGGCGCGGCGGGCACCCACCCGCTCGCCGACAGGCGCTTCATCGCCGCGCTCGCCCACGCCGGCGGCCGCCGCGGCCTCGGGAGCCGCAACGCGATCATGCTCCGGCTCTTCTCGGACCTCCTCCCGCCGGACGTGCTCATCCGCTCGTTCCCGCCCTCGTACAGCTCGACGCTCTGGGGCGAGCGCACCCGCGCATTTGCCGAGAGCTGGGACGGCAGCGGCCTAGATCCCGACCTGGTCGACGCCGACCGCCTGCGCGCGGCATGGCGAATGCGCGACAACGCGGCGACCCTGTCCCTGCAGGCGGCCTGGCTCGCAACGGCCGGCGGTCAGGCGACCGAGGCCGCCTGACCGAGACCGTGTTATTCGGAGACGTCCTCGCTGAATTGTGCGGTCTGCGTCAGCTCAGACAGGCTTCCGAGCGGCGTAATCGCCGGAGCCACATAGGCCTCCTGGCCAATGTCATGTGTCATGTAGCTCCTCCTTTCGGTACAGCTATCCAAACCGCAGAGGAATCGCCGTGTCAAGCCCCGGTATGAGCGGCGCGTACGGATTCCGCTTCAGCAGCGTCGATCTGGCACTCGACGGATTGCTCGACGTTCCGCCCGATTGGCCCCTCATCCGGCTGCGGCAGGCATCGGCCTCGTGCCCGCCGAACCAGGCCGTCGAGCTCGACGTCCGGGAGCACGACGCCACGCTTCGACTGCCCGGTGCAAGCCTGCTGCTCGACCGCCGGCAAGCCGTGGCCACTATCGCCGCGCCCGCGCGGCTCGGTCCTGACCGCCTGCTCCATCCGGTACTCGGCTACATCGCCTCCACCTTCGCTCATTGGCTCGGCCGCCTGGCGTTCCACGGCGGCGCGTTCAGCGCGAATGGCGGGGCGATCGCGCTGCTCGGCGACCGCGGGGCGGGCAAGAGCTCGACGCTGGGATGGCTCGCCGGCGCCGGCGAGCCGCCGCTGAGCGACGACGTCGTCGTGCTGCGCGGGCAGACCGCGTTCGCCGGGCCACGCTCCGTGGACCTGTGGCCTGACGCCGCGCAGGCACTCGGCGTGGCGGCGGCCGACAGCGTCCGTGGCGGCGCGCGGCAGCGCCTCGCTCCGCCCGCCGTGCCGGCCGAGCTGCCGCTGCGGGCATGGGTCGCCCTCGCGTGGGGCACGCACACGCACCTTCGCCCGCTCAGGGTTCACGAGCGCTACCCGATGCTGGTCCAGCACCTCCACGTCCACCGCGACGGCGAGCTGCCGGGGCGGGAGGCGCTGCTCGACCTGCTCGCGCTGCCCGCCTTCGAGCTCGTCCGCCCTCGAAGCCTCGACTCGCTGGCCGAGAGCGGCGGGGTGCTCCTCGAGCTGGGAGAGCGCGTCACGCAAGAACGCTCCCCCGCCGACCCAAAGACTGGCGCGCTCGGGAGATCTGGGTGAGACTCGGTGGAATGAGGGCCGCGCTATGAGCCTCCGAACTTGGCGATCCTTCGCCCGCTTCTTCGATGACTCGAAGGGACTGCTCGCCTGGACCGTGGTGCTGTCCGTGGGGCAGGCGCTCGCCTTCCTGCCGCTGGCCTACCTCGTCAAGCGCGTCTTCGACACTCTCATCCCGCACCAGCGCACCGGCGCGCTGATCGTCAGCGGGCTGCTCATCCTCTCGCTGTACCTCATCAGCGCGGGCCTCAGCCTGCTCACCCGCTACCTCGTCCTGCGCACCACCAAGGCTGGGATCCTGCGCCTCCGCATCCGCCTGGTCGAGCGGGTGTTCAGCCTGCCGCGCGCCTACTTCGACCGCAGCGAGGCGGGAATCCTTCACTCCACGATCGTCCAGGACAGCGAGCGGCTCAACCAGCTGAGCACCACCCTCCTCGGCGACCTCGCGCCGGCGCTGATCATCACGGTCGGGCTGGTCTCCGTCCTGCTCGCGCTGAACGCGCTGCTGTTCGCGGTGCTCGCGGCAGTGGTGCCGATCCTCATCGTGTTCGGCCGCTGGCTCGGCGGCCGCGTGCGGACGACCACCCGCAAGTGGTACGAGGACTTCGACACCTTCAGCAAGGAGACGCAGATCGCGATCCGCGGGATCACGCTCACCAAGGTCGAGGGAGCCGAGCAGCCGGAGCTCGAGCGCAGGTCCGCGCAGCTCAGGGAGTTCGCCGAGTCGGGTCAGCGCGCCTCCTGGTACCAGTCCGCGTACACGATCGTCCAGCAGTCGGTGGCTGCCTCGGCGGGTGCGGTCGTGCTTGTGGTCGGCGGCGTGGCCGTCGCGCACGGCAGCATGAGCCTCGGCAGCCTCATCTCTTTTTACGCGCTGGTGGCGCTGCTCTTGCGGCAGGTGTATCCGATCCTCGGCTCGCTCCCGCGGATCACGGCCGGCGAGGAGGCGGTGACGCGGCTCGATCAGATCCTCGCCGCGGACGAGGACGAGCCGTACCGCGGCACGCGCAGGATCGACTTCGAGGGCTCGCTGAGCATCGAGTCCCTGGACTTCGGCTACAGCGGCGAGCCGCTTCTCCAGGGGGTGAGCCTGGAGGTGGAGCGCGGCGAGCGCGCCGCCATCATCGGGCCGAACGGCGCCGGCAAGACGACGCTGATGAGCCTCATCCTCGGTCTCTACCGGCCCCAGGGCGGGCGGTTGCTCGCCGACGGCGTGCCCTACGACGAGCTGGACATCCGCGCGCTGCGGCGCAGCATGGGCGTGGTGCTCCAGGAGGCGATCATCTTCCCGGGCACGATCCTCGACAACATCAAGTACGGCAACCCCGACGCGAGCGACGAGGAGGTGGCGATCGCGGCGGAGTGGGCCACGGCCGCCGAGTTCATCGAGCGCTTCCCGCTCGGCTACGCCACGCAGGTGGGCGACGACGGCGAGCTGCTCTCGGGCGGGCAGCGGCAGCGGATCGCGCTCGCACGCGCTCTGATGGCGCGCCCCTCGCTTCTGATCCTCGACGAGCCGACCACCCATCTCGACGACGCTTCGATCGCCCAGCTCCTGACGAACCTGCTGGCGCTGCCGGGCTCGCCGAGCGTCCTCCTGATCAGCCACGACATGGAGGTGGCGCGCGAGGCGGACGTGATCTACCGGCTGCGCGACGGGCAGATCGCGGACGTGGACGGCGCTGGCGTGGGCCGCGTCGGATGAACCGCTTCGAGAGGCTTTCGAGGGCCGCGGGCTATCGCGCCTTCAGGTTCGTATTCGGCAGGCCGGGCATCGACCCCGCGCTGCACTGGCGCGGCACCGCGAGCGAGGGCCTCGAGGTGATCCGCGTGCTGCACATCGGCGACTGCGGGCTGCGCAGCATGACCCACGGGCATGACTTCCGCGCGCCGCTCGGCTACCCGGCGGTGGCGGCCGATCGGCTCCTCGAGCATGGAGTGGGAATGGAGTTCAGCCGCTGGTTCGCCACCCGCTTCGAGCACCTGCCGGACATGGACGTGCTGCTGCCGCACGTGAAGCTGAGCGGGCCGCCCGACGTGGTGTGGATCCAGATGGGCGCCGGCTACTTCCGGCGCGCGATCACGATCGACGGACCGCTGACGATGGAGCTCAGGGACGAGCTGGGGCGGCGCGCCCCGTGGGCGACGTACCCGGTGTACCGCTTCACCCGCCGCATGACGCGCGTGCTCGGCCGCTCCACCGTCAGCTACGACGGCACCGAGGCGCTCGAGCGCTTCATCCTGGAGGCGAAGAGCACCTGGCCGAACGCGCGGATCGCCATGCTCATGCCGTTCCCCGGCAAGCCCAACACTCGCTCGATGATGCGACTGGGCAAGAGGGTGGTCGAGGACACGGTGGCCGCGTGCCGGCGCTCAGGGGCCGAGGTGGTGAGCTTTCTCGACGTGCTCGGAACCGATCCGGCCCTGCGCTGCGCGAACCGCTACAACCTCAACCCGCGCGGCTCGGAGCTGGTGGGTGAGCAGCTCGCCGACTGGCTGCTCGAGCGACGCCCGTCCCCCCTTGCAGATACGACGGATCGCATGTAGTCCAAGTTCTTAGTCCCCGTCTGGATCCCCACATGCGCGAAACGCGCGGCAACAACTTCGACGTGCTGCGCCTCCTCGCCGCTTCGGCGGTGCTCATCTCGCACTGCTTCGGCATGCTCGACCATGCGGAGCCGGGGTTCCCGCTCTCCCACCAGCCGATAGGGGATGTGGCGGTGCTCGTCTTCTTCGGCATCAGCGGCTACCTGATCACGCAGTCGTGGCTCCGCGAGCCGCACTTCGTCCCGTTCGCAGCCAAACGGCTGCTGCGGATCATGCCCGCCCTCTGCATCGCCGTATTGGTCACGGCCTACGTGCTCGGACCGCTGGTGAGCTCGCAGGACGCCGGGGACTACCTGACGAGCCGTACGCCCGTGCACTACGTGGTGGGCAACACGCTGCTCTTGAGCGAGTTCACGCCTCCTGGGCATTGGCTCACAGCCGTGCTGCCGCCGCATCTTCCCGGCGTGTTCAGGGACACGCCCCTTCCGTATGCGAACGGGTCGCTATGGACGCTCACCGTCGAGATCTGGGCCTACCTCTTCGTTGCGGTGGGGGGACTGCTGTTCCTCCGCTGGCGGTCGTCCGCTCGGAGCATCTGGCCGTGCCTGGCGCTCGCGCTCGGCATCGGCGTGACCGTGAAGGCAGGCGGCGCCACCACCTACCCGCTGTTCCTCTGCTTTGCTGGCGGGGCGTCGCTGTACCGGCTGAGGGCGAGGATCCCGCTGAGCTTGCCGCTCTTCCTGGCGGCGCTCGGCTGCTTCATCGCGTCGTTCCACCTCCCGTCGATCGCCCACAACGTCGTGGCCGGCGCAGCGATTCCGTACATGGTGATCTTCCTCGCCTTCCGCGGCCTCGGGTGGCTGCGGCCGCTCACGAAGCCGGGCGACGTCTCCTACGGCATCTATGTCTACGCGTGGCCCGTCCAGCAGACGGTGATCCACCTCACGGGCACCACGAACCCGCTCGTGGTGTTGGCGCTCGCGGCGCCGATCGCCTACCTGCTCGGGCTCGTCTCGTGGTATCTGGTCGAGCGCCCGGCGCTGCGTCTCAAGCGTCGTCTCGCGCCGATGTCAGAGAGCGGACACCCGCGGGTCTTGCGCACGGCGTAGACCGCGGATAGGTGTGGGCGTACGCATGCCGCCGCCCGGTTCGTCCAGCAGCGCAGCAGCGCTTGGCCCAAGTCACCGCTGGGGTGCGAGCTTCCGGCAGGTCCTGCACGAGCATGCGGGACTTGTCGCGATCCTCGCCGCGGCGGTTCTCCTGCGCGTCGCGGCGCTGATCGCCTACCGGCCCGCGCTCTTCTTCTCGGACTCGTGGAGGTACGCGTCGGTGGCCCGCACCCACACGGTCGCGGGGATCTTCATCCCCGGGTTCGACACGCTGCGCCCGAGTGGATACCCGGCGGTCCTGGATGTGCTCGCGATCGTCACCCGGCACGCCGTGCTGATCGCCGTGGTGCAGCACGTGGCCGGGCTCGTGATCGGCGTCCTGGTCTACGCGCTCCTGCGGCGGCTCGGCGCGTCGCGGACAATCGCGGCCGTCGCCAGCGCCGTCGTGCTTCTCGACAGCTACGCGATCGCGCTCGAGCAGTACGTCCTCAGCGAGACCTTCTTCGCCCTCTGCCTCGTCGTCTCGTTCTTCCTGATCACTAATAGACGGGCGGGCGCGGGAGCAATCGTGGCCAGCGGCATATTGCTTGCCTGCGCGGCGTCGCTGCGGACGGTGGGCATCGTGGCGGTCCCCGTGTGGCTCGCCTACGTGCTCGTGGCCGGCCGTGGCCGCCGGCAGTTCGGGATCGCGCTCGCGGCCGTCGCCGTTCCGCTCGCGCTGTACGTGGGCGCCCACGCCGCCGCGGGGCGCGGCTTTCAGCTCACGGAGTCGAGCGGCTGGTTCCTCTACGGGCGCGTGGGCCAGATCGCGGACTGCAGCCAGTTCAAGGTCACGCCGGACGAGCGCCCGCTCTGCCGCGGCACGCGCCCGACCGGCCAGAAGGCCACGCCGCGATGGTTCATCTGGGACCTCGGCTCCCCGGCCAACAGGGAGTTCGGAGCGGTCACCGGGCTCAGCCGGCCCGAGATGAGACGCTCCAACCGCATCCTGCGCGACTTCGCGCTGAAGACGATCGTCTCGCGGCCCGGCGCGTACGCGAGGATGGTCGGCTCCGAGTTCGTGCGCTTCTTCGAGCCCGGGAAGATGTCCACGGTGGGGCCGGAGAGCAACTTCCCGATCACGTTCCTGGATCAGCCCCAGCCCAGCCAGTTCAACCGCAAGCTCGCGGATCGTTACTTCGCGGTCAGCTCGCCGCCGACCGTCCATGCCCCCGCGGGGTTCCTCAGGAGCTACCAGCGCTTCCTCCACACTCCGCGCTGGCTGATGGCCGCGTTCGGGATCGCCGGGCTGCTCGTGCTGCTGCTCGCAATTCCGCGCAGCCTGCGGGCGCACCTCCCCCGGCGGGCCGAGGTGCTCCTGCTGGTCGGCACGGGGCTCCTCTTCCTGCTGGCGACGGTGGCCACCGCCAGCTTCTCCGTCCGCTATCTCGTGCCGGCGGCGCCGTTGCTCGTCAGCGGTGGAGTCGCCGCGCTGCTCGACCTCTCCGCTCTCGCCAGGCAGAGATGGCCGTTTCGTACGCTTGCGCATGCGCGTCAAGCGATGAGTCCCAGCTGAACTCTCGCGCCCGCCGCGCGCCCGCTTCCACCAGCCGCTGCCGCAGGGCCTCGTCGGTGAGCACGTTGACGAGCGCGCCGCCCAGCTCGCCGTCCGTCACGGTAATGCCCGACCTGCCCTCCTCGAGCACGTAGCGCGCGCCCGGATTGGCCGTGGCCACGACCGCCGCGCCGTGGGACATCGCCTCGATGTAGGGAATGCCGAAGCCCTCGTACTCGCTGGGCAGGCAGAACACCCACGCCCGTTCGAAGAGCTCCGCCAGCTCGGCGTCGGACGGCGCGTGGATCACCTGCACGCCGGCGGCCTGCTCGCCGCGGTCGGTCACGAGCCACAGCTCGGCGTCCGGCACCCGCGGCCTCACCTCGCGCTCGAACAGCTCTGCGAGAAGGCGCCCGCGCTTGCGCCCCTCCCAGGTGCCGACGAACAGCACGGACGGCGTCTCGCTGCGGCTCACCGACCCGTTCGACCCTGCATCCACGCCGCAGTGCAGCAGCCCGTGGAGGCGATAGAGCTGGGGCATGCCGGGCGCGACCGCGTACGAGCGCGTCGCCAGCCGCGACGCGAGCAGCTCGAGCGGATAGACGAGCGCCTGGCTCAGCCTGCGCTTGAGGCTCGTGGCGGTGCGGGACTCGTACAGCGACGAGCCGTGAAAGGTCCGCACGGTCGGGATGCGCCGCCACAGCAGGAACCAGTCGTCACCGTGCAGGTGGAGCACGTCGAGGTCCGAGGTGTCGAGCCGGTTGAGCAGTATCGGCGCCACGAGCAGGCGCGCCGCCCTCGAGCGGGCCATCAGGCTAGGCCGCAGCCGGACGTGCTCGTAGGGAGCGTCCGCCGGCGCTGGCGTGAACGAGAACACCTTCACGCTGTGCCCGCGTCCGGCCAGCCGGCGCGCGAGCCGCTCGACGTACACCTCCACGCCGCCCGGCTTGCGCCCCGGCTCGGGCAGCGTGGTGTGGAAGATGCCGATCCTCACCGCGGGTCGAGGCGCGCGTCGCCCGCGCGGTAGAAGGTGTCCGCGCTGTGCGGGTGAACGCTGCCGGCCGGCACGTACTCGAAGCCCTCGTCCTGCACGAGCTGAACGAGGCGCGGGTAGTCCACCTGCTCCGGATGGAACTCCGCGATCAGGACGCGGACGCGCGAGAGCCACTCGCGGTCGCCCTCGAGCAGCGCGGCCTCGCCGCCCTCGATGTCGAGCTTGAGGATGTCGATCGGCGCGTCGTCCGAAAGCTGACTAAGCAGGGTTTTCATGGCCATAACTCGGACTTCGAGGTTGCCATGACCCAACTGTCCGACGTTAGATTCACGCGCGCGCGCGAAATGGGCCGAGCCGTCCTCGGGACCCACCGCCGCCTCGATCACCTCGCCCGCGATCCCGTTCTGGCGCAGGTTGATATTCGCGAGCCGGGCGTTGTCAGGCTCGGGCTCGACGGCGATCAGCCGCTGCGGTTTGTACCGGCGTGCGAGGTACACGCTCGTGAGCCCGATGTTCGCCCCGAGATCGACGATGGTCTCAACCGAGTCGAGCGCGAGCGGCAGCCGGTAGGTGTGCCCCATCCACACCTCGCGCAGCCCCTGCACGTCGCCCCGGTTGAGCCGGTAGCTGAGCACCGTGCCGTCGCGCAGCCGGATCCGCCGCAGGCCGTCGCGTCCCGGGATGTCGCCGAAGCGCAGCGCCCGGTAAAGGCCGATGTCGGCGCTGAGGCGCGCAAGGGAGGCGCCGCCGTGCGCGATCCGCCGCGCGCCGGCGAGCTCTCGTGCAATGCCGCGGCCGCGCTCGAGGACGGTGCCCATGGGGGTCAAGGTACAACGGGCCGGGCCGCTCTAGGGTTGGCCCCATGAGGATCAGCGTCCTCATTCCGACCTGGAGGCGCCCGCGCGAGCTGACGCGCTGCCTCGCCGCTCTCGACGCTCAGACACGGCCACCGGATGAGGTGCTCGTGGTGACTCGAGAGGAGGACGAGGACACGCCTGCGGTGCTGGCCGAGCCGCGCGGATTCGAGCTGCGGACCGTGCCGGTGCGGACGCCCGGAGTGGTGGCGGCGCTCAACGAAGGCCTGGCGCAGGTGACGATGGACGTCGTCGCCATCACCGACGACGACACCTCGCCGCGGGCAGACTGGCTCGCCCTGATCGAGCGCCGCTTCGCCGGCGACTCCGGGCTCGGCGGCATCGGCGGGCGCGACTGGGTTCACCACGGGGACGGCGTCGAGGACGGCGAGCGCGAGACGGTGGGCAAGCTGCGCTGGTACGGGCGGATCGTCGGCAACCACCACCTGGGCACCGGGTCCATGCGCGAGGTGGACATCCTCAAGGGCGCGAACATGGCGTACCGCCGGACCGCGCTGGACGGTGTGCGGCTCGACGAGCGCCTACGCGGCTCTGGAGCGCAGGTGCACTTCGAGATCGACCTGAGTCTGATGGTGAAGAGCCAGGGCTGGAAGCTCGCGTACGACCCCGCGATCGCGGTCGACCACTACCCCGCGAGCCGGCCGGCCGGCGAAGAGCGCGAGCTGCCCTCGCGCTCCGCCCTCCTCAACGAGGTCCACAACGAGACCTACGTGCTCCTGAAGAGGCTGCCGGCGAGCCGGCGGCCGCTCGCACTCGCCTACTGGATGGCAGTGGGAACGCGCCGGGCGCCGGGCGCCGCGATGCTGGGCGAGCGGCTGCTGCGCGAGCACGACCGAACCGCCGTTACGCAGGCTTTTCGTGCGGCGATGCGCGGCCGTCTGGCAGGGCTGAGGACCTTCCGCGATGCTGCAGATGACTGAACAGGATGCCGGTGATTCGCCCGCATTACTTGCACCGGCCGCATATGCGTGGTACTCGTAGCTTTCGACCGTTCATGGCTCGCGCCATCCCGGCCCACTGGCCAAAGCAGACCTAAGGAACTCCACTGACAGAATCGCAAGAACGCGAGGGCCTGGGTCTCCGCTCCCTTCTGGATGTACTGCGGAGACGCTTCGGCATCATCCTGCTCGCGGTCGTTGTCGCGGCGGGACTGACGCTGGCGATCTCCCACATGCAGCAGAAGAAGTACGAGGCCAAGGCCACGCTGCTGCTGAAGAACACGATCGCGAGCCAGGCCTTCTCGACGCTCTCGGTGGATTCCTCGTCGTCCGCCGCGGTCACTCCGGAGCAGGAGTCCGCCACCACCTTCCAGCTGGCCTCGCAGCCGATCATCGCGGACCAGGCTGCGGCCAGCCTGCTGAAGCGCCACCAGGTCGCCGCGGCCAAGGCCGCGAAGCACGCCAAGGTGGCCGCGGAGAACGGATCCAACGTCTACGACATCACGGCCACTGCGGCCAGCCCCTCGGCCGCGGCCGCCGCCGCGAACGCCTTCGCCCAGCAGCTGATCGCGTTCCGCCGCTCCACCGACCGCTCCGACATCCTCCAGAGCGAGCGACTGCTCCAGCGCCAGGCCGCGCACCTGCAGGCGCAGCGCACGCAGCTGCTCGCCAAGGATCCGACCAACCCGGCGCTGCGCCAGATGAAGGCGCAGATCCGCACGCTCACGAGCCAGGCGAACGACCTCTCCACGCTCGCCACGCTCCAGACCGGCAACGCCACCATGATCCAGCCGGCCACGCCGCCGCCCGCCCCGTCGTCGCCGAAGCCGCTCCGCAACGCGATCATCGCCGCCTTCGCCGGGCTCCTGCTCGGACTCGGCCTGGCGCTGCTGCTCGAGCAGCTCGACCACCGCATGCGGAGCTCGAGCGAGCTGGAATCGGCGTTCGAGCTGCCGGTGCTCGCCCGGCTCCCCAAGAGCCGCGCGCTGGCGAAGAAGTCGAGCGTCCCGCAGCGGCTCCCCGGAGTCGAGCAGGAGGCGTTCCGCATACTCCGAGCGAACCTTCGCTACCTCCATGCCGGCGGAGAGCTCAACTCCGTGCTCGTCACCTCGCCGACCGTGGAGGAGGGCAAGAGCACGGTGTCGTTCAACCTCGCCGCCGCGGTGGCCGCCACGGGCGTGCGCGTGCTCCTCGTCGAGGCTGACCTGCGCAAGCCGCGCCTGGCGCGCATGCTCGGCCTCTCCCGCAACTTCGGGCTCACCGCCCTTCTCGCCGGCAAGCGCCAGCATCTCGAGGAGGTCGTGCATCAGATTCCGATCGCGCAGCGCGTGAACGGCAACGGCTCGCTGCGCACGATGGACGTGCTGCTCGCCGGGCCGCCCTCGCGCAACCCCAGCGAGCTGCTCGACTCCGACCGCATGCGAGAGGTGCTGGTCGAGGCCGAGAGCAAGTACGACCTCGTGATCATCGACACGCCGCCCGCCACGGTCGTCTCCGACGCCATCCCGCTGATGAAGCACGTGAACGCCGTGCTGGTCGTGGGCCGGGTCGGCAAGCTCACGATGAGCGGCGCCGCGCGGCTGCGCGAGCAGCTCGAGAAGGTGCAGGCTCCGACCATCGGAGTGGTCGCCAACTTCACGACGATGAAGGACGGCGGCTACACCGGCGGCGGCTACTACACGGACCATCGCGAGCGCGAAAAAGCAGGCGTCTAGGCTGAGCCTCGCTCGCAAGGTCTCACTGAACGCGTCCGTCATGGGAGCGGGGCGTCTGGTGAATGCCGGGCTCGGGCTCGTGGGAGTGGCGATCGCCTCCCGCTACCTGGGCGTTCAGGACTACGGCGCGCTCGTCGCCGGTATCGCGCTCGCGGGGATCGTCTCCGTGCTCACGGATCTCGGGATCTGGACCACGGGCGTACGCGAGATCGCGAAGCGGCCGGACGAGGGTCAGAGCACCCTCAGCGCGCTGCTCACCCTCGGGCTCTGCCTCTCGGTGTTTGCCGCGGGCATGGGCGCGTTGCTCGCGTTCCTCATCTACTCCTCGCCACACGAGGAGCTCACGCGCCGCGCGGCTCTGTTGCTCATGACGACGGTCGTGCTCAGCGCTCCGGGGGGCGTCATGAGCGCCTATTTCACCGCGCGCCAGCAGGCCTACCTGGGGATGGTGGGAAGCGTGGCGTCGAGCATCTTCCAGCTCGCCGGGCTTGCGCTTGCCGCGGCACTCGGCTTCAGCTTCACGGGCGTCGTGCTCGTGTACGTCGTCGCCACCGGCTTCCAGTTCCTCGTCTTCCTCGCGTTGGCCGCCGGGAAGGTCCGGATGGTGCCGAGCTGGGACGTAATGCGGCTCAAGCGGCTCGTGAAAGACGCTGCGCCCCTCGGCGGCGCCATGATCGTGCACAACCTCTACTGGCGGATCGACATCGTGCTCCTGTCTGTCCTTGCCACCTCCACACAGGTCGCGCTCTACGGCATCTCGTACAAGTTCGTGGACGCCCTGGTGGTGCTCCCGGTCTTCATCACCGTCACGCTTCTGCCCGAATTCGCGCGCACGGCGGTGGACCAGCGCGACCGGTTCCAGTCGATCGTCACGACGAGCTTCAGCATCATGCAGGTGGGCACGTTCGCGATGGTTGTGCTGTTCGTGGAGTTCGCGAAGGAGATCGTGGACATCGTCGGCGGCTCCAGCTTCAACGGCGCGGCCACGGTCCTGCAGATCCTCATGATCGGTGTTGCGCTCACCTACCTCGGCTCCACGTTCGCGCAGGCACTGGTGGCGGCGGAGCAGCAGAAGAGGCTGCTGAGGCTCGCGCTGGTCCTGCTCCCGGCGAACGTGGCACTGAACGCCGTGTTCATCCCCCTGTGGGGGGCGAAGGGCGCTGCCGTGGCGTTCTCCGCCACCGAGCTCGTGCACTTCTCCGCACTGCTCTTCCTCTACCGGAGGCTCGGGTCGATCCCTCGGCCGGAACGCGGGCTGCAGGTGCTGCTTGCGGCGGGCCTGATGGCCGCCGTCGCGCTTCTCAAGCCGCTCTTCCCGGTGGACAGCACCAGCGCGGGAGTCGTGCTCGTCGTGGGTGGCGCGGTGAGCGTGACCGTCTACGTGGCCGCGCTCTATGCGCTGCACGCAATGCCTCGTGAGCTGCACGCGCAGTTCGTCGCGCCGCTCTTTACGCGGTTGCGTGCCGGACGCGCCGGCGTCTGAGCGTCAGAGCATCAGCGAGCCGTACTTGAGCGACCCCTGGATGCGGCCCAGGTGGTTGCCGAGCTCCGTCGCCCACCAGGCGCGACCCTCCGCGTGACGCAGGCGGCGCAGATGGATCACGAACTTCCAGCGCCGCAGCGAGCGGCGCAGCGGGATCTTCTCCACTCCGCGCCCGCGCCAGCGGGTGTAGAGCGCGACCTCGTCCATCCCCCAGCTTCGGGCCTGGCCGAAGATCTCCCGCACGGTGCCGCGGTAGCGGTAGTGGATCACCGCGTCCGGCACGAACGCGAGCTTCGCGTCCGTGTCGAGCTGCACCTTCCAGCACAGGTCCACGCAGCCGCCATAGACGATCGACTCGTCGAAGCCGCCGACCGCGTCGAACGTGCTGCGGGTGATCCCGAGCGTCCCACCGGCCGCATACGGCAGGAAGTCGTAGTTGTAGGTCATCGGCCCGTCGCTCTGCCCCGACGGCCGGAGCGCCCGCGTCCAGTAGGGGTTGAGGCGGTCGACGTCCCAACGCGCGCACACGAACTCGTGCTCGCGCAGCGCTTCGGCCATGGCCGCGATGTATCCCTCGCCCGCGACGTCGTCGTCGTCGATGAAGACGAGCGAGCTTCCGGCCGCGGCCGCCGCGCCCGCGTTGCGCGCGTGCGAGACGCCCGGGGCGTCCGACGCGTCGACGATCCGGAGGCCCGGGAGGCAGTCGCGGTAGCTCTCCGCGATCTCGAGGCTGCGGTCGGTCGAGCCGTTGTCGGCCACCACCACCTCCCACGCTCCGTCCCACACCTGCGCCACCAGCGAATCGAGCAGCGCGCCGAGGTGGGCTTCGGCGTTGTACGTGGGAATCACCACGCTGACCTCAGGGCGCGAGTCCTCGGTCATGCGTAACCAACATATGTCAGCCCGGCGGCGCGCGCCAGAGCGCGAGATCAGCCCTGCTGGATCGCGAGCAGCCGCGGTGAGTCCGTCACCGGCATCCTCACCTCGAGCCGCGAGCCCGACTGCGACACCACCCGCACCGGAACACCGGTGCCGGTGAGCGGATCGGTCGCGCTCACCTTTGCGTGCTGAGGCACGCCTCCGATGGTGAGCTCGAAGTTCTCCTGCCCCAGCGGCTCGAGCAGGTCGCGCGTCATCACGTACACCGGCACGACGTAGCGGCCCGGCCGCACTTCGAACGGGAAGAACGCGAGCACGTCGCGGTCGAACAGGGTGGGATGCGCGGGGGTGCCGTCGCCTTTGAACTGCGCGTGGTTGCCCTCCTGCGCGATGCGCAGGAGCGACAGCGGCTGCACGCGCGGATTCGGCACCGAGCCGTCGAACGCCGCCACGAGACGGCCCACGGCGTCCATCACCGGGCCGCCGGCATGGTCACCGGGATAGCCCTTGGCGAGCGCCGACATGAAGTTCGGGTCAACGAGCGCGAGGTTGCCGCCCTCCACGCCGTACGGGTAGACGGCGCCCACGCCCTTGTTCACGAACGCCACGAGCATCCGCAGCACGGACTTCGCGTGGAGACGGAGAACGTCCGCGTCGCTGAGATGAGGCAGGCCGGAGTTCCCGGGGATGCTCGGATCCGCCCCCGACGGGTCGATGCCCGCCTCGGTGAGCCACACCTGCGGCGGCGCGGATCCCGGCGGGTGCGCGCCGCGGCCGTGCACCACGCCGGTGATCTTGTTGGTCCAGGGCGCGAGGTCGCGCACCATGGTCTCGGTCTGGATCGCGCTGAGGAAGTACTCGGGGAACAGCGCGTCGTAGATCGGCACGAAGTCGTCTCGCTTCTCGCCTCCGACGGTGTGGAAGCTGGGCTTGCCGAGCGCGTCGACGGGCTTGGTGCCGTTGTAGAGGGCCGCCTTCGGAAAGCGCTGGAGACCCTTGTACGGGTGCTTGCTCATGGCGGTCAGTCCCGGCGGCTCCGTGGACCCGGCCGGGAAGGGCGTCTGGCTGGCGAAGCCGTCGCTGATGCCGATTTGCGAGACGCCGTTGGCGGGGTCGCGAATCCAGGCGACCGTGCGCGCGAGCAGCTCCTGCGTGGCGTCGCCGCTCCCGGTCTCGCGCGGCGGGTCGTAGTAGTTCGCCTGGTTGAGGAAGCCGGAGCCGAACGACAGCTCGTTCCACACCTCCACGTCGAAGTTCTCGCCGCCCATGATCGTCTTCGCCAGGTGAGTGACGGTCGAGACGTACTGGAGCCAGCCCGCCATGGTCTGCCCGAACTTGGGATTGGGCTTGCCGTCCGACAAGGTCGGCGGCCCGAACGGCTCGTACTTGAGGGTGGAGGCGTGATAGGTGCCGGGCGCGAGCGCCTGGGGGAGCGGCTTCGAGAGCTGCACCTTGCCGTCGGGTGATGCCGCGGTGAAGATCACGGCGGCTGCCTTCGGCGGGCCGCTGGTCGCGTTCAGCCCGGTGTGCCCCGGCACCACCTGGGCCACGCTCGCCTTGTCGAGCACGAGCTCGCGCGCGCCCTGTGGCGCCGCCTGAGTCACGTTCACGTCGAGCGGGCGGATCGGCCCAGGGGCGCCCTGGTTCGCGTTCAGCAGGATCAGCGGCCGGATGCCATGGCGCTTCAGCGCGCCGAGCAGGACGGAGGCGCGGTTGTCCGCGAGCTTGGTCGGATCGTCGAAGTCGAGGTGGTCCCAGCTCACCTCCACGCGCGCGCGCTTGAAGCCGTTTGCCGCGAGCAGGCGAGCGGTGCCGTCGGCCTGGCTCGGGTCGACGTTGAAGTTGATGCCGATCGCCCCGAGGAGGCGGCTCGCAGGCACGGTGTCGAGGTACGCGCGCCATGGCTGGAGCCAGTGGGAGCGCGATTCCCACGGCAGCGCCGTGAACTGGCGCGGGTCGATGGGGTCGGCGAGGACCCCGCCGTACTTGCCGGTGGAGGCGGGCAGCGAGCCGCTCTGTCCGCCGCCGCGTTGCGTCAGGACCAACGCCGCCACGGCGACGACCACCAGGCAAGCCAGGACGGCGGCCCTGGAACGCCGGCCGAGAACGGAGAGCACCTATCCAGGCTAAGGCAGGTCGCGCGCGAGCGAAAGCTCTCGAGCGCTTGCGCATGGGGAGGACCGCACTTACTGTGAACTGAGCGGCATGAGCACTGAGCAGCTTCGTTTGCGGGCTGCGCCCCCGCGGATTCCCTTCAGGCTGCCGTCCAGCACCGGCAGCGTTGTGGTCCTCGTGGGCGGCGCGCTATTCATCGCGCTGGTTACCACAGCGGCGACGTGGGGATACCGCGCGCTGTTTGCTGCGG
The DNA here is from genome assembly GCA_025928345.1 of Thermoleophilaceae bacterium. Lineage (GTDB taxonomy): Bacteria > Actinomycetota > Thermoleophilia > Solirubrobacterales > Thermoleophilaceae > JAICJR01. The sequence continues at coordinate 3,163 of JAICJR010000039.1, read as the reverse complement.
TGATCCTGGTGAACCTCCTCATCGTGAGTGTGAAGTGGCCGCGGCTCGGAGTGGTCCTCACGTTCATCTACCTGCCGGTGATGGCCCTGATCCGGCGGCTCCTGATCGGCCCGTCCGGCTGGACCGCCACCGATCCGCTGCTCGTCGTGGGGCCGCTCGTCGCCCTGTTCCTCGTCTACCGCGTGGTGATCGCGGAGCGCCGGCCGGCGGCGCAGGACAAGCTCTCCAAGTACGTGTTCGTCCTGCTCGGGATGGCGCTCATCGAGAGCATGAACCCGTCGGGCGGCAACGGCGTGACCGCCGGCGTTCTCGGCCTGCTCTTCATCGCCGTGCCGCTGCTGTGGTTCTTCGTCGGGCGCGAGGCCTGCACGCCACGCATGGCCTTGACGCTGGTCTACCTCGGCGTGGCGGTCGCGGCCGTCGTGGCCGGCTACGGGCTGTGGCAGACGCAGATCGGCATGCCCTGGTGGGACCAGGAGTGGGTGAAGGTCTCCGGCTACGCGGCCCTGCACGTTGGGGAGCAGAACCCGATCTTCGGCACCCAGGACAGCGTCATCCGGCCATTCGGGACCTTTGCGAGTGCGCGTGAGTACGGCAGCTATCTCGACATCGGACTCGTCTTCGCGGTCGCCCTCGCCCTGCACCGGCGCTATGCCGCGCTCCTCACGGTGCCCTTCCTCGGCTGGGCGATCGTCCTGTCGTCGGGCCGCTCGATCCTAGTGCTGGGGCTCCTCGGCGTGGTGTTCGTGGTGGGGATGCGCACACGCTCTGCCACCGGCCTGATCGTCACGTTCGTGCTCGGGCTCGGCGTTCTGTTTGCCGTTGTCGGCGTGTTCGGCTCGTCGCTCGACAAGGCCGCGAATCAGTCGAGCAACCCGCTCGTCTCGCATCAGGCCGGCGGCCTGCTGCACCCGCTCGACCCCAATCAGTCCACCCTGCTCGGCCACACGGACCTTCTGAAGCAGGGAATCATCGACGGCTTCAAGGACCCGATCGGCAAGGGCACGGGTGTGACGAACCGGGCCGCGGGAGTCGCGGGCGGCACCAACCAGACCTCCGAGGTCGACATCAGCGACGCCTTCATCAGCATGGGGCTGATCGGGGGGATCGTCTTCTTCTCCATCATCGTGATGGCGTTCCGAAGAGTCGTCTCCGCCTACTTCCGGCGCGGCGATCCCGCGCTGCTCGCCGCGGGCGGGCTGTTCGTCGTGATGCTCGGGCAGTGGTTGAACGGCGGCCTGTACGCGGTCGCGCCGCTCACGTGGTTCTTCGTCGGATGGGCGGCCACGATGGCGCTCGACCGTCCGCGCGCAAAGTCGAAGCCCCGCTCGGGCCGCGCCGGCGGGGCGACGCGATAAACGCTGCTTGCGGAAACGCGGATAGTCGGTTTACAGTGATTTTCGGACTCGAACCGCCATGCCCAACTGGCCGGAAGGAATGCGATGAGGCGGGTTAAACAGACGCAGCGCGCGAACGAACGTATGCGAGAGGTCCTCTCGGACTCGGGAGGCACGAGCGAACGCACCGTGAGCGCGCTCATGCGCGAATACGGCTTCCCGGAGGTCACGGATGACTCCCGCGCAGCGGTCACGAAGGCGCTCGCGGAAGGCGGCCTCGGCGTGCACCCGCCGCTCTCGGACATCCAGCCCTCGGCCACCGTCACAGTCTTTCTTCCCGAGCGCGTGCGCAACGGCGACTCGCCGGCGCCCGTCTCCAACGGCGCTCCCGCGCCCGCTCCCGCCCCCGCCGCGACGCCGCCTGCACCGAAGCCGGAAAACGGCCACCGGCTCGCCGCCGCGCAGAGCGAGCTGGCCGCGGCCAAGGGCCGCATCGCCGAGATGGAGACCACGCTCGACGCCGCGCGGCGCGCACACTCGGACGAGGTCGGCGAGCTGAAGTCACAGCTCGACCACGCCACGCATGAGCTCACCGAGCACCGCACGACGCTCGAGCGGATGAAGGCCGCGACCGAGAAGCAGACCGCCGAGACGCGCAAGACGCTCGAGGAGGAGCTGCGCGCGCGTTCGGCCACCGAGCAGCGCATCTCCGAGGCGCGGCGCGACGTCGAGCAGGAGGTGCGCGCACGCGCGGAGGCAGAGCGCGATCTCGAGCGCACCAAGGCGGAGCTGCAGCGCGAGTCGCAGCGCAGCGCGGACCTCGAGCAGCGCCTCCAGGCGGCGGGTGAGCCCGTGGCGAGCCTGCGCGCGGAGCTCGAGAAGGAGCGGTCTTCCACGCAGGGGATTCGCGCCCAGCTCGAGCAGGAGGCCAAGGAGCGCAAGGCGCTCGAGCAGCGTCTTCAGGCTGCAGTTGAGGCCGACAAGAAGGGCAAGGCCGAGGTCGAGCGGCTCACGCGCGAGCACGGCGCCCTCCAGAAGGCCAAGGCGGACGCCGAGCAGCGGCTCGGCGCGGCCAACAAGCAGCTCGAGCAGGACCTCACGACGGTGAAGAAGGAGCGCGAGCAGGAGCTCGCCACCGTGAAGAAGCAGCTCGAGCAGCAGCTGTCGGCTGCCAGGAACCAGCTCGCCGAGGCGCAGGCCGCCACGCAGTCGGAGAAGAATCGTGCGGCTCAGCTCGAGCAGCGCCTGCAGACCGCCGCGGAGGCGGACAAGAAGGCGCAGGCCGAGATCGAGCGTCTCGGCTCGGATATCAAGACCAAGGCGCGGGCCGGAAGCGAGCTGCAGCAGCGGCTCCAGGCCGCGGAGCGCGACAAGGCCGAGCTCGACCGCATGAAGCGCGAGAACGAGCGCGAGATCAGCCTCATGAAGAGCGCCAACGAGCGGCTCGAGCAGGAGCTCAGCGGCGTGAAGAAGGAGTTGGCCGAGCTCAAGACCGTGTCCGAGCGGGACCTCAGCACGACCACGCGCGCGCTCGAGAAGGCGCGGGCCGAGGTCGCGGACGAGCGCAAGCGGGCTGCCAAGCTCGAACAGCGCACGCGCGCCGCCGTCGACAACGAGCGCAAGGCGAAGGACCGGCTGAAGCCGCTCGAGAAGGAACTTGCACAGGCGCAGGCCGCCGCGCAGGAGGCCCAGGCCTCGGCTCGTCAGGCTCTCGCCGAGGCGGAGCAGAAGAAGGCCGAGGCACGCGCCCACGTCGAGCGCGGCACCGCCAACGCCCGCGCCGAGCTGGACCAGGGCATCGCGAAGGCTCGCCAGGAGCTGGAGGC
>JAICJR010000302.1 GCA_025928345.1 Thermoleophilaceae bacterium | reverse complement strand
TCGGCATGCCAGCCGTAGAAGCGTTCGGCGGGTTCGGGCCTCCAACCGCGGAGCCGGTCGTGGAACTGTGCCAGCGTCACGAACGACGGGTAGGCGGGCACGTTTCCGGTGGTGACCAACTGCCTGCCCGCAAGCACGCGTTCGATGCCGCCAGAGGACTCAGCGAAAATGGTTCCTCCCTGGCCACCACGGGTGCGGACTGAAAACCAGGATCTGGTCTGAGCGACCCACACGACGACCAAGCGGCCACCGTAGAGCGCGCCCTCGCATCGCACCTCCGCCCGCCCGTTTCCGGCCAGGTCGAGTCGATAGGTGCCACGTGGCGAAAACTTTGTCCCCCAACCGGTCGCGCCGACGAAGCCGGAGTCAAGTCGCGTTTCGTGGTGTAGCTCCTGATCGTCGTTGCTTCGGGGTGCCGCTCAGGCGGCGAGTTGGTCTGCCTCCTTTTTGTTGTTCTTGGTCAGGTCGTGTTCGCTCTGTCCCGGCTCAGTGGAGAGGACGAGCTTGATCGAGTGTTCTGAGAGGTAGCGGCGCTGGACCAGCCACTCGTCTGTCTGTTCGATCAGCAGCATCCCGGCGAGCCGGATCAGCGCCTTGTCGTTGGGGTAGATCCCGACGACGTCTGAGCGCCGCCCGATCTCTTTGTTGACGCGCTCGAGCGGGTTCGTCGATCTGAGCTTTGGCCAGTGCTCTCGCGGGAAGCTGTAGAACGCGAGCAGCTCCTCGGCCGCCTCGTCGAGCAGCCGCGCGACCTTCGGCGCAGGGCCCTCGAGCCGCTCGACGACCTCTGTCAGCCGCTCGCGCGCCTCGGCGCCGGTGTCGGCGTTGAAGATCTGGCGGATCGCGGTCGCGATCATCGGCTGGTGCTGGCGTGCGCAGTGGCCGAGCATGTCTCTGAGGAAGTGCACGGTGCAGCGCTGCCAGCGGCAGCCCAACACGCGCGCGATCGCGTTGCGCAGGCCCTGGTGGGCGTCCGAGACGCAGAGCCGGACGCCGGCCAGGCCCCTGGCCTTGAGCGAGAACAGGAACTCGGTCCAGAACGCCTCTGTCTCCGCCTCGCCGACGTCGAGGCCGAGCACCTCCCGGACGCCTGTTTCGTGGACGGCGTAGGCGATCACGAGCGCCTTCTGGCGCACGCCGCCCGGCTCTCGCACGCGCTCCACCTTGGCGTCCAGCCAGAGGTAGGGGTAGGCGCCCCGAAGCGGCCGCTGGCGGAACGCCCGCACCTGCTCATCGAGGCCGCGGCACATGCGCGAGACCTGGTCCTTCGAGAGCCCGCGCAGGCCCATCTGCTCGACCAGCCGATCGACCTTGCGGGTCGAGACGCCGTTCACGTACGCCTCCTGCACTACCGCCACCAACGCCTGCTCCGCCCGCCGGCGCGGCTCCAGAAACGACGGCAAGTAACTGCCGGTCCTGAGCCGCGGGATCGCCAGCTCGATCTCGCCGACCCTGGTGTCCCAGCGCCGCTCACGGTAGCCATTGCGCTGCGCCAACCGCTCGCCGGGGGCGCGCTCACCGAGCTCCGCCCCCGCCAGCCGCGCGACCTCGACCTCCATGATCTCCCTGACCATCAACGCCACCGACTCCCGCAGCACATCAGCGTGCTCGAGCGCCATCACGTTGTTCGCCGCCTCGCGGGCGGTCATCCTCTGAGCTTCGGCCATCGTGGTGTCTCCTTCGTCGATCCGTAGAACAGACCGACGATCATGAGCGCCACGGTGGCCGGACCATCCCGCCACCGCGACGCCAGCTACACCACAACTACCGACTCAACCTGCACCACAGGCTCACGTTGCCTCGGCTGTAAGAACCTAGTCCGCCAACATA
>JAICJR010000165.1 GCA_025928345.1 Thermoleophilaceae bacterium | reverse complement strand
GCTGGCCGGGTCCGGCGTCCACATCGAGCTCGACGCGCAGAGCGCGATCATCCACAAGCGCCTGCGCAACACGTTCACGTCGATCCCCGACGTGCCGATCAGCGAGTTCGACCTGTCGCTCGACTCCGGCTCCGGGGCGCTGCTCACGCCGACCAGCGGATTGTGCTCGGGCGCGCAGCACTCGTCGCTGAACATGACATCGCAGAACGGCCGCAGGGTCAGGAAGACGGTGACCCTCTCCACACCGTGCGCGAAGGCGCGCAAGAAGCGGCATGCCGCGCATCGCGGCCGTCGGGCCGTCGTAGGCGTGGCCCACCTCGGCTGACGCTTCGGCCGAGTCGCAGGCGGAGCGGCGCCACGGGGTAGCCGCTCCGCCTGCCACACCTGCGGTAGAGACCGCAACACAAGCTCAACTTGTTGCGGTGGCGCCTCTTCACAAAGCGGATGTAGGATCGATAACCGGAGGAGACGGCCGCGGGCGGACTCGCGCACCTCGCGTCGAAGACGCGTGTTGGGATGCGCCAACGGCGATTGATGCTGGATGCACGACAGTTCTGGACCACGGACGGTTAGATGAGGCGGGGACTGCCGTTCGCCGCGCTGCTCGCCGCGCTGATCGTCCTCGTGGTCGTGCTCACCACCTCGGGCGGCGGCACGACGTACAAGCTCGTGTTCCAGAACGCCGGTCAGCTCGTCACGGGCGACCAGGTGCAGATCGGCGGCGTGCCCGCCGGCAGCGTGAAGGACATCGAGCTCACTCCGAGCAACGCGGCGGAGATCACGATCTCGGTGGACAAGCCGTACGCGCCGCTGCACGAGGGCACGACCGCGGTGATCCGCTCGCCCTCGCTGAGCGGCGTGGCCAGCCGCTACATCTCGCTCACTCCCGGCCCGAACTTCAAGCCGAAACTTCGTTCGGGCGCGACGCTGAGCGGCGACAGCACGACCTCGATCGTCGACCTCGACCAGCTCTTCAACACGCTCAACCCGCCCACGCGCCGGGCGCTCGAGCAGGTGATCAAGGGATCGGCGACGCAGTACCAGGGCAAGGAGAAGCTCGCCAACCTCACCGCGCACTACTTCAGCCCCGCGCTTGCCACCACCACGCAGGTGGAGGACGAGATCGCGAGCGACAACAAGGCGTTCACCGACTTCCTGGTGAACACCTCGAACCTGGTCACCGCGCTGTCCGCGCGGAAGAGCCAGCTGACGGACCTCGTGTCGAACGCCGGGCAGACGGCGAACGCGGTGGCGTCGCAGAGCCAGTCTTTGTCGCAGGGCCTCGCCGCCCTGCCGGACACGCTGCGGCAGGGAAACAGCACGTTCGTCGACCTCCGCTCGGCGCTCGGCGACCTCGACAAGCTCGTGGCGGCGTCGAAGGTCGGCACCAAGGGGCTCGCGCCGTTCCTCAAGCAGCTCCGCCCGGTGGTCACCGAGGCGGTGCCGACCGTGCGCCAGCTGCGCCAGATCGTCTACCGGCCCGGCGCCAACAACGACCTCACGGACCAGCTGCGGCAGCTGCCCCATCTCGCGAAGCTCACGGACGTCGACTTCCCGCGCGCGGTGGAGACGCTGCGCCAGTCCGAGCCGATCATCGAGTTCATCCGGCCGTACGCGCCCGACCTCGTGGGCTTCCTCCGCGACTTCGGCCAGGGCGCCGCGCCGTACGACGCGAACGGCCACTACGTGCGCGTCTCGCCGGTTTTCGACGCGTTCAACTTCACCGACGACGGCAATGGCGGGAAGCTCGATCCCAAGCCGCCGGATCAGCGCGGCGTGTCGCCCGCGCTCAAGTTCGGCAACCTGCGCCGCTGCCCGGGCGCTGCCACCGCACCGCCGGCTGACGGGTCGGCGCCGTTCGTGGACTCGGGCCCGCTGTCCAACGCGGACTGCGACCCGTCGGAGGCACCGAGCCGGTGAAGCGGAAGCGGCTGATCGGAACGCTCGCGGTGGTGGCGCTGGTGGTGGCCGCCGCGCTGTTCGTCGCCGCGGGCGGCAGCGGCGGCTCGAGCGGCACCTACCTCGTGCGCGCGGTGTTCGACAACGCCAACTTCGTCATCCCGGGCGAGGACGTGAAGGTGGCCGGCGTGAAGGTGGGGAAGATCGACTCGCTCGACCTCACCGCGCAGAACAAGGCGGTGGTGGTGCTGCGCATCAACGATCCGGCGTTCAAGCCGTTCCGCAGCGACGCGCACTGCCAGATCCGGCCGCAGTCGCTGATCGGCGAGCAGTTCGTGGAGTGCCAGCCCACGCAGCCGCGCTCCGCCGGCGCAGCGGTGCCGCCGCCGCTAGCGCGCATCCAGTCGGGCCGCGGCAAGGGCCAGTACCTGCTCCCGGTGCAGAACACAACGACGCCCGTCGCGCTCGACCTGCTCGGGGACACGCTGCGGCTGCCCTACCGCCAGCGGCTCACGCTCGTGATCAACGAGCTGGGCGCGGGGCTCGCCGGGAACGGCACCGCGCTTTCGCAGGCGATCCACCGGGCGGACCCGGCGCTTCAGCAGACCGACCGCGTGCTGGCGATCCTCGCGAGCCAGAACCGCACGCTCGCCGACCTCGCGCAGAACTCGGACACCGCGCTGGCTCCCCTCGCGCGCGAGCGCGCACGCGCGGCTGACTTCATCGCGAAGGCGAGCGCCACCGGCGCCGCCACCGCGTCGCGCGGCGGCGACCTCGAGCTCACGCTGCAGAAGCTGCCGGGCTTCCTGCGCACGCTCACGCCCACCGCGAGGCAGCTCGGGCAGACCGCGGATCAGATGACGCCCGCGCTGAACAGCCTGCGCTCGCACGCGTCTGACATCAGCACGTTCATCCGCGGCCTCGGGCCGTTCTCCACCGCGAGCCTGCCCGCCTTCCGCGAGCTGGGCAAGACAGCGGACGTGGGCAGCCGCGCGCTCACCAAGTCGCAGCCCGTGATCGAGGACCTCGGCACTTTCGCGAAGAACCTCGCGCCGCTCGCGGCGGACCTGTCGGCGGTGGCGTCGAGCTTCAAGAACTCGGGCGGCGTGGAGCGCGCGCTCGACACCGTCTTCTACCTCACGTCCTCTGAGAACGGCTACGACTCGATCAGCCACTACCTGCGCGCCGGGCTCGTGGTGAACCTGTGCTCGTCGTACTTCGCCACGCCGTCGCCGGGCTGCTTCTCGTTCTTCAACAAGAGCACCCAGAAGACGGCCGGCTCGACGGCGTCGACGTCGAGCGCGGCGGCCGCGGCCCCAGCTGCGCAGACGAGCGCGAATCAGCAGCAGCAGCAGCCGAAGCTTCCGGCGTCCGTGGCCAAGGCGGTGGCGGGGTCGCAGCCGAGCGACGTGAACGCGCAGCTGCTCAACTTCCTGCTCGGCAACGGGAGCGCGAAGTGAGGCGGCGCGGCAGCGCATCCCTCGCGGGCTCGCCGGTGCTGATCGGCGCCGTGACCACGCTCGTTGTCGTGGTGGCCGTGTTCCTCGCCTACAACGCGAACAACGGGCTGCCGTTCGTCCCCACCTACGACCTCAAGGTGCAGCTGCCGGACGCCGCCAACCTGGTGAAGGGCGACGAGGTGCGTGAGGGCGGCACGCGCGTGGGCGTGGTGAGCCACATCGGCGCGCGGGCGCTGCCGAACGGCTCCGCGCGCGCGGTGCTCACGCTCAAGCTCCAGCGCTCGATTCAGCCGCTGCCCGTGGACTCGACCGTGATCGTCCGCCCGCGCTCCGCGCTGGGACTCAAGTACGTGCAGATCACGCGCGGGCACGCGTCGCGCGGCTTCGTCAACGGCGCCACGCTCCCGCTGTCCGCCGCGCGGCCCACGCCCGTCGAGATCGACGACGTCTTCAACATGTTCGACGAGCCCACCCGGGCCGCCGAGCGGCAAAACCTCACAACCTTCGGCGACGCTCTCGCGGGGCGCGGGATCGGGCTCAACCAGGCGATCAGTGAGTTCCCGCGCCTGCTCGGCACGCTCACGCCGGTGGCGGCGAACCTGGCCTCGCCGCAGACCGGGCTCGCGACGTTCTTCCAGGCGCTCGACCGGGGCGCGCGCGAGGTCGCGCCCGTCGCCGCGGCGCAGGGCGAGCTGTTCGCCAACCTCGACACCACCTTCAGCTCGCTCGCCACGGTCACGCGCGCGATCCAGGATTCGATCAGCGGCGGCCCGCCGTCGCTCGACACCGCCACGCGCGACCTCCCGCAGCAGCTCCCGTTCCTGCGCAACAGCGAGGTCCTCTTCAAGCGGCTGCAGCCCGGCTTCGCCGCGTTCGGCCAGGCGGCGCCGGATCTCGCCGGCACGGTCACCGCCGGCACGCCCGCGCTGCAGCGCTCGGTCGCGCTCGACCGCCGCCTCAGCAGCGCGCTCAACTCGCTCCAGGAGTTCTCACAGGACCCGCGCGTGCCGCTCGGCATCCACCAGCTCACCACCGCGGCCACGCTGCTGCGCCCCACGGTGGCGTTCGTGAAGCCCGCGCAGACCGTGTGCAACTACCTGGCGCTCTTCTTCCGCAACGGCTCGGCCGTGCTGTCGGAGGGCGACGACATCGGCACCTGGCAGCGCTTCGTGATCGTCGCGCCGCCGCAGATCGCGAACAGCGAGGCCGGCCCCTCGACGGGCCCGGCAAACGGCCCGCAGACCGCGGAGCCGCTCACCAAGAACAGCTTCCTGCACTCGGACCCGTACCCCAACACGGCGGCGCCCGGCCAGACGCACGAGTGCGAGGCGGGCAACGAGGGCTACCTTCCGAACCGGGCCGTGATCGGGAACGTGCCGGGGGATCAGGGCACGCTGCACGAGGTCACGAAGGTGGACAAGTCGCGGTGATGGCACGCGCGCGACAGAGCGGGATGAGCCCCTTCCGCGCGGGGCTGATCGCGATCGTGCTGATCGTGGTGGGCACCTACTTCGGCTTCAGCAAGCAGCTGCCCTTCCGGCATCCGTTCAAGCTCGAGGCCGTCGTTCGCTCGGGTGTGAACGTGCGCCAGGGCACGCCGGTGCGTATCGCGGGCGTGAACGTGGGACAGGTCACGTCGGTGACCCACTACCGCGGCACGCAGCTCGCGCTCGTGACGATGGAGATCTCGAAGAGCGGCCTGCCGATCAAGCGCGACGCCACGCTGAAGATCCGGCCGCGGCTCTTCCTCGAGGGCAACTTCTTCGTGGACGTGCAGCCGGGGAGCGCGTCGGCTCAGACCGTGCATTCGGGTGGCGTGATCCCGGTGACTCAGACGAACGATCCGGTGCAGCTCGACCAGGTGCTCACCGCGCTCCAGTCGGGCACGCGCCAGGACCTGCAGAAGCTGCTGCAGGGGTACGGGACCGCTTTGACCACGCGCGTGCGCGGGCTCACCGCGGCGCAGTCGCTCAACAAGACGTTCAACTACAGCGCGAACGCGTTCCGCGACTCGGCGCTCGTGAACCTCGGCCTGCTCGGCAGCCAGCCACACGACCTGTCGAAGCTGATCGCTTCCGCGGGCCGTGTGAGCGCGGCGCTCGACCGCGACGAGCCCACGCTGCAGGACCTGATCTCGAACTTCAACACCACCATGGCGGCGACCGCCGCGCAGGCGCCCGCGCTCGAGCGCACGGTCGCGCTGCTCGGCCCGACGCTCACCCATGCCCACTCGGCGTTCGTCGACCTCGATCGCGCACTGCCAGGCACGCGCGCGTTCGCGCTCGAGATCATCCCCGGCGTGAAGGAGACGCCGGCGGCGATCGCCGCGGCGCGTCCGTGGCTCGATCAGGTGAAGCCGTTCCTCTCGCAGCGCGAGCTCGGCGGCCTCACCAAGCGGCTCGCGCCGGCCACGCAGGACCTGTCCACGCTCACGGCCCGCACGCCGGCGCTGCTCCAGCAGCTCGACCTGCTCGACCGCTGCATCACCCACACGATCATCCCCACCGGCAACATCAAGGTGAACGACGGCGCGTTCTCGAGCGGCGAGGAGAACTACAAGGAGTTCTGGTACTCGATGGTCGGCCTCGCCGGCGAGGGCCAGAACTTCGACGGCAACGGCCAGTTCCTGCGGCTCGCCACCGGCGGCGGCGGGAACCTGATCCAGACGGGCAACTCCAGCAACCTCGGCGCGCCGTTCTTCGGCAACGCCGTCTCGAAGCCGGTCGGCACGCGGCCCGCCTACCCAGGGCGCCGCCCACCGTACGTGTCGAGCACGCCGTGCTACCGCAGTCCCGTCCCCGACGTAAACGGCCCGGCCTCGCGCGGCCCGGCGGACCACACGCGATGAGGCGCGCGATCTCAAAGCACGCCACCGAGTTCGCGACCATCCTCGCGATGATCGCGCTGGCCGCCGCGGTCGCGATCTACATCACCTCGCACGAGCGGCTCACGCTGCCGGGCTGGGTGCCGGGCGTGCAGAAGCAGTTCAAGCTCGATGTCGAGTTCAGCACCGCCCAGGCCGTCACGCCGGGCCAGGGGCAGACGGTCGACATCTCGGGCGTGCAGGTGGGGCGCGTGACGGGCGTGGGCCTGCGCGACGGCCGCGCGGTCGTGTCCACGGCGATCACGCCGCGCTTCGCGCACGTGTACCCGAACGCCCACGTGCTGCTGCGGCCGAAGACGGGGCTGAAGGACATGGTGCTGGAGCTCGATCCGGGCACGCGAGCGTCCGGGCCTGAGCTGAAGAGCGGCGCCACGATCCCGGTATCGAACACGCTGCCCGACGTGAACCTCGACGAGGTGCTCGCGGGCCTCGACACCGACAGCCGCGACTACCTCCAGCTGCTCGTGTCCGCCGGCGGCCAGGCGCTCGGCGGCAACAACGGGCGCAAGCTGGCGTCGGTGCTGCGCCGCTTCGACCCGACGGCGCGTGACCTCGAGCGCGCGGCGTCGCTCGTCGCGCAGCGGCGCCAGAACCTGCGGCGCGTGGTCCACAACTTCCAGCTCCTCGCCGCAGCGCTCGGCAAGAACGACCATCAGCTGACGCAGTTCGTCGTGAACTCGAACGGCGTGTTCAAGCGCTTCGCGGCGCAGAACCAGAACCTGGGCGAGACCGTGTCGCTCCTGCCGGCGGCGCTGAGCGCGGCGAACACGGCGCTCGTGAAGACGGACCGCCTGGCCCGCACGCTCGGCCCGGCCCTGCAGCAGCTGCGTCCCGCAGCGCGGGCGCTCGGGCCGTCGCTGAAGGCGAGCGAGCCCTTCCTCCGCGGCTCGACGCCGATCATCCGCGACCAGCTGCGCCCGTTCAGCCGCAAGGCCCAGCCGGCGGTGAAGGCGCTGGCGCCCGCGGCATCGCACCTGGCTGCGGCCACTCCCAAGCTCACCACGGTCGGCAACGTTCTCAACTACCTGCTCGACGAGCTCGCCTACAAGCCGCCGGGCGGACAGGGCATCGC
>JAICJR010000265.1 GCA_025928345.1 Thermoleophilaceae bacterium | reverse complement strand
GATGTAAAGATTTTTGTGTACGAGGGCAGTGGGAAGAGTCAGTTGGGGAGGCGGTCACCGAAAAGAACGGTGAATTGGGCGAAGGCCGGCGTCCATTCACGGGTGCGACCGCCCCAGGTTTTCTTCGCATTTCGAAGGGCCAGAAAGAGGAGCTTTGAGGCAGCCTCGTCACTGGGCAAAGCACCCTTGGTCTTGAGGACCTTGCGCAGCTGGCGATTGAGCGCCTCGATCGCGTTGGTGGTGTAGATGGCCTTGCGAATCTCCGGCGGGTACTCGAGGAAGGGAGAGACCTCGTTCCAGCGGCTTCGCCAGGACTTTTGCGTATTCCGGCCATCGTGAACGCCCCGATCGTTCCATCGTGAACGCCCCGATCGGAGCATCATGAACGGAGCGGAGCGACGCTGGTTGTTCTGGTCAGTTTCCGGTGTCTTCCCCTTTGCCCTTGCGGCGTGAGGGACCGTTTAGCACGACCTTGTGAGCGTTGTGAATGATGCGGTCGAGGATGGCGTCGGCCACCGTGGCGTCGCCGAGGTAGTCGTGCCATTTGTCCCTCGGGATCTGGCTGCTCATGATCGTCGAGCGGCTGCCGTACCTGTCCTCGAGGATCTCGAGCAGGTCCTGGCGCTCGGTGTCGCGCGACGGGGTGAGGCCCCAGTCGTCGATGACGAGGATGTCGGTGCGGGCCAGCTTGCCGAGGAGCCTCGCGTAGCTGCCGTCGGCCCGCGCCATCGTCAGCTCGTCGAAGAGGCGCGAGGCACGGCGGTAGATCGCGCTGTAGCCGCGCCGGCAAGCTTGTTGTGCGAGCGCGCACGCGACGTACGTCTTGCCGACCCCGGTCGCGCCGGTGACCGTGACGTTCTGGTGCTCCTGCACCCAGCGGCAGGTCGCGAGTTGGCGGACGACCGCCTTGTCGAGCTCGCGCCGCGCCGGGTAGTCGATGTCTTCGATGCACGCCTCGCCGATCTTGAGCTTGGCCTCCTTGAGTAGACGCCCGAGGCGGCGGTTCTCGCGGAAGAGACACTCAGCATCGACGAGCAGGCCGAATCGCTCGTCGAAGGCCAGCTTGGCCATGTCGGTGGACTTCTGCTGCTCCGCCCAGCCCGCCGCCATCGCGTCGAGCCTGAGTGCCTTGAGCTTTTCCATTGTCGGTTCCTTCAGCATCGTGATCTCCTTGTTCTAGTTGTCGTAGTACCCGGGGCCTCGGAGGTTCTCGTGGACCAGTTGCGCGTGCGTCGACGGCGGCTCCACGACGGCCGCGGGAAGCGGCAGCCGATCGGTTCCCTTCATCAGGATCGAGCGCACGTTCTCGACGGAGCGCATCCGAAAGCGGACCGCACGCGCGCACGCAGCCTCCAGGCGCGCGCCGCCGTAGCGGCGTTCGAGCCGCAGGATTCCGAGCGAGGCGCGATAGCCCTGCTCCGGATGTGGGCGCTCCTCCATGATCGCCGTGACGAGTTCTGCGGCCTTCGCGCCGACGGTGCCGGCCCACTTGATCATCCGCGTCGGTGTCCACTCGGCGTGATCGCGGTGCGCCTTCGGCATGTGCTCGGGGTTCGTGGTGTAGCCGCCGCGCACGTAGCTGCGCGCGGCGGACGCCACCCGGCGCCCCTTCTGGAAGATCTCCACCGTCGTCGCCGTGTAGCGGACATCAACGCGGACACCGCGCTCGTTCGCGAGCTGGAAGGGGACCGAGTAGTAGTGCCCCTCGATGTCGACGTGGTAGTCGAGGTTGACGCCCGCGCTCTTCCACTGGCCGAAGACGAAGCGTGTCGTCGGCAGCGGCCGCAACGCAGGGCGATCGATCCGCGCGAAGAGCTGACGTCGGCTCTCGCCGTACCGGCGCATCACGCGATCGTTCAGGTTCTCGAGCAGCTCTCCGATCCGCTCGTTGAGCGACGCCAGCGAAAAGTGCATCTCGTTGCGCAGCCGGGCCACGATCCACCGCTGGCACACCTGCACGCCGACCTCCGCCTTCGGCTTGTCGCGTGGATGGCGTGGTCGCGCCGGCATCACCGCCGCGCCGTAGTGCTGCGCCATCTCATCGTAGGTGCGCTGCACGACGGGCTCGTACCACCCCGGCACCGTCACGCCGCTGCGCAGCTGATCTGGCACCAGCAGCGATGGCGCGCCGCCGAAATATTCCAGCGCCCGTACGTGGCTCGCGATCCACTCGGGCGATCGCTGTGTCAGCGACGCCTCGGCGTACGTGAAGCTCGACGCGCCCAGCACCGCGACGAAGAGCTCGACCGGGATCCGCTCTCCGGTCTTCTCGTCCCAGATGCACGGCCGCTTGCCCGAGTAGTCAACGAAGAGCTTGTCGCCGGCGAGGTACACCTGCCGCATCGACAGCCGCTGTCGCCGCAGCCACTGCCGGTAGATCTCGCAGAACTGCGTGTACCGATACCCGTCGGGCTGCCGTTCCAGGTATTCGAGGTGCAGAAGTTCCAGCGTCACGCCCACTCGGCGCCGCTCCGTATCGATCCACGCGCAGTCCGGCACCGGTCGCACACGTCCCGCCGTCGGCTCCCTCGCGTACAGGCGCGCGTCGAGTGCCACGTCGTCGAGCGCCTCCACCGCCGCCCAGTCCAGGCCCGCCTCGGTGGCGCGCTTTACGGCCAGCCACACCGCGCCCACGGCGCTCCCCACGCTGACCCCGATCTCGCGGTAGCTCAGCTCCAGCTTCCATTTCTGCCTCAGGATCTCTCGCGTCTTCGTCATGGACAGTCGCTCCGTGGCCATCGGTCCTCCTCGTTGGAGGCCGGTGGGCCGTCAGGACCATCCAGCGTCGCTCCCTGCCCGCCCCGCCCGCGCCCCGGGCGACACCCTCGCCGTGCCTACCCCGGCTGTAAACTGGGGTGTTCACGATGACCGATCTAGGCGTTCACGATGGACCCGATCCGCGCGTTCACGATGGACCGATCCGCGCGTTCACGATGCGCCGAAACCCGCAGACTTTCCCACCATGGGGAAGCGGCGACCCCACAGGGCCTCGAAGGCGTCCAGGGCAGCCAGAGCATCCGCGGCGTTGGCGGCGGTGTAGATGGTGCGCAGACTCGCGCACACGGCCCGGCGGTCCTTCCAGGGCACGAAGCGCAT
>JAICJR010000132.1 GCA_025928345.1 Thermoleophilaceae bacterium | reverse complement strand
TTCCCGTAGCGGCGCGGCGCGAACAGCACCACGTCCTGCCCGTTTCGGATGTCCGCGCTCAGCTCGCTGAGCTCGCCCTCGCGATCCGTGAACGCCTCGTCGAGAGCCAGCGCTCCGTACTGGAAGGGATTGGTGGGTGTCGCCCCGCGAGCCACACGTCGATTATGTCACATAACATAATGGTTGGCGACATAATTGTGCCTGACATATTTCCAATCAGCAGTCCGAAAAGCATGAACCCGCCGGCGGACGCACGGCGGGTTCATGAGCCTGCGTTCGAGGCGAGGAGCTACGCGGCGTGCGCGAACTGCTCTTGGGCGAGCTCCTGGGTTGCCTGCTTCACCTCTTCGAGCGTGTGCTGCTCCTGCTCGAGGTTCTTCTGGAGAAGCTGCACCACGTCCTGCTTGCCCATCGCCTGGGCCTCGGTGATCAGGCCCTCGTAGACGGCGATCTCGTGATGCTCGGTCTCGGCGGCGCCCGAGAGGATCACGGCGTCGACCATCTTGTCGTCGGCCTTCTTGATGTTGGCCTTGCCTTCCTTCTCGAGGCCCTCGATCGCGGGGCACGGGCTGTCATCGGGCTCTTCGCCGAGCGCCTGGAACGCCTGCTCGATGTTGCGGATGTGCTCCTGCGTCTCCTCAGCGTGATGGCGGAACTGCTGCTTGAGCTCCTCGCGCTGTGCGTTCTCCTCGAGATCGCCGAGCATCGAGAGCACCTTGTTCTCCATGGTGAGGGCGGCGCCAAGCTTGTAGTTGAAGAGCTCCTGCGGTGTGTTGAGCCTCTCGAACATGTGCCTTTCCTTCCGGTTCTGGGGTTACCTCTCGGCTACCCGGAGGCGGGCATCTCGAACGTCGGCCGAAAACGAGCTCAAGCGGCGCCCGCGACCAGCCGCATCCGGTCGATCGCACGGCGGATCAGGCGCGACACGTGCATCTGCGATATGCCGACCTGCTCGGCAATCTCGGCCTGAGTGAAACCTTGGGCAAAGCGCAGGTAGAGGATCCTGCGCTCCCGCTCGGGCAGAGCCTGCAGGCCGCGGCCGATCGTCGCCCTGTCCTCGACGAGCGAGTAACCGTCCTCCGCTTCGCCCAGCGATTCCGCGATCGTGCCCGACTCCTCGTCCTCGCCGCTGCGGCGGGGGCGGTCGAGCGACGTGGTGTCGTATGCGGCACCCGCCTCCATCGCCTCGAGCACCTGCTCGACAGGGGTGTTCAGCCTCATCGCGACCTGTTGCGGAGTCGGCGACTGGCCGAGATCGCGGGAGAGCGCCTCCACGGCTCCATTCACCTCGAGCACGCGCTCCTGCATCCCGCGCGGGACGTGGAGCGCCCAGCCCGAGTCGCGGAAGTAACGCTTGAGCTCGCCCAGGATCGTGGGCACGGCGTAGCTCGAGAAGGCGTCGCCGCGCGAGGTGTCGTAGCGGTCGATCGCCTTCAGCAGCCCGAGGCTCGCAACCTGAACGAGGTCTTCGAGCGGCTCACTCGCTCGCTCATAGCGGCGGGCCAGCTTGCGCGCGAGTGGCAGGAAGCGCTCGACCAGCTCGGCCCGGGCGCTCACGTCGCCGTCGCGCTGGAAGCGCTCGAACAGCTCGGTCTCGTAACGGCGAGCGCTACTGGAATGACTAGGGGCAGGGGAAAGCAGAAGCCTTGGCACGCGGAACCTCCGATAGTGAATAGCGGGAGGATCCGAGTGGTGGCCATGAACGGGTGACCACGTTGCGTCTCCTGAGGCTTATCACGGAGAACGTCCCCGTCAAAAGGACATCAACCGTCGTGTATTGCCTCTCGAATAAGTATCACCCGGGCAGACGAACGTAAACACCGAGGTGTGGCACCGAACAAGGCGCTAGTGCCGGCGCCCGACGACGCGGAATCGAGTGGTCTGGCGCGCAGACGTATTGCCCGCCGCATCCGTCGCCGTGATCGTGGCACGGTAACGCCCCGGCTTGAGCGCCCGCCGCCCGATCCGTCCGCTGAACTTCGCGCTGCCGGGCCCCGCGGCCTCGGCGCGACGCAGCGTCCCGACCGAGACCGACCGCGTGCACGCCCGGTGATGCCGCAGCCGCGCGGCCGGCTTGCGGCAGCTCTTTCCGGCACGCCGTCCTGGCAGCAGCCGCGCCATCGAGATCTTCACGGCGGCGGGCTCGCTGAGCCGGAAGCGGAAGGCGGTGCCATGCGCGACCGCGGACACCGGCGTGGCCGTCGCGGCCACGGCGAACACGCGGTGCGTGAGCTTGAATCCGTCGACCTTCGGGGCGGTGATGTCGCCGGTGGCCCCGCCGGGGACCGGTGCGGGCACGCTGGGTGCGGGGCCGAACTCCGCCAGCCCGCCGCCGTCCTCGCTGACCACGTACACGTTGCTCCCGTCCGGACTCGGAACGGTGCCGATAGCGCCTTGCAGCGTAATGCCCGGCGCGCACCCATCGGCGATCGCGGGTGAGAAGACTCCGCCCACCTCGTTGATGCAGCCCTGGGCGCCCGGCAGCTGCTGAAGCGCACCGCTGGCCGGATCGCGCGAGAACACCGCGAGGCCGCCGCTCGCGTGCGTCGGCGGCGTGAGGACGATGCCACGGTGCTTGACCGGACTGGCGGCGATCGAGCCGAAGATCGCGGACGTGGCATACACGAACTTTCCGTCAGGGCTCAGGGAGACACCAGCCGCTATTTCGAGCCCGCGCCCCTTCGAGCAGCTTCCCTGCGGGCCCTCGGGCGAGTCACTAGTGTCCTCGCTCACGCAGCCCCCCAGCCCGGGATCCTGACTGAGCTCTCCGGTGGAGGGATCACGGTTGAAGATCGCAATCGCGCTGCTCTCGAAGCCCGTCACGTACACATTCCTGCCGTCCGGGCTCACGCGGATGGCGTCCCCTTCCAAGATGCCCCTCCCGATGGAGCAGGCACCCTTCACGCCGCGGTCCGTTCCATCGAGCGACACGCAGGCCGTCGCGTCCGCCGCCTGGGTGAGCTCGCCGGTGGACGTATTGCGGTTGAGCACCGCGATGGCGGATGTCTGGTCGAGGTCGATGACGTAGACCTGCTTGCCGTCGGGCGAGATGGTGAGGCTGCCGGCATTCCCCAGCGCCTTGCCGGTCGCGCACGGGGTGCCCGCGGGCAGGTTGTCCGGATCCTTGCCGTCCTCGCTGATGCACCCCATGCCGGGAGTGGTCGACTGGGCCAGCGACCCATCGGCGCTCCGCTGCAGCACGGCAACGCCGCCGCCGCGGTCGGCCGCGTAGAGATTCTTCCCATTCGGGCTGATGGCGAGTGACACGAGCTGGGCGACGTCCTTGCCGTGCACGCACTTGCCTCCGGAGCCGTCCTCGCTGACGCATGAGGTGCCGTTCGGGACGGTGAGCAGACCGGTAGCGGGGTCGCGGTCGAAGATCGCGACCCCGCTGAACGATGCGATGTACACGTTCTTGCCATCCGGGCTCACGCGCACGTCGTTTGGCTCGTCCAGAGCCGGTCCCATCACGCACGACCCGCTCCCTCCATCCGTGCCGTCCGGGCTGATGCAGCCCACTGGCGAGAGGGCGCCGGTCGCGGGGTCGCGCGACATGATGCTGATGTCGCCTGTGAAGCCGGTGGCGTAGACGTTCTTGCCGTCCGGGCTGATCGTCGCCACGTCTACGCCGGTGAGGCCGGAGCCGGTGATGCACTCCTGACCATTGGCGCGGGCAAAGTCGGCGCCGTTCTCGGTGATGCATGCGTTGAGCCCCGGCAGCTGAGCGAGGGCGCCGGGGGTCGCGGCCCGTGCCGCGGCCGCGGGCGCGAGGGCGAGACAGACGAAAGAGAAGAGCAGAAGTCGGCGAGTCAAGGCGAGTCCTTCCGTGCGAGTCCGGCGTGTTGCCAGAGAAGGACGCGGCCGCGGCGCGGTTCCTGCTGTGCCGAGCACGCTCCGTGAGCGATGTCACATGGCCCTGAGGATCAGCCCCTCGTCAGCTTCGATGACAAGCGCGCCCAGTTCCACCTCTTCGCCCGGGGCACGCGTGAGATAGGTCGAGAGTTCGACTCGGGCTCGCCGCACCACCGCCCCGCGCGGGTCGAGCCGGACGCGCTCGCCGGCGAAATTCAGCGCCACGACGAAATGCCCGTCCTCGCTCTCGCGCGTGAAGCAGAAGACCTGCGTCGCGGAGTCGACGCGCCGTTGCGACCCGCCTTGGAGTGCGGGCTCGCTCCGCCTCAGATCGAGGATGCGGCGCACGAGTTGCAGCGTGGAGCCCGGATCGCCGAGTTGCGCCCCGACGGCCAACCGCTCGGCGCCCGTCGGGAGCGGCAGCCACGGCGCCCCCGTGCTGAATCCTGCACCCGGGCCGGCGTCGGAGGGCCGCTCCCACGGGATCGGCGCCCGTTCAGGATCGCGGCCGTCGACATCCACGACGGCCTCCGGAGGAACCTCCGCGTCAGGCAGTCCCAGCTCCTCGCCCTGGTAGATGAACGGCGTTCCCCGCAGCGTGCATATGAGCATCGCGGCCAGCCGCGCCCGGCGCTCGCCGCTGCCGGGCGTCCCGTCCGCGAAGCGCGACGCAACGCGCGGGTGGTCGTGGTTGGCGAGGAACCACGCGGGCCACGCCGCCGCCTCGGCGAGCTGCTCGAAGTCCTCCACCGAGGCACGCATCGCCTGCGCGTCCCATGGCAGGAACAGGAACACGAAGTTGTGGGCGAGGTCGAGCTGATCGCCGGTGTTGATGTACTCGACGACGCGGCGCAGGTCGCGCAGGTACACCTCGCCCACAAGCATCCGGTCCTCGAACTCGTCCACCACCCGGCGGATCCCGCGCAGGCGATCGTGGATCGTCGGCTGCCAGTCCTCGTCGTGCCGCAGCCCCGGCTGGTTGTCGCGGAGCTCAGGGTCCTTCGCGAGCTTGTGCACGACGTCGATCCGGAAGCCGTCGACGCCGCGGCGCAGCCAGAAGCGGAGCACCTCGTGCATTGCCGCCTCGACATCCGGGTTCTCCCAATTGAGATCCGGCTGCTGCGGCGTGAAAGAGTTGAGGTAGTACTGGCCCGTCGCGCCGTCGAACGTCCATGCCGGGCCGACGGCCTCGAACGCCGACCGCCAGTTGTTGGGCGGCCCGCCGCCCCGCGCCGGGTCGCGCCAGACGTACCAGTCGCGCCTCGGGTTGTGGCGGCTCGAGCGCGACTCGCGAAACCACGGGTGCTCATCCGAGCTGTGGTTCGGCACCCAGTCAACGATCACGCGCAGCCCGCGCGCGTGAGCCTCCCGCACGAGCAGGTCGAAGTCGTCGAGCGTGCCGAAGATGGGGTCGACGTCCGTGTAGTCGACGACGTCGTAGCCGAAGTCCGCCATCGGCGAGGGGTAGAAGGGCGAGATCCAGATCGCGCCGACGCCGAGCGACGAGTCCGCGCCGGCGAGGTAGTCGAGCCGGTCGACTATTCCCCGGAGATCGCCGATGCCGTCGCCGTTCGAGTCCGAGAAGCTGCGCGGGTAGATCTGGTAGATCGCGTCCCGCTGCCACCAGTGGAGCTCGTCTTGCTCTCGCATGCGCGATCCCTACCCTCGCCCGACATGCCGAAACGACCGTTACCTTCCGCACCATGAAAGGCAGCGAAGGAGGATGCGCATGCGGCGCAGTTCGCTACCGGCTCGCGTCAGAGCCGCTGTTCGTCCACTGCTGCCACTGCCTCAACTGCCAGCGCCAGACCGGCAGCGCCTTCGTCATCAACCTGCTGGTCGAGGCCGAGCGCGTGGAGGTGCTCGGGCTAAGTCCACAGGTGGTCGACGCCCCTCGCGACCGCGGCAAGCCACAACGGATCCATCGCTGCCCTCAGTGCCAGGTGGCGGTGTACAGCGAGTACAGCCGGCCGGACGTGCTGTTCGTCCGCGGCGGCACGCTTGACGACCCACGTGGCGTCAAGCCGAACGTGCACATCTTCACTCGCTCGAAAGTCGACTGGGTCACGCTTCCGCCGGACACGCCGGCGTTCGACAGGTACTACGACGAGGAGAAGCTGTGGCCGGCGGAGAGCCTCCGCAGACTCGCTGAGCGCCGGTAGAACCATGACTCGCTTCGCAAGAAGGCGTGGCCAGGAGCAGCGGACCACCACGCTGGAGCTCTTCTACGACCTCGTCTTCGTGTTCGCGATCACGCAGGTCTCCCATCTGCTGTTTACGAACCTGACCTGGGAGGGCGTCGGGCAGTCGACCCTCGTGCTCCTGGTGGTGTGGTGGGCCTGGAACTACACGACCTGGGTGACGAACGAGCTCGATCCCGAGTCGATCGTCGTCCGGCTCGTGCTCATCGCGGTGATGCTCGCGAGCCTCCTGATGGCCGTCGCGATACCGGAGGCGTTCGGCGCGCGGGCCGTGCTGTTCGCGGGCGCGTACGTCGCGATCCAGTGCGGGCGGCATGCGTTCCTGACCTTCGGCAGCGCGGAGGCGGGTTCGCTCGAGCGGGAGAGGGCGGGACGGATCCTCACCTGGTTCGCCGCGGCCGGGGTCCTCTGGATCGCAGGTGCTCTGTCGAACGGCGTCGCGCGCACCGTGCTGTGGCTGGCCGCCCTGGCGGTCGACTACTCCGCACCGCTCGTTCTCTACTACGTCCCCGGACGGCGGCGCCTCGCCTCCTCCACCTGGGTCGTGGAGACCTCCCACTTCGCCGAGCGCTTCCAGCTGTTCATGATCATCGCGCTCGGCGAGTTGGTCGTGGCCACGGGGGCGACCACCAGCGGGCTCACGCTCACGGTCGCCCGCGGAGCCGCGTTCGCCTGCGCGTTCCTCGGCTCAGCCGCCCTCTGGTGGCTCTACTTCAACTACGTCGCGCGGATCGCCGAGCGGCGGCTCGAGCTGGCCGCCGACCGCACGACGCTCGCGCGCGACGGCTACACCTATCTGCACGTCGTGATGGTGGCCGGCGTGATCGTCGCGGCCGTCGGCGACGAGCTCGTGATCGCGCATCCGGGTGACCACCTGAGCGGCGCCAAGGCGGCCGCAGTGGTGGCCGGACCTGCCATCTACCTCCTCGCCCACGCGCTCTTCCGGCTGCGCATGGCGGGTTCGTTGAGCGTTCGCCGTCTTGCGGGCGCTGTTGCGTGCGTGGTGCTCGGCGCGGCCATCGGGACGCGTGTTTCGGCGCTCGTGCTCGCGCTGCTCGTGCTCGCGGTGGTCGTCGGCGTGATCGTCGCGGAGCAGGTAGCCGGTGCGCGCCGGACACGGCGCGGAGAACCAAGCCCGCTCGATCGTTTGGAGGGATCCGGCTCCCGGGGTTGACATTGACGCAGCGTCAAGGTCTACCTTGGCCAGCATGCGATCGAACGGAAGGAACGCGCTGCGGATCGGAGAGCTCGCGGAGCTGGCCGGAACGAGCACGCGGGCGGTGCGCCATTACCACCGGATCGGGCTGCTCGATGAGCCCGAGCGCGACGAATCGGGCTACCGGCGCTACGGCGCCGCCGACGTCGTGCGGCTCGTTCGGATACGCCGGCTGCGAAGCCTCGGGATGTCGCTCGAGGAGATCGCGGCGGCGCTCGATGCGCAGGGCTCCGGCGGCGATCCGGGGGATCAGCTCAGGTCGCTTGCGGATCAGTTGACGGAGGAGATCGAGCGCCTAGAGCAGCTGCGTGCGCGTGTGCTGGAGATGGCGACGTCGAATGCCCTCGACGATCCGGCAGCCACCTGGGGCGAAGCGCTGAGTGAGCGAGGGATGCTCGCCTCCGCCGCGAACCTGCCGCCGGGCGAGGGCGCGGCGGCGGAGCTTCTGGACGCCCTGCATCCCGGCGGGATCCAGGGCGTGATCGCCGACTCCTCGGGCGTCCTGTCCGATCCCGCACTCGCCGAAAAGCTGGGCACATTGCTCCGGCGATTTCAGGCGCTGCCGGACGACGCCCCGGACGACGAGGTGGATGCGCTCGCCGCGGAGTGCGCGGCCGTGCTTCCGGTGCCCGCGCGGCGGCCTCCCTCGGTCGACGTCGACACGATGGACAAGCTGATCGGACACAGGCTCTCGCCCGCCAAGCTGCGCTTCGTCCACCGGCTCCGCGAGCGGATGGAGGAGCGCGCGACGTGACTCGGATCCGCGCGATCGCGGCGCGCCATTCACGGCGGGTCTGGCTGCTGTGGCTCATCGGCGCCGCGGTGCTGCTGGCGGGCAGCCTCGCGATTGCCGACCCGGCCGTAGTCGCGCTGGTGCTCGACCCGGAGCTCGTCGCTCTGCTGGTCGGCACGGCCGTCGGGATGCTCCGCTTCAGGCTGTCAGAAGGCCTGGATATTCAACATAATCGGCGTAAGCTGACTCGCTGTGCGCGCCCGCCTCAGCGGCGCCTTTCGGCTTCATCGGAGTCAACGCCGAGGACGTGTGCCGAAGCTCTGAAGAATGCCGACACGGCCTCGGCAATCTGCTCTGGCTTCTTTTCCGGGCCGAAATGATCGAGCGCAGGGAAGCTCGCCAGGCTTGCTTTCGGGAGCACGGGCAGGAGGTGTTGGCTTGCCCCGCCGGCGCCGGTTCTATTGGCGTCTTTGCCTTCCATCAGCAGGACCTCCGCGGTGACCTCTCGATAGTGCGGGTAGGTGTTGTCGAGCCGCGCAGCTTCCGCGTGCTCTCGGATCGTTCCCGGCAGGAGCTCGTACTTCTGCTGTCGCTCGGGTTTTTTGATCGCGATCGGCAGGATCAGCCTCAGGAGCCAGTGGGGAGCCTTCCCTGCGGTCTGCGGGTTGATCCCGCGAACGAAGGTGATGAAGGCCGCCAGATGCTGGCCGCGGGCGAGCTGCGCCTCGCAGTCGGTGGCCCAGCTCATGTCGATCGATCCGTCGATTGACACGCCCGGTTCATAGACGGCGACCTTCTCGAACGAGCTGTTGGCGCGTGCGGCTTCGAGTGCGATGAGGCCTCCGAAGCTGTGTCCGAATAGCAAGCTGGCCCCGGTGGCTGCCTGTAGCGCTGCGAGGTCCTCGCACTCGCGCTCGATGCTGTAGTCGTCTCCCTGCGGGCCGCTCTCGCCGCGCCCTCTGCGCTCGATCGTGTGCACGGTGAAGCGGTCGGCGAGTTTTCGCGCGAGTGCGTCGAAATCGCTCGCCAGGGCAAGCGCCCCCGGGACGATGATCACCGCAGGTCCATCGCCGATGCTTCGGTAGGCGATCGGTGTGCCGTCCGCGGAGAGCACAACCTCCGTATGCCCCGGTCGGGATCTGAGCTCGTTGTTCATCTTCCCTGCTTTGTATGTCATACGGCAGAGCAGTTGCAACGAAGGTACGCGTCATGTCGCCTGCGGGTTAGCCTCTGGCGATGCCTGACCTGCGCCGGCTGCAGTACTTCCTGGCTGTCGCCGAAGAGCGGAACTTCACGCGCGCGGCGGAGCGGCTGCACATCGCCCAACCGGCGCTCAGCCGCCAGGTGCGACTGCTGGAGCAGGAGCTCGGCGTTGAGCTGCTTCACCGGACGACACACGAGTTCGAGCTCACCGAAGCAGGACGGTTCCTGCTCGACCGCGGACCTGCGCTCCTTGCGACCAGCGAGGAGCTGTGGCGAAGCGTGCGCGGCTTCGGCACTGGCGAGCTTGGAACTCTGATCGTCGCCTACGGCACGAGCGCGAGCTACGGGACGGCACCACAGCTGCTTGCCGCACTGGCGGACCGATTGCCTGGGATCGTCCTCACGACCGAGGTGAAGCCGACCCCCGAGATCCTCTCCGGTGTCACCAGTGGTTCGATCGATGCCGGGCTCATCCGCTGCCCGCCGACCTCCGACCAGTTGGAGACGCGCGCCATCCGCCTGGAACGCCAGGGCGTCCTCGTTCGCCACGACCACCCGCTGGCCGCCCGGGAGGTGATCGAGGTCGCTGACATCGCCGATGAAGATCTCCTTCTACATCCGCGCGAGGCGAATCCCGGCCACTACGACGCCGTCATCGACTTGTGCAGGCGCCGCGGTATCGAGCCCCGCGTGCAGCTGCGGACGGTCAGCTTC
>JAICJR010000023.1 GCA_025928345.1 Thermoleophilaceae bacterium | reverse complement strand
GACCGCGAATTGCGCGATCAGGTAGAGGTGGTTCAGCACCCAGATCGGCACGCCGCTGTCGAGCGCGCGCTGCACCGATTGCTCGACGCTCAGGTGCAGCCCTTGCTCGAGATGGACGATCCAGTGCGCGTGCGCGGTCGCATTCGGTACTTCGCCGGCGGCTATCCAGCGCGTGGCGTTGTAGGCCCAGTACGCAGCGAGGTAGAGCAGGAGCTGCGCCCGCCACTTGCTGCTTGCCCATCGAGCTGCCGCGGCCATGCGATCACGCGTACGTGTAGGGGTGCCAGAAGGCGGCCAGCGCGTCCGCCGAGTCGATCTCGACCTCGAACGACTCGCCGGAGCGCTCGTCCTGTACGAGCACCGACACGCGGTCCGTTTGCGAGTTCCAAAGCAAGCGCACGTCGACGCCGTCGCTCGTCCTGCGGTCCAGTTCGCGGATTTCGATTTCAGGTGTTGGTGTGTTCGTGGTCATGTCCTGCTCCGTCTAAGAGACCGGGTGTGCGTTCCAAACTCATCGCTTATATGACGCAGCAAGATGCCGGTATGTGACATCCAGCAAGCCGGCGAAGCCGAATTGCTGAAATGACTTCGGAGATGGACGTCGAGCGGCTGACAGACTGGCTCTGGTGCCTGCGCACGCCGATCGTGCAGGCGTACGCGGTGCGTCAGGGCGAGGGGTTCAACCTCATCGACACGAGCACCCCCGGGAACGAACGGGCGATCCTCGAGGCGCTCGGTGGCGGCGTGACGATCCACGACATCGTCCTGACCCATGGCCACGACGACCACATCGGATCGGCCGCGAAGCTGGTCGAACACACGCGTGCGCGCGTGCTGGCTCCCGCGGGCGAGGTCGGGTTCATTCAGGGCGAAGAAGCGATGCCCCCGCCGCAGTTCCTCGAGTGGGAGAAGCCGCTTTTTGAGCGGGTGAACCCGAACGTCCCGAAGGCTCCGCCGGTGCACGTGGACGTCGCGCTCGAGGAGGGCGCGATGCTCGACTGGGACCGGCCCGCGGTGGTCGTGTCGGCACCGGGCCACACGCCCGGCAGCACCGCCCTGCTGTTCGAGGAGGAGAAGGTGCTCGTGGCCGGGGACGCAATCGCCTCCCATGAGGGCGAGCCGATGCTCGGAGTGTTCAACTCAGACCCGCCTCTGGCGGTGCAGAGCTTCCGCCGGCTCGCCGAGCTTGACGTGGAGGTCGCCTGCTTCGGGCACGGCGACCCCGTTCGCTCAGACGCTCGAGCGAAGCTGGCGCGCGTCGCCGCCCAACACTCTCGTAGCGACGAAAGCGTCGAACAGCCTTAGCGCGAGGGCGCGTGCCTCATCCGCGCGTGCCGCTGCCTGTTCGCGGAGGAGGCGGGTGTTCACGCCGCCGCGCTCGAGCTCGTTCGAGTGCTTGCCCAGCCAGTCCGCGAGCGTCCCGGGTGTGATCTCCGCGTGGAACTGGATTCCCAGGCTGCGGCCGATCGAATACGCCTGCGGTGAGTCGGGCGTATCTGCAAGAAGCTCCGCGCCCGGCGGGAGGGCGAAGCTGTCGAAGTGCCACACGAGCCACGGGCCGCGCGGCACGACGGTTTCGTCAAGGGTTCGAACCTTCAGCCAGCCCGCCTCTGGCTTTGGCCGCCGGAATGCCTCGCCGCCGAGAGTCTTCGCGAGCAGCTGACTGCCGAAGCAGATGCCGAGAATCGGAACGTCGCGCTTGTGCGCCTCCCTCAGCAGAGCCTCCTCGCGGTGGATCCATTCGACGTCCTGGTACGCGCCGTGCCATGACCCGAGCGAGACCACGAAGTCATAGGTGGCGGGATCGACCTCGCGGTCGTCATCCAGGATCCGCAGCACATCCCGCTCGATCTGACGCTCCTCGAGCCAGTCGCCCAGGTGGCCGGCCGGGATATCCGGTTCGTGCTGGATCAGAAGGGCGCGCATTCAGTCAGAAGTGTGACGGCCTACTGGCTCGCTCGCCCGGTTCGTGTTTGGCTGGCCCAATGCGCAAACTTCTGCTCCTGTCCGTTGCAATCGGACTCCTCACCTTCGGCGCCGGCACCTCCTCGGCCGCGATAGCCAACTTCAAGGCAAGCCTCACGGGCACCTACACCACTTCCGGCACCGCCACCGAGAACGACTGCTGGACGCCCGGCCCGGACGACTCGCAGACCCAGCTGCCGCCGCAGACCGGCCACGTGACCAGCACCGACACCTTCAAGAGCGTGCGCCCGAACGTGATCCAGGTCGGGCACATCCGGGGCGAGCCGCTTGGTGCGGGACGGCTCCATCCCAATCGCGTCATGCAGCTAAAGGTGACGAGCACCCGCAGCGGCACGCTCGGGCCGGACGGCACGGTGAACGGCTGCCAGCCGCCGTCCTTCGATGAGCAGCCGTCCGACTGCGGGACGAAGACTGGCACCTACGGCGCGGACATCGTCGGCCCGCGCAAGGGTCAGGCGCTCGGCTTCACCTTCATCAAGTCGCACGCGTACATCTACCAACCCGGCGACCCGTTCAATGAGTGCGGGCTCGCCCCGGGCGAGAACTGGATGGGCTTCGTGAACTGCCCGATGGCGAAGGCGTCGCTCGCGAAGCTCTTCAACGCGCATGTGCACAAGATCGTGCTCAGGGCGCACGTGACGAAGACTGTGGGCAACCCTGAATCGGGCGGCAACATCACCGGCACGTCGACGTACACGGAGAGCTACAAGCTCACCCTGATCCGGATCAGGGGCACGACCCACATCTAGCGCGCGTTTTCTACCGCTAGGCGGCGACGTACGAGATGAACTCGAGCAGGCTGCCGTCGGGGTCGCGGAAGTAGACGCTGCGGCCCTCTCCCTTCGCGCCGTTGCGCGGGACCGGGCCCTCCTCCACAGGGACGTCGTTCTCCTCCAGGTGTGAGATGGCGTCTTCAATTGGCCCCAGCCACTCGAAGCAAAGGTCGCTGTTGCCCGGAGCCACCGGCTCGCGAGCAAGTGGATGCGCATCCACGCCAGGGCCGTGGACGTTGAGCTGCTCAGACCCGAACCTGTACGCGCATGCTCCGCCGCCGCGCTCCACGAGCTCCGCGCCAAGCACGTCGCGATAGAAGGGATTCGAGCGCTCCCAGTCTGAGACGTGGATAACGCAGTGGTCGAGCTTCACCGGTATGCGGGTCATGAACGTAGCTTCGCGCTATTTGGCTAGCGGCGTAGCCTGTAGCTTGTTCAGCTAACCGCGCGTAAGTGGTCCGGGGAGGAGGAAGGTCATGGCCAAGTTCCGCATCCAGCCGCACGTCCGTCTTCAGGAGTGGGTCGCCGAGGAGCTCGGGTTCTTCCGCGATGAGGGGCTCGACTACGAGTTCGAAATCACGGGCTTCTCGAGCGGATCCGCCGCCCCGTCCGTGAAGCGCACCGACTCCGCGCCGCTGTCCGTTCGCAGCGGGGCGTTTGAGGACATGGCGAAGGGACGCACGTGCGACGTATCCGCGGCGTGTCACTGGGCGGTGAACGCGGCCGCGTCCTCGCAGCACGGCAAGATGTGGGGCAAGGCGTATTCGATCTGCGAGTCCGGGATCTTCGTGGCGCCGGAGTCGCCGTACCAGCGTCCGGAGGATCTCGCTGGGACGAAGGTGGGTGTGGGCTACCACTCGGGGAGCCACTACTCGGCTATCCAGGCGCTCGAGCCGTTCCTCGAGCGAGACCAGATCGCGCTCGACTTCGTCGGCCTCCCGTTCGACCGCGTGCGCCAGCTGCAGGAGCGCACGATCGAGGCAGCCAACGTGTTCGGCGCGCAGTACTACATCCTCGAGCAGCAGGGCTTCCGGAAGCTCGTGGACAGCACGTTCATCATGGGCTTCCTCGTCGCGCCCGACGCCGATACCGACGATCTCGAGCGCTACTTCCGCGCGCTGCGTCGCGCGCAGGCCGAGCTGGACCTCGAGCCCGAGCGCTACAAGCACTACTGGCGCCGCGAGATGCCGGACGACCTGGCGGAGGGGATCGACGTGCGCCGCTTCGGACCCGGCGAGCGGATCGTGTTCGAGCCCTACACGCGCGAGATGTTCGACCGCACGCACCGCTGGATGGAGAGCTGGGAGCTCTTCGACCCGAGTGCGGCCGGCACGCCGGAATACGAGTCGGCGGTGCTGAGCTAAGGCTCGACAGCCGCCCGCAGGGCGTCGATGTCGTGCGCGCCGAACACCACGCGGTTGCGCGTGGCTATGTAGACGAGGTCGAGGTCCACGCCCGCCTTCGCGATCTTGCGGGTGAGGTCCGCGAGCACGCCCGGCCGGTCCTCCACGTCCACGACCACCACCTCACGCTCGCGAGTCACGGTGACCTGGTGGGAGATCGACAGCGCGTGCCTCACCGCCTCCCCATGCTTGACCAGGATGTGGAGCTCGGCGCGGTCGCCGGCGCCGACGCAGGTGGCGGCCGCGATGTTCACCCCGGCGTCGCTGATCGCGGCGGCCACCTCGGCCAGCGCGCCCGGGGTGTTATCCACGTCGATGACCAGGTCGACTGCCATTGCCCTCCTCCCGCGGCCAGCCTACAGCTCCGCGGGGTCGGGCCGGCCAAACCCGGCGCTCCTACGGTCCGATCCACGCGATGGAGAAGGATCCGGACACCGGGACCGTGGTGGAGCCGCTGTCCTGGAACGCCAGCAGTTGCACGAGCTCGCCGGCACTCAGCTGAGCGATCGTGCCAACCGCCTGGTCGGTCGGATGCCCGGTCCCCTGTACCGCATTCACCTCGCTGATCCCGAGCTCCTGGGCGCTGCCGCCGCTTGGGGTGCCGACGATGCGGATCCGCCGTGCGCCGGTGGTGTTCACGGCCCAGCCGAACTGCGCGTCGATCATGTACTTGCCGGCGATGGGCGCGACGAAGCCGTCGGTCACCTGCGGATCTACCGTGCACCAGTGGTCGTAGAGATCGTCATCGTCGAACGCCACGTGCGAGCCGTGCGTGCTCCACGCGATCGTCGCCTCGGAGTTGTTGGGGATCGGCCCAGCGCTGCATGCGCCGGCCGCGGCGTCCCACGCGTGCTCGAGAGTGGCTGCCGGGATCGTGGCGAACTTGCCTGGGTCGATCGCGCCGGCCTTGATGGTCGGATTCGGGTAGCTGCCGGCGAGGTCACCACCGGCCGGCCCGGTCGACGGGCCGGGCGGCCCGACGTCGCCCTTCGGGCCGGGAGCCCCCTGAGCGCCAGGATCGCCCTTGGGGCCGGCCGGCCCGCTCGGCAGCTGGCCCGCCTTGAAGTCCGCGGCCGCGAGCGAGCCGTTCTTGACCTTCTTGGATGTCACTGAGTTGGCCTTCAACTGGGCGGAACCGACGCTGTTTCGCGGCAGCTTCACCGCGGCGTAGGAGGTGCCCCCGAGGGCGATCATCAGCGCGAGCAGCCCGACGTGGTGTCGCTTGAGGTACGAGGCAAGTGTGTTCATGACGCGATCCTCAGCCACGCCCGCGCTTCTCGCACCAGGGAAAACCCTGGTATCGCCCAGGGAAAACCCTGGTAGCGCAACAATGTGGGGCGTCGTGCTTCGCGTAATCGCGCTCTCGCTCGCCCTGGCGGCACCCGCCAGCGCCTTCCACTCCTCGATCAAGCCCGTGCCCGCATCGGTGCGGTCGGAGATGAAGCGCCACGGCTTCTACCACTCGAACTGCCCCGTGAAGTTCTCCCAGCTGCGCGTGCTCACGGTGACCACGCGCGGCTTCGACCACCGCTCGCACACCGGCCAGCTCGTGGTGAACGCCGCCGCCGCGCCCGGCCTCGCAAAGGTGTTCCACAAGCTCTACCTGCTCCACTTCCCGATCCGGCACATGCAGCTCGTCCAGATGTACGGGTCGAACAGCGCGATCCCGAAGGACAACGACGTGACCGGCTCGTTCGACTGCCGCCAGGCGGTGCCGTCGCCGTGCGTGGGCGGGAACGGCACGGGGTCGTGGTCGATGCACGCGTTCGGCCTGGCCGTCGACGTCAACCCGCAGGAGAACCCCTACGTGGGCTGCGGCCAGTCGCGCGCCCCGGGCACGAGGCCCTACTTCAACCGCTCAAGGCACCGGCCGGGAATGGTCACGAAGAGGGTGATCAGCGCGTTCGGCTCGATCGGTTGGGGCTGGGGCGGCTCCTGGGCCGGCAACACGAAGGACTACATGCACTTCTCCTCGACCGGCCATTAGAGCCAGCCGAGCGCGACGCCGAACACCAGGCCCATGAGGACGTCGATGCCGGCGAGCGTACCCACGCGGGTCCAGCGCGCGGTCGGACGGGGCGTCGTACACCCACGCCGCGAAGAGGTAGAACCACAGGTAGCCGAAGATGACGATCACCGGCCACGACGCGACGTTCCACCACCAGTAGTGCCAGTGGAAGGTGCCGGTGGCGTGGAGGAACAGCCCCACCGCCACGCTCACGACCGACAGGCTGAAGAGCGACGGGTCGCGAACGAGGCGCTCGGCTTCGCGCGTGGGCGCGGTGCGAGCCGCGAGCAGGAGAAGGGCCACGGGCGCGTAGGCTACGGGCATGGCTCGCTACGCCGCGTTCCTGCGCGGGGTGAACCTCGGCCGCACCCGCAAGATCTCGAGCGCGGACCTGCGCGCGCACTTCAGCGCAATGGGGTTCGAGGATGTGGGCACGTTCCGCACGAGCGGGAACGTGGTGTTCGGCGGCGCGAGCGGCTCGGAGGCGAAGCTGAACGCCAAGATCGAGAAGGCGCTGTCCGCCGCCGTGGGCTTCGACGTGACCGTGTTTCTCCGCAGCGAGGACGAGGTGCGCGCGATCGCCGCGCACGAGCCGTTTCCGGCGGGGCACGTGGAGGCCGCCGGCGGCAAGCTCCAGGTGTCGATCCTGCCGGCCAAGCCGACCGCCTCCGCGCGCAAGAAGGTGCTCGCGCTCGCCACCGACCAGGACAGGCTGGTGTTCGGCGAGCGCGAGCTCTACTGGCTGCCGAGCGGCGGCATTCTCGACACGGAGCTCGACCTCGGCGCGATCGACAACCTGATCGGTCCGATCACGCGCCGCACGAAGGGCACGATCGAGCTCCTTGCCGAGAAGTTCTTCTCAGAGTGACGACGGCGCGAGCTCGAAGGAGCCCTGCGCGTCGCGCCCGAGGATCGCCCGCGCGATCCAGCCGAGCCCGGCGAGCAGCACCACGCCGCTGAGGATCAGGACGCCAGTACTGCCCGCAGAGAAACCGGCGATGTTGAGCACCGTGCCCACCGGGAGCGCTGCCGCGGCCCAGGCAGGCGCAGTCCGAGACCTGTAGAGCGCGATCGCCAGCAGCGCGATTCCGATGACGACCGCGAGGCCGCCGAGCGCGAACACCAGCGAGGCCCCGGCCACGTTGTCGAAGCGATGGAGCAGCGCCGCCATCTGGGCCCGGTCGGCGCCGCGGGCGCCCATCTGCCAAACCACGAGCTGCGACATCGAGTCGCCCACCGCCACCAGCGCGCCGAAGACCGACAGCGTTCCGCCGATGTTGGCGAGCCGCCGCGAGCGTTCGGCGCCCAGCCGCATCAGACCGATCAGGGCAGGGACGAGCAGCATGCTGCTGCCGAGGATCAGGATCGTGAACAGGTAGTAGCGGGCGGGGTGCTGGGCGATGACCGCGATCTGCGCGGCCTCATCCGACTTGATCGCCGGCATCACGATCGCCGAGGCGATCATGAGCACGCCCGCTCCGATCATCGAGGCGGCGAGGGCGACTCTCGTGAAGCGATCGGGATCGGACAGGGTGGACATTGCGAGTCTCCTTGGTCGGGTGAGGCCAAGCTACGGCCGCGGTCCGTCGCGGTCATCGGCGTGCACTCCGATTCGCGCTCTGCCTCGAGTGGGATCTCGCCTCTGCCTCGAGACGGATGACGGCGCGGGCAAGTCGATTTATGTTGAGCAGGTGAACCCACTGCGCGCTATCCGCGGCCTCCCGCGCGGGGACGTGGCCTTCGCCGTCGTGCTCGCCGCGCTCGGCTTGGTGGATGCCTTCGTGGGCGGCTGGCGCGGTCCGCCGGCGGTGAACGCGGTGGCTGTCCCGCTCATGGCGCTGGCGCTCGCGTGGCGACGCCGTTATCCGGTGGCCGTTCTCGCCTTCGATGTGGTCGCCTTGAGTGCGCTGGCCGCGGCATTTGGCGCGCCCGAGACCTCCACAGGCGTCTTCATCCTGGTCGCCGCGGTCTTCTCAGCGGCCGCTCACGGCTCAAAGCCGGTGGCCACGGTCGCGCTGTCCGTCGCCCTGTCCGCGGTGGAGACGACGCTCGACCCGCTGATCCACACCTTCGGCGATGCCGCCTGGAGCATCATCCTCGTCACGCTGACGCTGGGCGCGGGCTTCGGCATGCGCGCGCGCATGGAGGCACTCGAGCGGAATCAGGAGCTGATGGCGGCTGCCGCGGCGGAGGAGGAGCGCAAAAGGATCGCGCGCGAGCTGCACGACATCATTTCCCACAGCCTCGGCGTGCTCGTGCTGCAGGCGGGTGCCGCGGAGCAGGTTGTGGAGCGTGACCCCGAGCGCGCGCGCGAGGTGCTGCGCTCGATCCGAGCCACCGGGCAGGAGGCGATCGGCGAGATGGGCACGCTGTTCGGCCTGATCCGCGGTGAGCCGGTGGCGTCCCGCGAGCCGCAGCCTTCACTTTCCGACGTCGGCAAGCTCGTGGAGAAGATGCGCGAGGCAGGCCTCGACGTGCGCCTCGACGTGGAGGGCGGGGCGCGCCCGCTGCCGGCAGCGCTCGAGCTGTCGGCGTTCCGGATCGTGCAGGAGGGACTCACCAACGCGCTCAAGCACGCGGGTAGTGGGCACGCGCGGGTGGTCCTGCGCTATGCGGATGACGAGCTCGAGATCGAGGTGGCCGATGACGGCTCCTCGGTGAACGGAAACGGCAGCGGGAGCCGCCGCGGCCTGGCGGGCGCCGGTGAGCGCGTGGCGCTGTTTGGCGGGCGGCTCGACGCCGGGCCGCGGCCGGGCGGCGGCTGGAGCCTGCGGGCCGGATTCCCGCTCGGGCGATGATCCGCGCGGTCGTGGCAGACGACCAGGCGGTGGTGCGCGGCGGGCTGCGCCTGATCCTCGAGACGCAGGACGACATCGAGGTGGTGGGGGAGGCGGCCGACGGCGCGGCAGCGCTCGAGCTGGTCCGCGAGCTCGATCCCGACGTTGTCCTCATGGACATTCGGATGCCGGAGATGGACGGCATCGAAGCCACCCGCCGGCTTGCCCTGTCCGGCTCGTCCGCGCGCGTGCTCGTGCTCACCACCTACGGGCTCGACGAATACGTGTACGAGGCGCTCAAGGCCGGTGCGGCCGGCTTTCTCATCAAGACCGACTCACCCGAGCGGCTGGTGGAGGCCGTGCGTGTGGTGGCGGGCGGCGAGTCGCTGCTCGCGCCCGAGGTCACGCGGCGGCTGATCGACCGCTTCCTCGCAGGCGCGCGCCCGGGAGCGGCGCCGCCGGAGCTCGAGGAGCTGACGAGCCGCGAGCTCGAGGTCCTGAAGCTCGTGGCGAGCGGGCTGTCCAACGCCGAGATTGCTGAGACGCTCTTCGTGAGCGACGGCACCGTGAAGACGCACGTGTCGAGCATCCTGTCCAAGCTCGGCCTCCGCGACCGGGTGCAGGCGGTGGTGTTCGCCTACGAGTGCAGCCTGGTCGAGCCCGGCCACGCATCCGCCTGAGCAGCGCGAACCGCGGGCTATCGTCTTCCGCAATGGCAGAGGAGCAACGCCGCCGCTCAGTCGTCGAGCGCCGGATCGTGAAAAGCGGAGTCGACGAGAGCCGCGAGGGCAAGCCGCTCTCGCGCCGCGCGCGCCAGACGAGACGCACCGTGGAGGCGTACCTCGCCGCCGGTGTGATGCCGCGCTACATGGAGCGGCTGCGCGAGATTGAGGCGGAGCGGGCCAACCTGCGCCGCCGCATCGGCCGCGCCTACCGCACGCTCAAGGAGGCTTGCGGCGACGACCGCGAGGCGTTCGCCCGCCGCTGGCGCGAGCGCGCGCACCAGTGGAGCTTCGACGAGATCAACCAGCTGATCAAGGAGCACAACGACTGGTACCCGATCGAGTCGGGCCTTCCGCTCGACCCGCGCACCCGCGATTACGTGCCGATTCGCGGCCGCTCCTACAGGCGCACACCGCTCGGTCCGGACTGGGTTCTGGAGAACTTCCCGGCCGAGATCTGAGCGGCAACACGCCCAGAGAAATTCCGGTGGCTCATCTGACCGCCGGATGTGCTTTATTGCCGGGTCACAACCAGCCGAATCCCCGTCGTCCAGATGGCGGGGAACGGGGGAACCAATTCAGGGCCGGTAGTAGTTCGCCGGCCCAGGGGCGAATCGCACGTCGTAGAACGGCGTAGCGCGTTCTTTCTCGCGCGAGCCCGTCAGCTCACCCCGTAGGCGTCAGAAAGAAGGGGCGAATCGGTGGAGACACGAACCGCTGCTCGTGCTGGGCGCAGCCTGCTCGTATTCACACTGTGGGGACTCGCAATCCTGCTCGCAATGACATTTTTCGCCGCCGCCGCGCGCGCGAACGTTCACGGCAACCGCGTCACGGCGCTGATAAGCCGCAACGCGAACGGCCCGAGTACGGGCGGAGCCTTCAGCCAGGACGGGCGCACGGCGTCGCTCTACGCGTTCACGAGCGCGGCAACGAACCTCGTCGGCGGCGACACCAACGGCGCCAATGACGTCTTTGTTCTCCACCGCAGCGGAATGGGCGGCTCAATCGAGCGCGTGAGCGTGGCGAGCAACGGCACGCAGGCGAACGCCGACAGCTCGAGCCCCTCCGTCGATGGAAGCAACAACCGCAGCCCGCACTGCGTGGCCTTCCAGTCAAACGCGACGAACCTCGACT
Organism: Thermoleophilaceae bacterium; assembly: GCA_025928345.1. Classification (GTDB taxonomy): domain Bacteria; phylum Actinomycetota; class Thermoleophilia; order Solirubrobacterales; family Thermoleophilaceae; genus JAICJR01. The sequence goes on along the minus strand of JAICJR010000023.1, from coordinate 15,990 downwards.
CGCGCGACACCACGCCCGACACCGACATCTACGTCCGCAACCTCGCGAACCACACCACGCACGTGGTGGCGCCGGGCGCTACGAATGCCGTGAGTCCGACGATCGACGGCGCCTGCCGTTACGTGGCTTTCGCGGCGGGCGGGACGGTCTATGTGGCGAACGTGGACCGCGGCGCGCCGCTCGCCATCGCGCCGGGCGATCAGCCGGACCAGGAGACCGACGGTCGGGGCGTGACCTATGAGCGGAACGGACAGATCTGGTACCAGCGCTTCGCACCGGGGCGGCACGGCCTGCGCAAGCGCGGTCCGGAGCGGCTCGTGAGCGCCGGCCTGAGCGGCGCGGGCAACGGGCCGAGCGCGCATCCGTCGGTGAACGCGAACGGCGAGTACATCGCATTCGAGTCGGCGGCCACGAACCTGTGCACCCGCCTCTGCCGCGGCGTCTCGGGCGACCGCAACGGCGCCACGAGCGACATCTTCCGCCGCACGATGAGCCGGAGCGCGCCCACGCATGACCGGATGGAGATGGCGAGCTTCTCCGAGGGCGCGAACGCGCAGGGCAACGGCCCGAGCAACGACCCGGTGATCTCGAGCGCCGGCCAGTTCGTGCTGTTCGACTCCGCGGCCACGAACCTGCGGCCAAAGCGCAGCTTCGTGGGCACCGACCCGAACGGCCACGTGCGCGACGTATTCCTGTGGAACTTCTCGCTGCACCGCGGCTACGGGAACGTGTCGCGCGAGTCGCGGCCGCCGAACACCGTCGCGTTCTCGACGCCGAGCGTGGACCCGGCCACGAGCGCGCACGGGAACTACGTCGCGTTCACCACCAGCGCCGGGGCCGGCGCCGCGGGCGGCGGCGGCAAGATCCCGAACGTGTTCATGCGGTTCTTGGGCGGCGCTTAGCGGCGGAAGGTTCCTGACTCAGCCCCGCATACGGGGGCCGAGTCAGGACGGTGCTACGAAAACTCCGGCTGTTCGACCCACGGCATGATGTCCGGCAGGCCGTCGCTCACGCTGTCGCTGAACTCGGCCGGGCGCTTCTCGAGGAACGAGGTCACGCCCTCGCGCGCGTCACCCGAGCGCCCGCGCGCGAACATCGCGCGGGAGTCGGCCCGGTGCGCCTCCATCGGATGCGCCGCGCCGAGCATCGTCCACATCATGCGGCGCGCGAGCGCAACGGACACCGGCGCCGCGTTGTCGGCAATCTCGCGCGCGAGATCACGCGCGGCGCCGAGCACGTCCTCGGGCGCGTGCACGCTTCGCACCAACCCGCCCGCCAGCGCCTCCGACGCATCGAACACGCGCCCGGTCGCCACCCACTCCATCGCCTGGGAGACCCCCACGATGCGCGGCAGGAACCAGCTCGAGCACGCTTCCGGCACGATGCCGCGGCGCGCGAACACGAAGCCGATCTTCGCCCCCTCCGCCGCGAGCCGCACGTCCATCGGCAGCGTCATCGTGATGCCGACGCCCACGGCGGGCCCGTTGATCGCCGCGATCACAGGCTTCACGCACTCGAAGATGCGCAGCGAGATGCGCCCGCCGCCATCGCGCGGCACCTCCTCGCCGGCGGCCTGGCGCTCGGTCCAGTCGAAGGTGCTCCCGCCGCGCTCGAGGTCCGCGCCCGCGCAAAAGCCGCGACCCGCGCCCGTGACCACGATCGCTCGCACGTCGTCATCGGCGTCCGCCGCGTCGAGTGCCTCGATCAGCTCCCGCCCCATCGTGGCGGTGAAGGCGTTCAGGCGGTCGGGGCGGTTGAGCGTGATCGTGAGGACGTGGTCCTCGACGTCGTAGAGGATCTCCTCGAACTGCATGGCGCGCGCTCCTTCGGTAGTGGAGCGCGGATTGTGCCGGTCAGACCTGTCTCGGGACGTTGCCGCCGAGGCTCAACACCACTCGCATCGCCTTATGGCCCGGATCGGAGGTTGGCCCGAACATGCACGGGCAGCCTCCGTCGATCACCGCGATGCCGTGCTCGCGGCCGTGGTCGGCGGCGGTCTTCGACACGCTGCCCTGTCCCGGCCCGCGGTGCATCCACACGTGCTTGATGCCGAGCGCTGCGCACTCGCGCATCGTCTGGTCGGCAGCCTCCGGTCGCGTGCCGATCACCACGGCCTCCACGCCGCCGGGGATCGCGCTCAGGTCGTGGTAGGCGGTCGCCCCCTCCACCTGCTCGGCGTTCGGATTCACGGCGAACACCTCGTAGCCGCGGTCGCGGAGGCGGTTGAAGACGACGTTCGCGCCGTGGTTCTTTGGCGACCGCGACACGCCGGTCACCGCCACGCGCTTGTGAGTGAGGAACTCGGACGCTGCATCCTTGATGTTGGTCATGGCTGTTGCTCCTTCTGCGGTCCTGGCTTCTCGCGGCCGCCGAAGTAGATGAGCGCGGCTCCGCCCGCCAGGACGATCAATCCAAATCCGAGCAGGCCGAGCGACACGCCCAGCAGCGCCGGGGCCTTGGCGCCGACGGCCAGGTCAGCCACCACGCCGCGCGACCCGCCGGGACGCATCACCACCACAGACCACCTGCCCGACTTCACATGCCAGCTGAGCACCTGCTTCCCCGGGCCGCTCACGCTCGCCACCCAGAAGCGCGCGCGTGCGGGCGGCACCGCGGGCGCGCCGCCGGGCTGCGGCCTGTAGCTCGCCTTGAACGGGTTCGAGCTGACGTCGATCACGTCAGCGTGCGCCACGCGCGCGAGGTAGCTCTGCACGTCGCTGCGGCGGCCGATGCCGATGAAGAGCGGACGCGCCGCGTCGATGCTCTGGCCACGCACGCGCACGGTGCCGAGCCACTTCTGCCCGTAGAGGAAGCTCGGCACGTCGCCGCTGATGTGGAGGCTCCTCGTGGCGAGCGCGTAGCTAGGCGTGCCGAACTGGTGCGTGTGCGTCATCAGGTAGCCATCCGAGTCGCGCTGCGTGGTGTGCAGCCAGAGGCCGGCGCCACCGCCGGCCGCAAAGCCGAGGCCGATCAGCGCCAGCAGGCTGCCGGTGACGAGCATCGCGATCCGCCCCGCGGTCCAGCCGCGGCGCTGCGCGGCTGCCGGTTGCGCTTCCGCGGCCGCCGCGGCGGGCCCGGGCCCCGGCAGGTCCAGAGCCATCTGGCCGCCGCTCGGATGCTCGCTGCCGCCTACATCAAGCCGGAACGGTGGATAGCGGTCGGTCATCAGCCCGACGTATGCCGCCACGCGCAGCGCCCAGCGGTTCAGGCCGAGCACGAAGTCGAAGATGCCGCGCGGGTACCTGCCGGTGAAGAGCAGGATCACCGCCGCGATGAGCACGAGCAGCCTGATCAGCCCCGGGCCGCCGGTCCGCCACACCCAATGCGTCGACTCCCAGGCGAGCACACCGCTGCCGCCGATGAAGATCCCCACGAGGATCAGGTGCGGGATCGCGAGCAGCCACTTGACGAACGGGAGCCAGCGGTTGAGCCGCTCCGGATAGTTGATCTCGAGCCGCGCCGGATAGTCCTCGACGTCGGCGAGCGTGAACGGCGGGTAGCGGTCGGTGCCGAGCGTGCCGTACGAGTAGAAGCTCACGCGCCATGTCCAGCGCAGAACGCCGACGTTGAAGTCGAAGATCCCACGCGGGTAGCGGCGGGTGAAGAGGATCGAGAAGAAGGCGACCACCGACAGCACCACCACCGCGATCCAGAGGAACGCGAGCACGATGAAGTGCGGAATGGCGAGCAGCCATTTGACGAGCCAGAGCCAGCGGCTGAGCTGTGGATCGAGCCTACCTTCGACATCGACGGGATATGCGGGAACTGCGGTCGCCATTGCTTCCGCTCCTCTTGCGGGGCCAGGACCCCAAACATGGCCGAACAGCGGCCCCCGAGCATCGGGGCATGGCACCTAATCGGGATGCGGGATAACTACGGAGTGGCCCTACTCGGCCCGGCTGAAGCGCGCTATCCCCACGCCGAGCAGGCAGATCCCGATCAGCGCGACGATCGCCGCCTCGAACACGCCGGGCAAATGCCAGCCCCACCACGTCACGCCGGGGGCGAGCGCGTGCCGCGCCGCCGCGCTCACGTCGAGGTGCGCGAACACGGCGCGCCGGATCGGGTCGACCGCGTAGGTGATCGGGTCGATCCTGTTCAGCACGCTCAGCCAGGTGGGCAGGCCGGACACCGGGAAGAGCGCTCCGGAGATGAAGAAGAGCGGCATGATCACCATCTGCATCAGCGCCATGAACGACTGCATCTGGCTCATGCGCGCCGCCATCATCACGCCGAACGCCGTGAGCGCGAACGCGAGCAGGAGCTGGAGCACCAGCACCTCGAGGATCATCACCGGCGCGTAAGGCACGCCGACCAGGCCGGCGATGGCGATCATGATCACGCCCTGGAAGCCAGCCACGGTGGAGCCGCCCAGGCACTTGCCCACGACGATCGCGCCGCGGCTCACCGGCGCCACGAGCATTTCGCGCAGGAAGCCGAACTCGCGGTCCCACACGATCGACGCCGCGGAGAACATCGCGGTGAACAGCACGGCCATCGCGAGCACGCCCGGGTAGACGAAGGTGCGCAGGTTCACCCCGTGCGTGCCGGCGGACGCGAGGCGCGAAAGGCCGGTGCCGAGCACGAACAGGAACAGCACGGGCTGCACGAGGGAGGTGATCATGCGCGCGCGGTCGCGCGAGAAGCGGATCAGCTCGCGCTGCCACACCACGCGGACGGCGCGAAGGTCGCTGCGGATCCCGGCGCCGGGCACGCGCACGCGCGCCACGCGCGGCTGGGTTGTGCCCGTGACCGCCGAGGAGCTTTCCATCTAACGCCGCCCCGTCATCATCGAGCGCATCACGCGCTGGTGGTCGGTGGTGGTGGCCTCGGCGTCGCGGATGGTGGTGCCTGTGTAGGACATGAACACGTCGTCGAGCGACGGCCGCGCCACGCTCACGCCCGTGATCGGCACACCGAGCTCGCCGAAGAGCCGCGGCACGAACTGCTCGCCCTCGGCGACCGAGAACGTGACCTCGCCCTCGGCGATCACGGCGTCGATGTCGAGGCGCTCCTTCAAAGCCGCGATCGCAGCCTCGTCGTCCTCGGTCTTGATCTGCACGCGGTCGCGCCCCACGCTCGCCTTCAGCGCCTCCGGGGTGTCAAGCGCGACGATGCGCCCCTGGTCCATGATCGCGATGCGGTCGCAGTACTCGGCCTCGTCCATGTAGTGGGTGGTGAGGAAGATCGTGGTCTCCTCGCGCGACTTCAGCTCCTGAATGTAGGTCCAGATCGAGCTGCGCGTCTGGGGGTCGAGCCCGATCGTGGGCTCGTCGAGGAACAGCACTCGTGGCGAGTGGAGCAGGCCGCGCCCGATCTCGAGCCGCCGGCGCATCCCGCCCGAGTACGTGTTCACGATGCTCTCGCGGCGGTCCCACAGACCCACCATCTCGAGCACTTCGCGCATCCGCTCACGCAGGCCCGCGCGCGGGACGCCGTAGAGGTCGGCATGGAAGCGCAGGTTCTCCTCCGCCGTGAGGTAGCCGTCGAGCGTCGGGTCCTGGAACACGAGACCGATGTTGCGGCGCACGTCATCGCGCGCGCTCACAACGTCGTAGCCGGCCACGCGGGCCTCGCCGCTGGTCGGCAGGGCGAGCGTGCAGAGCATCGAGATCGTGGTGGTCTTGCCCGCGCCGTTCGGACCCAGGAAGCCGAACACCTCGCCGGCCGCCACCTCGAAGTCGATGCCGCGCACCGCCTGCACCTCGCCGTAGTTCTTCGTGAGCCCGCGCGTCCACACGGCGGGCTCGCGAATGGTGGTGCGGGCGGCGCGCTGTGCGACGGTCTGCGTCAAGCCTCGCCTCCTTCGCCGGGTTCGCCCTCCGCGAGGATGCGATAGAGCGAACGGCGCGTCTCGGCGAGAATCTTCGATGCTTCCGCGACCTGGGATGGGCTGCCAGCTCGTGCCACCTGACTGAAGGCTAGGGCCACCTCGCGCATAAGTCCGGCAGCCGTCCTCACCTCGTCGCTGAAGCCGCCGGTCATTTCGTCCCACGGCGTAGGCACATCGTCGCCGCGCTCGGCCACGTGCGCCCTGCCGGTGTCGGTCAGCTCGTACTGCTTGCGGCCGTCTGCCTCGGTCACGCGGACGAGCCCTTCGTCCTCGAGCTGCTGGAGCGCGGGGTAGACCGAGCCGGGGCTCGGGCGCCACACTCCGCCGCTGCGCTCCTCGATGTCCTGCATGATCTGGTAGCCGTTGCGCGGGCCCTCCTTGAGCAGCAGGAGCGCCGCCGCGCGGACGTCACCGCGCCGCGCCTTCGGACCGCCCGGGCCGAAGGGCGGGCCGCCGAAGCCCATGTTGAACATGAAGCGCCCGCCGGGCCCGCCGTGTCGGTGCCGCCCGCGGCCATGCCCGCCGCCGCCCATCGCGCGCAGCGCGTCGCGCCAGTCGCGCTGGTGACACGGGAAGCCTGAAATTGCATAGGTCGCGTTCATCGTCTTCTCCTTGCTTCGTAGAACTCGACGATGCATAACGATATATCGACAACTACGAAAGTCAACGCAGGCAAGCGCGGACAGCCGGGCGAGCCGCGCCGCGCATCGGTTTTCGTCCGTCCGCTAGCGGCAGTGAACGGTCGTCACGCCGTGAAGCTGCTGACCGTCGGTGGTGAACGCCGTAATGGCGAACGGCCACTTGTGCGACTTCGGGCAGGACGCCGCCTGGATCAGGCCGGACTTGGCGATCCGCGTCTGGAACGACACGAGGTTCACCGGCAGCCCGACCACCACCTGCAGCGCCTGCGGAATCGGCAGCGTGAGCCTCAGCCCATACGGACCGCTCCCGCGCGTGAGGGTGCCCTCGATGTCCTGTGCGATCTGCACCGGCGTGTCGGTCTGCAGGAAGAGCTCGACGTGGTTGCGGCCCGGGCCGTTGAACGCGGTCACGCGCGGCTTGGCCTCGATCGGTCCGGCGAACGCGTCCACCGCGCCGCTTCCGATCTTCGATCCCTTCGGGCACGCGCCGGGGCCCCGCCCGTCGAGCGTCGGCTCCGAGCAGTGCGGGAACTTGCCGCCGTTGTAGACGGCGCCCTTGGGAAAGTCGATCACGGCCTTCGAGATCGTGGGCTTGGTCACTCCCGGTGGGACGACGGTGCGCGTGACGACGTTCAGCGTGACGTTGCGCGGGTGCTTGCGCGTGCCGGCCTTCGCCGGCTTCACGCTGACCTGCAGTGTCTGCTGCGGCCCACTTCCCTGCGCAAGCGCTATCCCGGCGCCGCAAAGAAACGCCACGACCACGACAGTCCATCCAACTCTTCTCAAGCCATCTCCTCCATGTTCAGGGCAGCCATTCGGGTTCGCACCGCCTGCGCCTCCGCGTGTCCCGCGAACGGAACGAGCACGCAATAGACCATCTCCGGAAGCTCCTCGAGCAGCCGCTGCGGCTGCCCCGACGCAAGCCGCGAGTAGATCACCTCGTACAGGCCGCCCACGATCACCTCGATCGCGAGGTCCGGCGTGTCGAACTCCGCCGGGCGCCCCTGCCGCGGCTCGAGGAAGGTCGCGAACAGCGCCATCGCGTCCGCGCGGCGCTTGCGTCCGGCCGCGAGGGCGAGCGGCGCCTCGAGGAAGCACATACGGGCGAAGTCCGGCTCGTCGACGACGAACTCGGCCAGGGCAACGAGGCCGGCGTGGATGCGATCGGACCAGTCGCGCTCGGCGAGGTAGGCCTGCGACACCGCGCGGAAGAGCTGCTGGACCACCGCGTCGTAGGCGGCGAGCAGGCATTCGTCCTTGTCGCGGAAGTGCTCGTAGAAGGTTCGCCGCGACACGCGCGCGATCGCGATGATGTCCGCGACGTTGGTGTGTGCGTAGCCGCGCTCCGCCACCGCTTGGGCGGTGGCCGCCAGCATCCGCTCGCGCTGGTTGCGTACAACGAAGCGCTTCGTCAGGCCGTGGCGGCCGCTCGGCAGGCGCTCCGGTTCGGCCTTCGCAGGTCGAGGTGGGCTCGGGCTCTCGGACATCGGCCGCGCGACCCTACACGATTTCGGCCGTATGGAAAAGTCTACGTTTATAAGTGCGCGCTACACGGCACTTGCGATCTCGTCGTCAGCGGCGCGGCGCAGTTCCGCCGTCCGCCGGCGTTCTATATCCGCGCGCTCGTGCCCCAGGAAGGGGAGCACGATCCAGTAGACGAGGTCGGGCGCGAGCCGGGGAAGATCGCCCACGGTGCCGCGGCGAATCTCCGCGTAGAGCACCTCGTTGATGCCGCCGATCACGCCCACCGCGGTGAAGGCCGGCAGGCCGCGCGGCGCATTGATCCGCCCGGCGTCGATGAAGTGGGTGAAGCCGCGGATGGCCGCCTCGCGCCGCGCCAGCGCCTTCGGGCCCGCAGCAATCACCTCGACGATGCACATCCGCGCCGCTGCGGGCCGCGCCGCCACCAGGCCCAGGAACGCCGCTACGCCCTCGCGCACACGATCCGTCCACTCGTCTGGCCCCTCGAACGCATCCGAGGTGATGCGCATAACCTCGGCGAGCGCCTGGTCGAACGCCGCGAGGAAGCACTCCTCCTTGTCGGAGAAGTGCTCGTAGAACGTCTTTCTCGACACTCCCGCCCGCGCGATCACATCGGTGACGCGCGTGGCCTGAAAACCCTGCTCGGCCACCACGTCGACCATCGCGCCGAGGATGCGGCTGCGCTGCGAGCGCGCCACGTAGCGGCGGGGCAATCCGTGCCGGCCCGGGGGGAGCTGCTCCGGGCGGCGTCGTCTGTGCTGGTCGTGCGGCGGCATGGTGTGTTGTCGGCCGCGACGTAGATCCCCTGCGCGGCCGAGTTCCTCTCACTGTTATAACCGCGAGGCGGCCGGCATGACGCCGCTTCGTCGCCGCGGTTACACAGGCGTCAGATGCCCGGGTTTGCAATCCGTAAACACTTTGGTTTATGATCGCCCGCGCGAGAGGTGCCGGACCCGGAAGAGGAGTCCGTTTGAAAGCCGCCGCCGGCGCCGTCCCCCGCTCGGCCATCTCTGAAGCTGCCGCCTCGCTTGCCCGCGATGTGGTCGACGTGGTGGGCGACGCGTGCGTCGTTCGCGTGATGAACGGCAAGGGCGAGCTGGCCGCGATCGCGGTCGACCATCGCGACCCCAGACAGCTCTGGACCCTCCGGCCGCTGCTCGACGCCGCGCCGCTCGACGCCCGGGACGGCTGGAGCGGCCAGGCCGTTCGAAAGAACACGCCCGTGCGGCTCGACTCGGTTTCATGGGACGAGCTCGCCGGCGCGCCCGCAGGGCGAGAGCTCCGGCGCGGCATGATCGTCCCGCTGAGAAGCGCGTCCGGGGTTGCCGGCGTGCTCGCGGTGGGACGCTCCATCAGCGAGCCGCCGTACTCGCTCGGCGAGCAGCTCCACGTCGAGCGGCTCGCGGCCGGTGCCAGTCCGCAACTCGACCTTCGTGTGCCCTCCCACCGGGGACCCCAGCCGGTGCCGGCCGTCGCGCCTCCGTCGCCACAGCGCATGCTCGAGCTGAGCGCGAGCGGAGTGTGGGTGACCGATCGCAAGGGACGCACCGTCTTCGCCAGTCAGGCCGTGAGCGAGCTGCTCGGCGTTCCGGTGTCCGACGTGGAGGGGCAGCCGATGGCCGCCTTCCTCGACGAGGAGCCGCAGACGGTTTACGGCGCGCTCCATCGCGACACCGAGGAGGCGGACCACGAGATCGTGCGCCCGGACGGCAGCCGAAGGTGGGCTGCCATCAGCTCCACTCCGTGGCTCGACGACGAGGGCCAGTGGTGCGGCACGGTCAACGCCGTCACGGACGTGACCGAGCGCAAGTCCGCGCAGGTGAGGCTCCGGCTGCTGGCGGACGCCCAGCACCAGCTCGCCCAGCTCGCGGCGGCCGCGGCGCGCGGCGATGAGCTGGAGGCGCTGCTCGAGCTGGCTGTCAATGCCGTCGCGCAGGTGCTCGCCGTAGAGCACGTCGGGATCGGCGAATTCGTCGCCCCAGGCCGGATCCAGGCCATTCGCTGGATGGGCTGGGACGACGACGCGGTTGCCTCCGAGCTCGAGCTTCCCCGCTGGCGCTCCACGGTTCGGGCGCTCGAGTTCGACGAGCCACTCGTGGTGCGCGATTACGAAGAGGAGCCGTTCCGCGCCGGAGCACTGCTCGAAAGCCACGGGTTGAGGAGCGGCATCTACGGGCGGATCGGAGCCCAGGGCGTGCTGTGCGCACACGCCACCGAGGCGCGCGACTTCTCGCCGGAGGAGATCCGCTTCGTGCAGGACGTCGCCAGCGTGCTCGCGGCGCGCTGGCCGGAGCCCGCCTACGCCGTGGCCTGAAGGACGAGCTCGCGCTCTGCGTTTGCGCGCTCGTGCCCGACGAACGGGAGCGTCACCCAGTACATGAGGTCGGGCAGGAGCTTCGGCACGTCCGCGGCCGCGCCCTTGAGGATCTGGGCGTAGAGCACCTCGTTCACCCCGCCGATCACCGCGATCGCCGTGAACGGTGGAATGCGCGTTGGCGCTCCGGAGCGGCCAGCGTCCAGGAAGTAGGTGAAGCCGCGTATCGCCGACTCGCGCCGGGAGAGCGCCTTGGGCCCGGCGGCGAGCACCTCGACCATGCACATGCGCGCTGCCGCGGGCCGCGAGGCGATTCCGTCGAGGAAGGCCGTGAGGCCCGCGCGCACCCGCTCGACCCAGTCCTCGGAGCTGTCGAAGCCGGCGGCCGTCGTACCCATCAGATCCGCCAGGTTGGCGTCGTACGCCGCGAGGAAGCATTCCTCCTTGTCCGAGAAGTGCTCGTAGAAGGTCTTGCGCGACACGCCCGCGGAAGTGATCACGTCGGTCACCCGCGCGGCTTGGTAGCCGTGCTCGGCCACCACCTCGGTGATGGCCTTGAGGATGCGCGTTCGCTGCGAACGCACGACGTCGCGGCGCGAGAGGCCGTGGCGGCCCGGCGGCAGCTGCTCGGGCCTGCGCGGACGTCGTGGAGGCGCGGCGGCCATGGCAAGACGATAAACCCGATTCGCAAACATCGGCGTTTTCACTCTGGCGGGATCAATGCGCCAATCCGCTCAGCCTCGGCCACATTTAGGAAAACGCGGGGGTTGACAACTAGAAAAACATATGTTTATAGTGCCGCCGTCGCGCGGGTGCCCCAACACCCGGCGTGACGGGACGGGGACTCGCCAGGGCCCCCCGAGCCCTAACAGGAGAGAACAGCGAGGCGGTGCCGCGAGGCACCCGCTGGCGTGATGCCAGATCTCAAGGAGGCGGGTGCGGATGAGGTTGAACGTTCGGATCGGGAGCGGCGGACAGCTCGTCCCGTTGCTTGCGGCTCTGCTGCTTGGCGTGCTCGCCGCCCCGGCCGCCGCGGCGCTCCCCGACGGGCGCGGCTACGAGCTCGTCTCCCCGCCCGACAAGCTGGGCAACGACGTGATCGCCGATCCGATCTTCGGCACCGACTTCGGGCCGCTGAGCTCGGCCGACGGCAACAAGGTCGCCTTCACCTCCTACGGCGCCTTCGGTGACTCGGTGGTCAACGGCGTGTTCAACACATATCTCGCCACTCGCGGCGGGAGTGGATGGTCCACGCACGCGCTGTCCCCGCCGCAGAACGCGGTGAACACGCTCGACACGTCCTTCTTCAACGGCTTCAACGACGACCTCACGAAAGCAGTGATGACCGGTCCGTTCAGCCCGCAGCCCGGTGCCGGCGCCGCGGACGGCACCGAGAACCTGTTCCTGCGCGACGCGAGCGGCAACTACCGGCTCGTGAGCGTCGGTGCGCCGGCGAACGATCCCTCCTTCCAGCCGTCCTTCACCGACGCCGCCGACGACATGAGCCACATCGTGTTCAGCTCGCCGGAGGACCTCACAGGCGAGGCTCCGGGCATCACCCAGGTGCTCTACGACTGGAACGCGTCGACAGGCGACATCTCGCTCGTCGGTCGCCTGCCCGGCAACGCGGTGAGCCCGGACCCCGTGGCCATCGCGAACTCGTCGGGCTTCGGCCAGGCCCCCTACTCGCCGTTCCACCCCGTGTCGGCCGATGGCTCGAAGATCTTCTTCTACACGCCGACGTTCGGGGACCGGCAGCTGTATGTCCGCATCGACGGCACGTCCACGCAGCAGGTGTCCGCCAGCCACGCGAGCAGCGCGGACCCGAACGGCACCCAACCGCCCTTCTTCTCGCTGGCGTCGACCGACGGCTCCATCGCGTTCTTCACGAGCGCCGAGAAGCTCACCGACGACGCCACCACCGGCACGACCGACGCGGGCAGCGACCTCTACCGCTACGACGTGGGGAGCGACAGCCTCAAGGACATCACCGTGGACGGCTCGGACAGCGACGGGGCGCAGGTTCAGGGCGTGCTCGGCGGCTCGAACGACGGCAAGAAGCTGTACTTCGTGGCGCTCGGCGCGCTCGCGTCCGGCGCGACGACGGGTCAGAACAACCTCTACCTCTGGAGCGACGACGGCACCGACAAGGGATCGATCACCTTCGTTGGCGGGCCCGTGGACTCGACGAACTGGAGCCCGAGCCTGCTCGGCTTCCGCCGCTCCGCCTACGTCACGCCGGACGGCATGCACGTCGCGTTCGAGTCCACCTCGAACCTGACGCCGTATGACAGCGGCGGGCACTTCGAGGCCTACGTCTATGACGCCGGCACGAACACGCTCTTGTGTGCGTCGTGCAACCCGAGTGGCGACCCGGCCACCTCTGACGTGGTGATCATGGGCAACGACAACACGATCCAGCGACTGGCGCACTCGGTGTCCGACGACGGCAGCAAGGTCCTCTTCACCACCGGCGATGCGCTGGTCCGCCAGGACACGAACGGCCAACCGGACACGTACGAGTTCGAGCCGGCCGGCAACAAGGTGTTCCTCATCTCGGGCGGCACGAGCAGCGGGCCATCCGAGTTCCAGGACGCGTCTCCGAGCGGCAACGACGTTCTCTTCACCACGCGCCAGCGGCTTGTCGGCTCAGACACCGACGACAACATGGACGTGTACGACGCGCGCGTGGGGGGTGGCTTCCCCGACCCCGCGCCGCCCCCAGCGCAGTGCTCCGGCGACGGGTGTAAGCCGCCGCCCGGCTCGCCGCCGCAGCCGGCATTCGCTGCGACCGTGACCTTCTTCGGCACTGGCAACCTGCCGGGCGCGAGCTCGAAGCCGAGGGTGAAGCTGCGCGTGTCATCCCGCACGGTGCACGGAAGCAAGTTCCGGCTGCGGGTCAACCTGCCGGCGCGCGGAAAGCTGACCGTCACCGGCAAGGACCTGATCAGGGTCTCGCGGTTCACGGGACGAGGCGGCTCGTTCACCTTCGTGGCACGGCTCAAGAAGTCCGCGCGAAAGCGGTTGCACCAGCAGCGGAGGCTCAGGACCGTGGTGCACCTGCGCTACCAGCCCGCGGGCGGATCCGTGACGCGGGCGACCTTCCGGCTGACGGTGAAGGCATAGGTGATCGGGATGAACGAGAGGAGAGAGGCAATGTCCACGACCAGCGCCCGGGCTCGCGCCCGGATCAGGATGAGCGCCCTGGCCGCGTGCCTGCTCGCCGCCGTCTGCCTCGGTCACACGGCCACGGCGCACGCCGCGTTCGGCGTCACGAGCTTCGACGGCAGCGTGGTCCAGCAGAACGGCGATCCGGCCACGCAGGCAGGCTCGCACCCGTACTCGGCCACGACCGACATCGAGTTCAACACCACCGTCGACCAAAACAACGCGACGGTGCCGGACGGCACGTTCAAGGACATCCAAGTGGACCTGCCGCCGGGCCTCGTGGGGGATCCGAGCGCGACGCCGAAGTGCCCGATCGCCACCTTCATGTCGCTCAACGCCGGCGCGTGCCCGGACGAGTCCGCGGTGGGCGTGAGCACGTTGCACACATCGGTCTTCGGCGACCTCACGGCGGCCGTGTACAACCTGCAGCCGCCGCCGGGCGTGCCGGCGCGGTTCGGCTTCAATGTCCTCACCGCCACCGTGCTGCTCGACGCCTCGGTGCGCACCGGCAGCGACTACGGGCTGACGATCAACATCCGCAACTCGTCTCAGGGCCTGCCCGTGACCGGCACCGTGCTCACCTTCTGGGGCGTGCCGGCGGACCCGAGCCACGACTTCGAGCGCGGTGCGTGCGAGGCGCTCTTCGGCGGGCCGACCGGGCAGCTCTGCCCGTCACAGGCTCCGCACCGTGCGTTCCTCACCAACCCGACCCTGTGCAACGGCCCGCTGACCACGACGGTGCGCGCGAACTCGTGGCAGGACCCCGGCACGTTCTCCAGCAAGAGCTTCGTGAGTCACGACAACTCGAACCAGCCGGTTGGGCCGGATGGCTGCGACAAGCTTCACTTCGACCCCACGGTCGACGTGCAGGCGGTGCCGAACGTGTTCGACTCGCCCGCGGCCGTGACGGTGGATCTGCGCATCCCGCAGAACGACGACCCGAACGGGCTCGCGACCGCGCAGCTCAAGAAGGCCGTGGTCACGCTGCCGCAGGGCGTGTCGCTCAATCCGGCCGCCGCCGACGGGCTCGCGGCGTGCTCGCCCGCGCAGATCGCTCTTGGCAGCGCGTCCGATCCCACCTGCCCGGACGCGTCGAAGATCGGCGCCGTGCAGGTGTCGACGCCGCTGCTGCCGGATCCGATGACCGGCGCGATCTACCTGGCCAGCCAGAACGACAACCCGTTCAGCTCGCCGCTCGCGATGTACGTGGTGGCGAAGAGTCACGGCGTCACGCTCAAGCTGCCGGGCAAGGTGGCGGCTGACCCGAGCACGGGGCAGCTCGTCGCGACGTTCGACAACAGCCCGCAGCTGCCGTTCAGCGACCTCAAGCTGAGCTTTGACGGCGGTCCGCGCGCGCCGCTCGCGATGCCGGACACGTGTGGGACGAAGACGGCCACCGCGGCGCTCGACTCCTACGCGGGCGGTTCTGCCAGCCCGACGAGCTCGTTCGACGTGACGGGCTGCCCCGCGAGCATGCCGTTCGCGCCGTCGTTCGCGGCCGGGTCCACGAATCCGTCCGCCGGGTCGGGCACCGGCTTCACGCTCCAGGTCGGGCGCGCCGACGGCCAGCAGCACCTGCGCTCGCTGTCGGTGTCGCTGCCGCCGGGCCTGCTCGCGAACGTCGGGTCGGTGCCGCTCTGCGGCGACGCCCAGGCGGCGGCCGGCACCTGCTCGGACGCGTCGCAGGTGGGCACCGCCACGGTGGGCGCCGGCGCGGGAGCGCATCCGTTCTTCCTGGGCGGCAAGGCGTTCCTCACCGGGCCCTACAAGGGCGCGCCCTTCGGGCTGTCGATCGTGGTGCCGGCGCTGGCCGGTCCGCTCAACCTCGGCACGGTGGTCGTGCGCGCCGCCATCGCGGTGGACCCGCACGACGCGCACCTCACGATCACAAGCGACGACCTCCCGCAGATCGTTCAGGGCATACCGCTCCGGCTGCGCTCGATCGAGGTCGACGTGAACCGGCCGGGCTTCATGTTCAACCCCACCAACTGCTCGCCGATGGCGGTGACGGGCACCGTTGCCTCAGTCGAGGGTGGCGCGGCACCGGAGAGTTCGCGCTTCCAGGTGGGCGACTGCGGTGGCCTCGCCTTCAAGCCGTCGATCGGCACGAAGGTCACGGGCGGCCGCGCCAACACGCGCGCGGGCAAGCACCCCGGCCTGAACGTGGTGGTGAAGTCGCGCAAGGGACAGGCCAACCTCCGCTCGGTGGCGCTCACGCTGCCGCGGACGCTGACGCTGAACCTGAGCTCGGCTGCGGCCTGCACCAGGGCGCAGCTCGATGCGAACGGCTGCCCCGCCGCCAGCCGTTACGGCACGGCGCGCGCGGTCACGCCGGCGCTGGCGGGTCCGCTCACCGGCCCCGTGTATCTCGTCACGCCTCAGGGTGGCGGGCTGCCGGGTCTCGTGGTGCAGCTGGCCGGGTCCGGCGTCCACATCGAGCTCGACGCGCAGAGCGCGATCATCCACAAGCGCCTGCGCAACACGTTCACGTCGATCCCCGACGTGCCGATCAGCGAGTTCGACCTGTCGCTCGACTCCGGCTCCGGGGCGCT
>JAICJR010000228.1 GCA_025928345.1 Thermoleophilaceae bacterium | reverse complement strand
TGGGGGCCGGTCGTGAACTGCAACGTGCCGAAGCGCGGCTGGATGGCCGGCATCGGCGGCTGCCCGAACGTGGGCGGCATCTGCATCGGCTGCACGATGCCGGGCTTCCCCGACAAGTTCATGCCGTTCATGGACGCGCCGCCCGGCGGCGGTGTCTCGTCGGCGATCGAGGGCGTCTATGGGCCCGTCATCCGCAAGCTGCGCGGCATCACCAACAGGACCATGAACAAGGAGCCGAAGTGGCGCCATAACCGTGACGCGCTGACAACCGGCTACGAGCCCCGCTGGAAGAACTGACGGGAGGAGGACCAGATGGCCGTACGAGAGAGAGTCACTCCGGAGGCGGGCAAGCTCGTCGACATGTCGTGGGACCCGATCACCCGGATCGTCGGGAACCTCGGCATCTACACGAAGATCGACTTCGACAACCGCGAGGTCGTCACGTGCAAGAGCACGTCATCGCTCTTCCGTGGCTACAGCGTGTTCATGAAGGGCAAGGACCCGCGGGACGCGCACTTCATCACGAGCCGCATCTGCGGCATCTGCGGTGACAACCACGCGGTGTGCTCGTGCTACGCGCAACAGATGGCGTACGGCGTGAAGCCGCCGCCGCTTGGCGAGTGGATCGTGAACCTCGGGGAGGCGGCCGAGTACATCTTCGACCACATCATCTTCCAGGACAACCTGGTGTTCGTGGACTTCTGCGAGGAGATGGTGAGGGCCACGAATCCGAGCGTGTGGGCGAAGGCGGAGAAGGCGGACGCCCCTCACGCCGAGCTTCACGGCTACCGCACCATCGGCGACATCATGCGCTCCTACAACCCGTTCACCGGGGAGACCTACAAGGAAGCGCTCCACATGAGCCGGATCGGGCGGGAGATGATCTGCCTGATGGAGGGGCGCCACGTCCACCCCTCCACCGTGTATCCGGGCGGGGTGGGCACGGTGGCCACGCCCACGCTCTTCACGGACTACCTGAGCAGGCTGCTGCGCTGCCTCGACTTCATCAAGAAGGCCGTGGCCATGAACGACGACGTGTTCGACTTCTTCTACGAGGCAATGCCGGGCTACGAGGAGGTGGGCAGGCGCCGGATCCTGCTCGGCTGCTGGGGCGCGTTCAACAACCCGGACCACGTGGACTACGACTACTTGAACATGGAGCACTGGGGCAACGAGATGTTCGTCACCCCGGGTGTGGTCGTGGACGGCGAGCTGGTGACCCAGAACCTGGTGGACATCAACCTCGGGATCCGGATCCTGCTCGGCTCGTCCTATTACGAGGACTGGGCCAACGAGGAGACGTTCGTCGCGCAGGACCCGCTCGGCAACCCGGTGGACAAGCGCCACCCCTGGAACCAGACCACGCTTCCGAAGCCTCAGAAGCGAGACCTCGACGGCGGCAACTACTCCTGGGTGATGTCGCCGCGCTGGTACGACCAGCGCACCGGCGACTACCTGGCGCTCGACACCGGCGGCGGCGCGCTTGCACGGCTGTGGGCGACGGCGCTCGCGAACAAGGTCGACACGCCGTACGTGAAGGCGACCGGGCAGAGCGTCCAGATCAGCCTGCCGAAGACGCCGAACACGCCGGAGCAGACGCTGGAGTGGCGCATCCCGCAGTGGTCGAACGCGATCGAGCGCGATCGCGCTCGCATCTACTTCGTGGCGTACTCCGCCGCGATGGCGCTGTACTTCCTCGACCGCGCCTTCACCGAGCTCCGCAACGGCGTGACGAAGGTGTTCGAGGACTTCGACGTGCCCGACGAGGCGATCGGCTGCGGCTTCCACGAGGCGGTGCGCGGAGTGCTGTCACACCACCTCGTGATCCGCGACGGCAAGATCGCCAACTACCACCCCTACCCGCCGACTCCGTGGAACGGCAGCCCGACGGACTCCTACGGCACTCCGGGTCCCTACGAGGACGCTGTGATGGGGCAGCCGATCTTCGAAGAGGCCGGGCCGGACGAGTTCCGCGGCATCGACATCATGCGCGCGGTGCGGTCATTCGACCCGTGCCTGCCGTGCGGCGTGCACATGTACCTCGGCAAGGGGAAGACGCTGAAGACAGTGCACTCGCCGATGTTCGGCGAGCACGGCTAGGCCCGCAATGGACGAGCGCCGACAGGTCGCGCGGATCGAGGGTCTCCTCGAGGAAATCGAGTCATTTCCCGATCCAGACGTGCGCGAGAAGGCGACCGAGCTGGTGGCCGGTCTGCTCGACCTGTACGGCGAGGCGCTCGGCCGGATCATCGAACGCGTGAACGGAGCCGATGCGCTGTGTGACGACGAGCTCGTCTCGCAATTGCTGATCCTGCACGGGCTCCACCCCGTTCCCCTCGAGACGAGGCTGCACGCCGCGCTCGACGACGTGCGCCCCTACCTCGAGTCGCATGGCGGCGACGTGGAGTTGGTGGGCCTCGAGGACGGGGTTGCGCGGTTGCGGCTCGAGGGGAGCTGCAACGGTTGTCCGTCGTCGGCGGTCACGCTCGAGCTGGCGATCGAGGAAGCGATCTACAAGCGGGCGCCGGATGTCGCGGGAATCGACGCGCAGGGCGCCGAGCGGCCGCCGCAGTTGCTC
The DNA here is from genome assembly GCA_025928345.1 of Thermoleophilaceae bacterium. Taxonomy (GTDB): domain Bacteria; phylum Actinomycetota; class Thermoleophilia; order Solirubrobacterales; family Thermoleophilaceae; genus JAICJR01. The sequence goes on along the minus strand of JAICJR010000228.1, from coordinate 1,965 downwards.
CAGATCCAGGTGGCGGGGCCGAAGTGGCAGCGCCTCGACGCCATACCCGAGGGTCCGCCGCTCCTGCGCAACGTGTCCGGCGAGCAGCTCGTGCTCCTGAACGTGGCCGGCACGCACTACGCGTACAGGCCCACCTGCCCGTCCTGCGAGGGATCGCTCGGCAATGCCGTGGTGAGTGGGACGGAGCTCGAGTGCTCGGGGTGCGGGCATCGCTACGACGTGATCGCCGCCGGGCGTTGCGTCGATGTGCCGGACATGCACCTCGATCCCGTCCCGCTGCTCGGCGACGGCGCGGACGGCGTGAGGGTCGCGGTGGGAGCCCCGGCGTGACGGGACTCGCCACGCCCCGGTTGCGCAACCTCGCCCAGCGCTCTTCCGCAGAGCGCGAGGCCGCAACCGAACGCTGCGAGCTCTGCGCCTCCTCCATCCCGGCGACGCATCGTCACCTGCTCGACCTTGGGAGCCGTGAGCTCATCTGCGCCTGCCGCCCCTGCTCGCTGCTCTTCGACCGCGACGCCGCCGGCGCCGGTAAGTACAAGCTCGTGCCCGAGCGGCGGCTGCGCCTGTCCGGGTTCGGGCTCGACGACCTCGAGTGGGAGCGGCTGCGCATCCCGGTGGACATGGCCTTCCTCTTCCACAACTCGGACGCGAAACGCGTCGTGGCCTTCTACCCCGGTCCGATGGGACCAACGGAGTCCCTGCTGGAGCTCGACGCATGGACCGAGATCGAGCAGGCGAACCCGGTGCTCGACACGATGGCCCCGGACGTGGAGGCGCTGCTGGTGAATCGCTCGCGCGGCGCCCGCTCGTACTGGCTCGTGCCAATCGACGACTGCTACGCGCTGGTGGGGCTGATCCGCACGCGCTGGCGCGGCTTCAGCGGCGGCCGGGATCTGTGGGACGAAATCGGCCGCTTCTTCGCCGCGCTCGACTCGAAGGCGATGGAAAGGAGACCCGATGAAGGTCGGTAAGCCCGACGTGAAGCCCGACGCGCCCTCGCACGTCAAGGGAATCAAGGCGGGCAACTCGAAGGGCAACTACGAGCGGCAGTCCGGGCACAACCCCGACGGAACCTCGACCGCCGCGCGCTCCACGGGAGTCAACCCGAAGGCGCACGACCCGATCGACCCGAGCATGCCGAACCTCTCGCCGGGGTAATGGCGCTCGCCGACGGGACAGCCGTCGCCGACCTGTCGTTCGGCGTCGAGAGCGCCGCGCCAGTGGACTACGCGGCGGTGCCGACGCTCGCGCTGCGCCTGCGGGTTGAGAGCGCGGGCGCGGCTTCGGTGCGCTCGGTGCTGCTCGACACGCAGATACAGATCGCGGCGAGGCTTCGCCCTTACGGCAGCGCGGAGCAGGAGCGCCTGCACGATGTCTTCGGCACACCCGACCGCTGGCGCGACACGCTGCGGACGCTCCCGTGGACGCGGCTCACGGTGGTGGTGCCTCCATTCACCGGCAGCACCGTGGTCGAGCTGCCGGTGGTGTGCACCTACGACCTCGAGGTGGCCGCGGCCGGCTACCTCGCGGCGCTCGACGGCGGCGAGGTTCCGCTCGAGCTGCTGTTCAGCGGCACCGTGTTCTACTCGGGCGGCGATGGCCGCCTCCAGGCCGAGCGGATCGCGTGGACGAAGGAGGCCGAGTACGCGCTGCCGGTGAGCGTCTGGCGCGAGACGATGGACCGCCACTTCCCGGCCAGCGCCTGGCTCAGGCTGTCGCGAGACTCGTACGACAGGCTGCGCGCCTACAGGGCCACGCATGCCTTCGCGAGCTGGGATCACGCCGTCGACGCCCTCCTGGGGAGCGGGTAGGAGATGGACGCCGTCCGAGGGATCGCCGACGCCGTGCTGTACGAGGGCTACATCCTCTGGCCGTACCGCAAGTCGGCGCTGAAGAACCAGCAGCGCTTCAGCTTCGGCACGATCCATCCGGGCGGCTTCAACCAGACCGAGTGCCTGCTGGAGC
>JAICJR010000258.1 GCA_025928345.1 Thermoleophilaceae bacterium | reverse complement strand
GATCGCCTCGCGCCCGATCACGTCGATCGGCTCGCCGTTCATGCGGTCGAGCTCGTCGAGCACGGCGCGCATGGTCATCGCCATGTTGTCCCCCGTGTCGCCGTCCGCGACCGGGAAGACGTTCAGGTCGTTGACCTCCTGACGGCGCGCCTCAAGCTCCGCGTAAGCGGCCGCGACAGCGCTGCGGAATCGAACGAGGCTCGGGTCAGGCACGACGAGGTTTTACACCGGCACGTCGGACAGGTTGCGTCCGGACCAAGGACTGCCCCCGCGTTGCGGCGGGCTAAACGGCCTTGGTCACCTTACCGGCCTTGAGGCATCGCGTGCAGACATACTCCCGGCGGGGCGCGCCGTTCACGAGGATCCGGACCTTCTGCAGGTTGGCGTCGAAGCGGCGCTTGGTCGCAACCATCGAGTGGCTGCGGTTGTGTCCGAACGCCGGACCCTTATTGCACACGTGACATACCTTCGGCATGGGGCGGAAGGCTAGCAACGCGTGATTCTTCGGATCACCTCGGCTGTGAGATCGGGCCTGCTGACTGCCCCGTCCTCGACGTGTTCGATCCGCGCCTTCGGCGCATCCCGCCGCAGCACATCCTCGAGCTCCGCCGGGAACCAGACGTTACCGCCGAAGATCAGGATCCACAGCCGGTCGCCCAGCTGCCGAGCTGGTTCGCGCGAGTCGTGCGAGCCCCAACCGCGCAGCCTTCCAAGCGTGGCCTCGAGGGGCGCGTTGGCGATGATGTCGTCGATCCGCTGCTGGAGCTGCTCGGTATTCATCTGAGGATTGCCGCCCTCCACCGCGGTGCGCAGGCCCGCGCGGTAGTCGCTCTCGAACAGCTTCACCAGCGCGCCGACCACCGCCGGCGAGGAGGCGAGCCCGTCCTCGACGTTCCTGTAGTCGCGGCCGCTGCCGAGCGGAGCCACTCCGGGGCTCACCACCGCCTTGACGAGCGCGGGCCGGAGCGCGGAGACCTCGACGGCCCGGTGCAGGGCATCGCCGAACCCGAGGACCACCGCGGGCTCGCCGAGCTCGTCGAGAAGGTGCGCGAGGTCCTCGGCGTCCGTCGGGATGTTGTAGGGACCGGTGCGAGTGGACCCGCCGGTGCCGCGCGGGTCATAGAGCACGACGCGGTGGTCGCCGGCGAGCTCGTTCGCAAGGGGCTCGAGCCCGCTCGGCACAGACGTGCAGGGAGCGAGGAGCACCACGGGGACGCCCTCGCCGCGCTCCTCCCAGTGGAGCTCTACGCCGTCAGGAAGCCGTAGCTTCGGCACGGTCCGTGACCTCGCGGACCGGGTCGCCGGCGCGGATCGTGCCGCTCGTGAGGATGTCGGCGCGCAGTCCGCCGCGGTGCACGAGCCCGCGCATGGTGCCCGGCGGCGTGAGGCTCTGGAGGTGCGCGCAGGGCTCGCACAGCTCCACGCCCACGCACTCCACACCGCCCACGCGGAAGCGCTTGCCGACGAGCGGATTGAGCCTGATGCCGCGGGTGTAGATCTGGCGACGCGCCTCGCCCGGCCCGAGCTCGATCCCGTGCTCCTCGGCCAGCGCCTCGAGCGCCTCGGATTCGATCAGGGTGAGATTGCGGCCCGACTCGCCGCGCTTGCGCGGGGGCAGCGCGTCGATGTGCTTGCGGTCGCCCTCGAGCCCCTCGCCCGCCACGGCGGCCACCTCGCGCACCTCGCCGAGCGGCCCGCCCTGGACAGGTCCGATGAAGATCGCCTCTACGCTGCCCTCGTTCAAGGCAGGAAGCGCGCCACGCTCTCGGCCACGCAGACCGGCTTCTCGCCGCCCTCGATCTCGACGGTGAACTTCGTGACCGCCTGGTGCCAGCCGCCGCCGACGTCGTCCACGGACAGCACCTCGGAGTAGGCGCGGACCTTCGCTCCGGCCGGCACGGGCGCGGGGAAGCGCACCTTGTTCCAGCCGTAGTTCACGCCGAGCTTGAAGCCCTTGTTCTCCATCAGCTGCTCGCGGAAGCCGTCGATGATCGACAGCGTGAGGTTGCCGTGCGCGATCGGCCCGCCGAACGGGCTCTCGTTCTTCGCGCGCTCGATGTCGACGTGGATCCACTGGTGATCCCCCGACACCTCGGCAAACTGGTTGATCATCTCCTGCGTGACCTCGCGCCAGTCGCTCGGCCCGATCTGCTGGCCGACGATTTCCTTCAGACCTTCGATTCCGTCAACGGTTATGGGTGCCATGCGGGCAGAGTACCCGCGTTGTCACCCGAGTGGGCGGAAGCCCGAGCAGAGCGCGCGCATCCAGCCGATCCTGCCGTCGCGTTCTCCGATGTAGGCCTGCTGCTCGACCTCGAACAGGCCGTCCGGGTTGCGAACGCGGAAGCGGTAGCCCACACGCCCGCGATCGGCGAAGGAGTCGGTCTCCACGTGGAGGAGCTCCTCGATGTGGTCCGAGTCCTCGAACCACTGCCGCAGGATGCCCTGGATCACGTCGTCCGGGTTGCCGGCCTCCCAGTTGCGGTGCGGGGTGATGCCGCGGAAGTCGATCTCGGGGTGGAGGAGCGACCTGACCGTGTCGAAGTCTTTGCGCGCGAGCGCCGCCACGAACGCGTCGCCGAGCGTGGATGTTGTGGGCGGCATGCCGCGGGACGATCTCAGCCGCGAGCCCGCTTGGCAAGCACGACGCGGAATGTGACGTTGCTCTTGGTGGAGCTATGGCCGGCGGAGTCGGTGGCTAGGCCGGTGGCGCGGTAGCGGCCGGGCTTCGGGGCGCGGCGAACGCGAGCAGAGCGATCAACGGGAGAAGGAGGGGCCAGGACCTCCGCACTGCAAGGACGCTAACCCCCATGCCCGGGATTGTCGAGCAGTCAGATGACCTCGCGCATGACCTCCAGCGCGCGGTCGATCCCTGAGCGGTCCACGTCGAGGTGCGTGACGGCACGGATGCGCGTGGCGTCGAGACGGGTCACCTGCACTCCGGCGCTCCGCAGGGCCTCGCCGGTCTTGCCCGCGTCCTCGACCGCGAACACCACGATGTTGGTCTCGACGGTCGACGGGTCGATCGTCACGCCGTCGATTTCTGCGAGCCCCTCGGCCAGCACGCGCGCGTTCTCGTGGTCGTCGGCCAGCCGTTCGACGTGGTGATCGAGCGCGTACAGGCCGGCGGCGGCCACCACGCCCGACTGGCGCATCGCGCCGCCCCACATCTGCTTGTAGCGCCACGCCTCGTCGATCAGCTCACGCGAGCCCACAAGCGCCGCGCCGATAGGCGCGCCGAGGCCCTTCGTGAAGTCGATCCAGGCGCTGTCGAAGCCGGAGGCGTAGTCCGCCGCTGACACCCCGCTTGCGACCACGGCGTTCATCAGCCGGGCGCCGTCCATGTGGGCGAGCAGGTCGTGCGCGCGTGCCACACCGAGCACTGAGCGGATCGTCTCGATCGGCCACACGCG
>JAICJR010000002.1 GCA_025928345.1 Thermoleophilaceae bacterium | reverse complement strand
CGAGCTCCGCCGCGTGGAGGGTGTGCACGGGCCGCGCAGGCTCGTGGTGCTGGTGGTGGAATAGCGGGTGATGGCGCCACGGGTGACGTCCGAGCTCCTGCTGGTGGGAAGCCTTCCGGCCGATTCCACCGACGCCGCCTTCACCGCCGGCGCCGAGCTGTTCGGCGACATGGTGTTCGCGCTGCCCGACGGCGAGACCGGCCCGCGCCGCGCCTGGGTCGGATACGAACGGGAACAGCTCGCGCGCCCGAGCCCGGACGTGGTGGTGCTCGAGGAGACGGAGTCGCCCACCGGCATACCGCGGCACGCGTACGAGACGCCCGTGTTCGGCATCCGCCCGGGCGCGACCGAGCTGCGCTTCCAATCCTGGCCTCGGATCGACGACGCGATCGCCTCGTACCAGCGCTTCCGCGCGCTGCGCGACGACGGCGTGATCCCGCCCGGCCTCCGCTTCCAGGTAGGCCTCCCGTTCCCGGAGAGCGCGATGAACGCGTTCAAGGCGAACTTCGCCGCTGATTACCCGGTGGCCGAGCGCGGCTTCGAGAAGTTGGTGGCGCGCGAGCTCGAGCGGCTGCTCGGCGAGGTCCCGGCCGAGGACCTCGCCATCCAATGGGACTGCGCCTACGAGACGCACGACATCGAGGGCGTGCTCGCATGGACCACGGAGGGCGGCTGGGAGCGCTTCGCCGGACCGGTCACGCGCCTCACGCGCCTGATCCCCGAGGAGGTGCTCGTGGGCTACCACCTCTGCTACGGCACCTTCCCCGAGTGGCCGATGTACGAGGCGCGCGACTACTCGGTGCTCGTGCGGATGGCCAACTTCGCGGTGGCGGAGTCCGGGCGCACGGTCGACTGGCTCCACCTCGCCGGCCCGCGCTACCTGCGCAGCGAGGACCGCAGCTTCTTCCGCCCGCTCGCGGACCTCGAGCCCGGCGACGCGCGTGTGTTCCTCGGCATCGTGCTGCCGATCGACGGCGAGCGCGGCCTCAAGCGCCGTCACGCCACCGCCTCGCGCTACATCGATGACTTCGGCGTGGCGATGTACTGCGGCTTCGGCCGCCAGCCCGGCAGCGACGGCATGGAGACGATGCGCGAGCACAGGCGCGTGGTGGCCTCCCTACGCGGCTGAACGCGTATCTCGGGGGAGGACAGTGCTCACACGCTTCGACTTGCTATGGAAGGGAAATCCGAAGCGCGTTGCCACCTGCGTGTTCGTGGCCTGACAGAGACGCCGCTGCCCGTTTGCCAGGGCACCGTATCCATGAGAGCCTGGCATCGCTCGCTTTGCACAGTCGTCGCTGACTGGAGGACTCGCCATGCGCTTTGCGCTTGCCGTCTTACTGGGGGCCTGTGCCCTCGTTCTGGCACCCCCTGCCCTAGCCGACTCCGGCTCAATCACCAACGTCGGTCCATTCGCGAATGGCCAGGTCCAGGCGACTTTCACGAGCACCGTAGACCAGTGCGCCGCTGACTCGTATTGCGGCTGGTTCGCATTCGCGACAGCAGAAGACCCGAGCGTTCCCTGCTATGCCGACTCTCCGAACGTCATCTATGTCGGTCCGCTCCACGACTCGTTGGGTACTGAGACGGCTACCCACGAATTCTTCGTTCAATACCCGTCGGACAGGCTCTGTCTGTTCGCATCCGCGCCTTCCGGCACGAACGAAGAACTCACCGAATACCTCTACAGCCCGCCCGCGCCGCCGCCGGTCGTCACGCCCACGCCGACCGCGCCCACGCCAGAGAACACGCCGGCAGCACCGCCGCAGCTCGGTAAGTCCGAAGCAGGCGGTGACGTGCGGGCGGTGCTCCATCGCAAGTTCCGCAAGCCGTACGCCCATCGGGCCGAGTTCCATTCGCGATGCAGCCGGTTGAGCCGAACGAAATTCCGTTGCAGGGTGTCCTGGCTCCAGGTGAAGCGGTGCCATCCGAGTTGCGGCCGAGCGGGATTCGAAGCCGTCGCGAGCTTCAAAGGCACGGTGACCGTGTGGAATCCGAGTGATCCGAATGCGGACTACTTCAACTACAGCTTCAGGATCAAGCGTCACGCTCTCGCAGGCGGCAGGAACACGGTGTACGTCTCCACCGCGACTGCGAAGAGCGCTGTGCAGGCGGATGCGAACCTGGCCTCCGTACGCGCGCAAGTCCTCGTTCGCATGGCGCGATCGTGCGGGACGATCCGGCCGAAATCGCTCGAGGACCTGGTGCCGCCACACAACATGGCGCACATCACGACCCATGGTTCGGTCTCCTGCAACACCGCCAAGCGCACAATGAAGATCCTCTTCCGTCATGGGGGCAACACGACGACGCCAATCCACGGTTGGCATTGCGTCGGGCCCCAAACTGGATTCGCCAAGTGCACCAGGCCGAGAAAGTCGATCACAGCCACGTTTTGACAGCCGGTAGCAGAGGCGGTGCGAGGGCGACGGCGCGCCTTGCTTCCGACTCATAGGCGGTCTTATCCTCGACTCATGCCCGTATGGGCGCCGGTCCGATACGCACACAACGGCGATGTTTCGATCGCCTACACGACCGCCGGGCGATCGGAGCTGGACCTGCTCGTCATCCAAGGCTTCGTGAGCCATCTCGAGATCGAGCCGTCGCTGCCGCTCGTGGAGCACTTCTACGACCGGCTCAGTTCGTTCGCCCGGATCATCGTGTTCGACAAGCGGGGCATGGGGCTGTCCGACCGGGATTCCGGCAGCTACACGATCGAGAACATCAGCGACGACGCCCTCGCCGTGCTCGACGCGCTCGGTGTGGAACGGGCGGCCGTGCTCGGCATCTCGGAGGGCGGTACGGCCGCGACGATGCTCGCCGCCGCGCACCCCGAGCGCGTGAGCGCAATGGTCCAGTACGGCACGTACGCGCGGCTGTCTCAGGCGCCGGATTACCCGCAGGGCATTCCCGTCGAGGACATCCGCCGCTTCTACGACTGGCTGTTCAAGAACTGGGGCGACGTGAAGAGCATCAGGGCGTGGGCGCCGAGCATGCCGGATGACCCGGAGCTCGGGGAGTGGTGGGCGCGGCTGACGCGTTCGGGTGTGAGCCCAGGAGCTCTCCGATCCATCGGCCGGATGCAGGAGCAGCTGGACGTGCGGTCTCTGCTGCCGGCCGTCCGGGCACCCACGCTCGTGATGTACCGCGAAACCGACAGTCTCATCCCGCCCGCGACGACGGCGACCGTGGCCGAGGGAATTCCCAGCGCGCGCTTGATGGCGCTGCCCGGCAGCGACCATCTGTTCGCCGTCCGCAACGACGCGATCGTCGACGAGGTGGAGGAGTTCCTCACGGGGCGGCCGGTCGTCCCGGCCGCGGATCGCGTGCTGGCCACGCTGATGTTCACCGATCTCGTCGAGTCCACGCGCCGGGCGGCCGAGCTGGGCGATCGGTCCTGGCGCGACCTGCTCGAACAGCACGAGCGCACGTCCCGCGCGCTCACCGAGCGCCACCGCGGCCGCGTGGTGAAGACGACCGGCGACGGCATCCTCGCCACCTTCGACGGCCCGGCCAGGGCAGTGCGCGCCGCGCTCGACATGCGCGACGCGGCGCACGGGGTCGGGCTCGGGTTGCGCGCCGGGATCCACACGGGCGAATGCGTACCGCTTGCCGACGACCTGGCGGGGATCGCCGTTCACATCGCCGCGCGCGTCGAGCGCGTCGCCCAGCCGGGTGAGGTGCTCGTGTCGAGCACCGTGAGGGACCTCGTGGTGGGCTCCGGACTCGAGTTCGAGGACCGTGGCTCGCACGAGCTCAAGGGCGTGCCCGGCGAGTGGCGGCTGTTCGTGGTCAGCGGCGATGCCGAGTCCGCAAACGCGCCGGCGATGAGTTCTGCCTAGCACGCCGGTCTAAGGCAATGAGTGTCGATTGCCAGAAGGAGAAGCCTGATGTCCGAGCACACGATTGGAACACGCGAGGAGTGGGAGACCGCCCGCGCTGAGCTTGGAAAGCTCGAGGCCGAGCACGCCGAGCTCGGCCGGAAGGTGACCGAGGAGCGGCGGCGCCTGCCCTGGGTCCCGGTGGAGAAGGAGTACGTGTTCGACACCGAGGACGGGAAGAAGACGCTGGCCGAGCTGTTCGACGGGCGCTCGCACCTGCTCGCCTACAACATCATGTTCGGGCCGGACTACGAGCTCGGCGCCTGCCCCGGCTGCACGAACCTCGGCGACGAGCTGAGCGGCACGCTCGTGCACATGAACCACCGCGACGTCACGCTCATCTGCTTCTCGCGCGCGCCGATCGATCGGCTCACGGCGTACAAGCGGCGGATGGGCTGGGAGTTCCCCTACGTCTCGACCTACGGGACGGACTTCCCGTTCGACTTCGGGCTCGCCCTCAAGCCCGAGCAGGCGCAGGCCATGCCGGAGGTGAAGGGCATGATCGACGACCCGCCGGAGTGGCTCGAGGACTGGAGCCGGTCCATCGGCGCAGGGCTCGAGGACGGCCTGCGCGAGGGCCCTGGGTACATCGCGTTCGCGCGCGAGAACGGGACCGTCTACCACACCTACACGGTCACGGCACCGGACCAGTTCGTCGCGCCGTACCACGCGTTCCTGCTCGACCGCACGGCGAAGGCCGAAGAGGAAGAGCCGCGCGCCTGGCGCAAGGACGAGTACCCCGACGCTGCCTAGTACTCGTCGTGGCGGCGCAGCCAGAGAGGCTCGGTCGGGCTCTCGTCGCGTCCCTTGGGCGTGCGGTCCAGAAGCGCGTAGTACGCCATGCCCGGAGCCTCGAGGCCGCGCGCCGTCGTCACGTAGGTGCGGTACACGCCGCCGTTCTCACGCGCGTGCACGCTGAGGCCCGGGCGCTCCATCACGTAGCCGAGCGCGTTCGTTCCGCACATGCGCGCGTTCTGCTCCACCGTGGGCGGGATCTCGCCGCGGTCGAGCCAGGGCTGCAGCTCCTCCTCGGTGCTGAGGAAGCCGATGTCGCGGTTGAAGTCGCTGCCGTCGCTCGATACCCACGGGATCTCCCAGCCGAGCCGCTCCCGGTAGGCGAGCAGCTGATCGAGCGGAGCGCGCGAGGCGAGCATCAGGGTGGTGTCCCTCGCCGCGAGGTGCGGCACCTGCGGATTCAGGGTGTCCGCGATCGAGGTGCAGACCGGGCAGCCACCGGCGCTGTACTGCGGGCCGAACATGAAGTGGTAGATCACGAGCTGGGAGCGTCCGTCGAACAGGTCAGCGAGCGTCCTCTCGCCGTCCTCGGTGTCGAAGACGTACTCGTTCTCCACCGGCACCCACGGCAGCTCGCGCCTCTTCTTCGTCAGCTCGTCGCCGCGGCGGGTGAGCTCCTTCTCTTCCGCGAGCAGCGCGTCGCGCTCCGACTTCCACTCTTCCTGCGTGCCGATCCTGTGCTCCGTCATGGCCATCTCCTATCTGCTGGTCGCCGTATATAGTTAGCACAATGGCTAACGATACGTTCAAAGCGCTCGCCCACCCGCTGCGCCGCGACATCGTCGAGCGGCTGAGCGGCGGGGTGGCGACTGTCGGGGAGGTGACGCGCGACTTCGGCGTGTCGAAGCCGACGATCTCCCGGCATCTCAAGATGCTCGAGGACGCCGGGGTGGTGAGCCGCGTGATCGACGGCAGGACGCATCGCCTCGCTCTCCAGCCGGAGGCGCTCAGCGAGGCGTCGCAGTGGCTGGACGCGCAGCGCGAGCGGTGGGAGCGTTTGTTCGACGTGGTCGGCGAGTACCTCGACGAGCAGGAGGAGCGGCGTTGAGCCACGTGCTGCGCATCGAGCGCACGTTCGCGGCGTCGGCCGAGGAGGTGTTCGACGCCTGGACGAGCGCCGAGGTGATGCGGCGCTGGTTCCACGCCGGCGCGGACTGGGAGACGCCGAAGGCGGAGGTCGACCTTCGCGTGGGCGGCACGGTGAGTGTGGTGATGCGGGCGCCGGACGGCAGCGAATCCAGCGCGCAGGGCGAGTACCAGGTGATCGAGCGGCCGCACCGGCTCGTGATGACCTGGACGTTCGACTCCGACCCCTCGAACGAGCAGCTGATGGAGCTCTCCTTCGCGGAGTCCGAGGGCGCGACGACGGTGGTACTTGTCAACAGCCGCATCGCAAGCGATGAGCGGCGCGAGTCACAGGAGTGGGGATGGAACGAGTGCTTGAACGAGCTGGAACGCGCACTGAGCTGAGGCGCGCCGTGCCGGCGCTCGTGCTGATCGCGGTGGCGGCGGCATCCTGGGCGATCACCGCGCACCGCATGGACGGCATGGACATGGGGCCCGGCACTCCGCTCGGCGCGCTCGGCTGGTTCGCCGTTGTGTGGGTGACGATGATGGCCGCGATGATGCTGCCGTCGCTCGTGCCGATGGCGGTGGCGAGCCGCAACGCGATCCTCTTCACCTGCGGCTACCTCGTTACGTGGCTAGCCGCGGGCGCGCTCGCGTATGCGCTGTTCGAGGGCGTGCGCTCGCTCGACCTGTCGTGGCTCGCGTGGGATCGCGGCGGCCAGTACGTGGCGGCCGGAGTGATTCTCGGCGCGGCGCTCTACGAGCTCACGCCGCTCAAGTCGGCCTGCCTGCGGCAATGCCGGGACCCCGAGCTCGCCGGCCGGCGCGACCGTCCCGTGCTGCTCACTGGCCTGCAGCACGGCGCGTACTGCGTCGGTTCGAGTGGCGCGCTGATGGCCGCGCTGTTCGCGGTCGGCGTGATGAACGTTGCGTGGATGGTCGTGATCGCGGCGCTGGTGGCGGTGGAGAAGCTGCTGCCGTGGCGCCGCCCCGCGGTCGTGCTGACGGCGCTCTTCGTCGCGGCGCTCGGCATCGCCGTCGCGCTTGCGCCCGGTCATGTGCCGGGGCTAACGCTGCCCGGATAGTGTCGCTCTCGCCCCCGCGAAAGGAGAACGCGCAATGCGTGCCGACATCGTCCCCGGCAGTCGCTTCCCCGACTACGAGCTGACCGACACCGAGAAGGAGCGGCGCAAGCTGAGCGAGCTGCAGGGAGGGGACCCGATGATCCTCCTGCTCTCGCGCGGGCACTTCTGCCCTAAGGACCACCAGCAGCACCTCGAGCTCGCGGCGTTCTATCCGAAGATCGCCGTGGCCTACACGAAGATCGTGACCATCTCCACCGACAACATCCTCGAGGGCCGCGAGTTCAAGGCCGCGGTGGGCGCGCAGTGGCCCTTCCTCTGCGACCCCGGCCGCAAGGTCCAGAAGGACCTCGACATCCAGGAGTACACCGACCCCCACCACGACCCGATGATCCCGCATACCCTCGTGCTCGATCCGGGCCTCGTGATTCACAAGATCTACAACGGCTACTGGTTCTGGGGCCGCCCCTCAACGCAAGATTTGTGGCAGGACCTGCGCGAGGTCACGCGGAAGATCCGGCCGGACTGGGAGCTGTCGGCGCCGGGCTTGAAGGAGCAGTGGGAGAAGGGCGACAAGTCGCACTTCTGGCCCTATGACGAGGAGGCCGCGCGTGAGATCGAGGCCGTCGTGAGCGCGAGTCATAGGTAGCCGCCCGTATCCTCCAGACATGGGTGGCGTGCAGCTCGACATCGACCGCCCGGCCGAACAGTGGGGCGATGATCCGAAGCTCGTCGCGCTCCTGGGCGAGCGGGGCGCGCAAGGCTTCCGAGCGCTGCTCGACGGCTTCCCGGAACTGGTCGGCGTGCTCTGGGCGATTCGCGACGACGACGGCCGGATCGTCGACTTCTCCTTCGGCTACGGCAACCCGGCGATCCTGCGCAGCTTCCGGCTGCCCGCCGCCACGCCCGATCGCTACACCCTCCTCGAGGCACTCCCGCAGATGCGCGATAGCGGCGCCTTCCACGCATACACGCGCGTGGTGGACTTCGGTGAGCCGTGGGTGCAGGAGATCACCTATGACACGCCGTTCGGCGATGGGTACATGCTCGGCACATTCGCCGAGCGGACGATGAAGCTCGGCGACGGCCTCGTGACCTTCCTCACCGACGTGACCGAGCAGCGGCGCATGGAGGCCGAGCTGCGCAGCTATGCCGAGGTGGTGGCGCACGACCTGCGTGAGCCGATCATGGCGATGGAGCTGCTCGTCACGCTGATCGGGCGGCAGGGCGACGAGGCTCCGCCGCCGGAGCTGGTCGAGCAACTGCGCGCGAGTTCGGCCCGGGCGCGTGAGCTGGTGGACTGCGTGCTCGAGTACGCGCGCGCCGGGTCGCTGCAGCCCGAGCGGCTTGACCTCTCCTGCCTTGTGGCGGACGTGCAGGAGGATCTGCGCGCGCGCCTCGACGAGGCGGGAGCGACGATCGAGGTGGGCGAGCTGCCTGAGGTGGAAGGCGACCCTCGCCAGCTTCGCCGCGTATTGCAAAACCTGGTGGCCAACGCGCTCAAGTTCCGCGGCGATGCCCCGCCGCGCGTGGAGATCTCGGCGCACCCCCGTCCTGAGCAGTGGGTGGTGAGCGTGCGGGACAACGGGATGGGTGTGGATCCCTCGCAGGCCGGCCGGATCTTCGAGCTCTTCACGCGCGCCGGCTCGCAAGCCGACGGCGTGGGGATCGGCCTCGCCGTCTGCCGCCGGATCGTCGAGGCTCACGGTGGCCGCATCTGGGTGGAGCCGGCGGACGGCGGAGGCAGCGTGTTCCGCTTCACGCTTCCGCGCTGATCGCGAAGTGGCCGATCGCATCGGCCACCGCGGCCGAGTTGTCGACCGGCACCCAGGTCTTCGCCCCGTGAACCGAGACGAGCGTGGCGGACGGGAAGTCGTCCGCGAGGCGTTGCGCGTGTGCCATCGGGAAGAACTCGCATGAGTCGCCCCAGAGCAGCAGGACCGGGCGCTCGAACTCCGGGATCGCCTTGGCGGCGTCGATGAGGATCTGCGGCTCGAAACCGGCCATCGCCGCCACGAGATCGCCGGCCACTCGCTTGTCGCGCAGCAACGGTTCGGAGAACGACTCCTCGCGCTCGGGGTCGAGGCCGTGTGCCGTGACCGTCGCGATGCCCCTGCGCCGGCCGGCCGCTGTCCGCTGCTGCAGCCTCACCGCTGTGCGGGCAAGCCGCGGGAGCTTGCGGGAGATCGCCGTCGCCTTCTTGAGCGCGTCGGGCGGGAACTGGTCGTAGCTCTCGCAGTTCGTCAGCACAAGACGGCCGATGCGCTCGAGCGCCGGATGCCCGCTCGCGAGCGATAGGAGCAGCAGGCCGCCGGCGGTGTCGTTGGCGACCACCGTGGCGTCGTGGACGTCGAGCAGCTCGAGGCAGTCGAGCAGCAGCCGGGCGAGCGAGGTGGCCGAGCGGTCTGCTCCGTCTTTCAGCGGCCAGGGATGTGCGCCCAGCGGGAGGTCGACGGTGATGCAGCGGTAGCGGTCGTCGAGCGCGCTTACGACGTCACGCCAGAGGTCGCCGTTGGCGAGCGCTCCGGCGAAGAAGACGAGCGGCGGCCCGTCACCGGAGGAACGCCAGGCAAGCGGGCCGAGGCGGGTGTCGAGTCGCTGAACAGATTTCTCTTGTGTGGTGGTCAACATGTCCGACAGCCTCGGCTTTGGAGGCCTGGCCGCCAATACGGGTCGCCGAAAAGTCACCCTGAGGATTTCCCCCCTATTGGCCCGCTTGACCGCCGCTGACGCGCGGCGTTAGGGTCGGACTCCCGCCCATCAGGAAGGCCTTATGCGCCCGACAGCGTCGATTGCGCGCCGCTACCTCTTACTCGCCGGACTCGTGCCCGCCGCGGTGGCTGCAGCACCCGACGCCGGCGCCCAGGGTGGAGCTCCATGCGCTCCGGGAGGTCCTGCGCCGACGGTAACGGCGGAGGACAGGCAGGCCGGTGCGGCGGGTCCGCTCACGGCCACCCACGACATCGACATCCAGGCGGATTTCTCCGACGGCTCATCGCCGGACGTCCAGATCTCAGCCCCCGCGGGCGTTCACGTGAAGGGGATGACGGTGATCTCCGACGCGCCGGGCGCGCTGCCCATCACGCTCTCGTGGACGCAGTTCCAGGCAGACGGGAGCGAGTGCAACGCCTCCACCACCACGACGCTCCAGTTGGCGGCTCCCGCACTGCTCAGCTTCGGCAAGCTGCCTCGCTCGCTGCAGCCGAGGCGCATCAAGTTCCACGGCGCGTACCACGGCGGGGGCTGGGTGCTGACGTTCCGCATCGGCCCCCACACGGACCTTCGCCCGCTCGAGCTTCGCTTCCGCGGCATCGGCCGGGCAAAGCTCCCGAGCGCGTCGATGCCCTTCAAGATCGTGAACGCCTCGCTCCGCGATCTCGAGCCGGGCATCGACAGACAACGCTACCTGCGCGGCCCGAAGTGGCAGGTCACCTCGCGCGTGAACTTCCAGCGAACCGCCCTCTTCCTCGAGGCCCGCGTGAAAACGGGCTCGCTTCACTGGCACCCCGTCGGGAATGAGTTCGTGGCGCTGCAGGCCGGCAGGCAGATTCTCCGCGTGCGGCAGGCCGGGAAGTGCCGCCTCGCCGAGTGCAGCTGGCGGATCTTCAAGGTGCAGACGGGGCCGTAGGCGTCACAAACTGAGTCGTCTGCCCTAATACTCAGATATGGGGCACCGTTCGCGCGCTTCGGATGAGCAGCTGTTGCGCTCCTGCGATCCGGAGGAGTTCGGGCTGTTCTACCGGCGGCACGAGCGCGTCATGCTCGGGTTCTTCGTGCGTGCCACTGGTCGAGGTGAGCTTGCCGTCGATCTCACCGCCGAAACGTTCGCGCGCGCGTTCGAGTCGCGCGCCAACTTCGATCCTCGGCGGGGGGCCGCGCGGGCCTGGCTCTTCGGCGTGGCGCGACACGTGTTGGCGGAAAGCCTGGCGCGCGGTCGAGTGGAGGCGGCCGCGCGCGAGCGCTTGGGCATGGCGCCGATCACGTTGGACGACCGGCTGGTGGCGACAGTCGAAGAGGCGGTCCAGGAGTTCGACGACGCGCTCGTCGAAGAGTGGCTTCGAGAGCTGACGCCGGACCAGCGCAACGCGGTGCGCGAACGGGTGCTCGAGGAGCGCTCGTACCGCGAAATCGCCGGCGAGCTCGAGTGCTCGGAAGCCGTGGTCCGTCAGCGCGTGAGCCGTGGATTGGCGCTGTTGCGCCGCGACCTCGAGGAGGGATCAGCGTGAGCCTCGTGCCACAACTGGAAGCCGAGCTCGTAGACGCGGCGCGGCGAGCTTCTTCGGCTCCGCTGCCCAAGCGACGTGTGCGCCGGTCAATGCTCGTGTTCGCGATGCTCGCCGGCCCCGTGGCGGCTGCAGTGGCGATTGCCGCGCCGCGGCTGATCGGAACGGGCTCGCCGCTGAAGCCGCCAGGTCACCAGAAGCCGAATCCCAAGGCGGGGCTTGGCGTGATCCGCCCGGGCAGCGCCCAGGTGCTGCCGATCGCGGTGCCGGACCCTGCCGGCGGGCCACCGTGGGGGCTGCGCTACTTCACGACAACGCGCGGGCTCGGCTGCCTCCAGGCCGGACGCGTGCAGAACGGCCAGCTCGGTGTGATCGGCCAGGACGGAGTCTTCAACGACGACGGGCAGTTCCATCCCTACGTGCCCGACTACATGGGCGGCAACTACTCCATGCCCTTCCCCTGCGGGGTGCTCGATGCTAATGGCCATGCCTTCGGCGCGGTGAGCATTCACGGCGTCCCGGCGAGCGGCCTGATGGTGCCGAGCGCGACCCAGCGCGGGTGCGTGGCGCACCACGATCACGGGCCGATCGGCAGACGACCGAACCAGCCGCCGATCTGCCCGCGCAAGGACTGGCGGCTCCTCTACTACGGCATGGCAGGACCTGAGGCGAAGAGCGTCACCTACGTGGTCAACGGCCAGCGGAAGACGATCGCGACCGGAGGCAATCAGGGCGCCTACCTGATCGTGCTGCCGGTTCCGCGCAAGAGCTTCCACGCTCTTGGCAGCTTCGAACCCATGCCCGCGCCAGGTGGGGGTCCGATCGTTCGCATTGACTACCGCAACGGCTACGTATGCCACCTGCGCCGCAGAGCGCAGGACAACGGGCCGATCGGTGGCACCTGCCCCCTCGTGGGACGCGTGCTCGTCAAGCGGCCGCAGCCCAAACCCACAGACGTGGCCTCGCCGGTCACGGCGCGTCTCGGGAAAGCCCACTACGGCCCGAAGGTCGTCGTCAGCTTCATTGCACGCGTAGGCGTGACGGACGCCAGCGCCCAGTACACCGGCATCATGCGGCTTAACTCGCACGGCATCAACTGCCACGCGATAGAAGGCGGCGGAACCTACAAGGACATCAACGCCGGCCAGCGGGTGCAGCTCAGCTTCCCCACGCAACGCTGCCACGGCACCTTCCGCGGCGAAGTGAGATTCAACGGCGGGCAGAACACCGCGCTCGGCCCCACTGCTGGACCCGGTCAAGGCGTGCTGGTCGGGAAGTTCAAGATCACCGTTCGGTGAACCGCACAGTGGGCGAATTTGGTTGCAGGACAACCAAATTCCCGCACCGTGGACTCCCCCGGTGTGGAGTTTTGGGGCCAGGAGCCCTAAAAATCCACACCGTTGCCCGCCTTCACGCGGACCGCTGGCTCTAGGGCAGCCTGCGGTTTCGTATCGTGGCTGCCTAAGGATGGTCTTATCTCGAGCATGGCGCCGGCGCGGGCTCCGGCTGCTCCGTTCCCTCGGGGTGGAGGCGGCCACCATCGGCCCGGGAGCCGCAGCAGCTGGCCGCCGCGGGAGCGCTCAGGTGCGCAAGCTCACCGCGGGAGCGGTGCTGGCGACGGATCGCGAGCTCGCCCGTGAGCAATGGTTCGAGATGGAGACGGGGCTCGCCGAGTACCTCGCTCACGGCCACGTCGCCGCAGTGCTCGACACGTACGGAATCAACTGCGTGCTCGACGTCGGGGCCCATCGCGGCGAGTTCGGCCTTCGTCTGCGTGACGCGGGCTATCGCGGCCACATCGTCTCGTTCGAGCCGGTGCCTGAAGCCTTCAGCCATCTGGAACGCACCGCGGCGGGGGACCCGGCGTGGACGGCCCACCCTTACGCGCTCGGGCGCGAGGGGGCTGAGATGCCGATGAACGTCGTCGTCGACACGCTCAGCTCGATGCTGCCCGCCACGAGCTTCGGTGCTCGCCGGCACCCCCGCCTGCGCGATCCCACGACGGTCCAGGTGCCGGTCCGCCGGCTGGACGCGATCCTCGACGAGGTGATCGCGCCGGTCTCCGAGCCGCGGCTCTATCTCAAGCTCGACACGCAGGGCTACGACCTCGAGGTGTTCGCGGGCCTGGGCGAGCGGGTGGTGGACTTCATCGGGGTCCAGTCGGAGGTCGCCCTGCTCCAGCTCTACGAGGGCATGCCGCGGATGCCCGATGCGCTCGCCGTGTACGAGGCGGCGGGGCTCGAGATCACCGGCCTCTTCCCGGTGAGCCGCGACGTCCGCACGGGCCGCGTGCTCGAGTTCGACTGCGTGATGGTGCGCAGCGGCGAGCGCGGACGGGATGGCCCCTGATTGTCCGCCCCTCGGGCCGCGTCTGCTGGAATGCACGCGCGGTGACCGGTGCGGCACAGGGCGATTCGCCACGACTGCGGGTGCTTATCGCGGAGGATCAGTACCTCACGCGCGAGGGAACCCGGCGTCTGCTCGATGAGCGGGACGAGCTCGAGGTCGTGGGGGTCGCCTCCGATTTCGACAGCGTGATCGCCGAGGAGCAGCGGCTGCGTCCGGACGTCGTGGTGATGGATGTGAAGATGCCGCCCACCTTCACCATGGAGGGGATCGAGGCAGCGCACACGATCAAGCGCCGGCAGCGGCGGCTCGGTGCTCGATCCGCGTATCGTCGACACGCTGCTCGGGCAGCGGTCGCG
The DNA here is from genome assembly GCA_025928345.1 of Thermoleophilaceae bacterium. Lineage (GTDB taxonomy): Bacteria > Actinomycetota > Thermoleophilia > Solirubrobacterales > Thermoleophilaceae > JAICJR01. The sequence continues at coordinate 41,642 of JAICJR010000002.1, read as the reverse complement.
CAAGCCGGGCTCACCTCTCGGTGCGCTGACTCCCGCGGAGCTGGACGCGCTGCGGCTCATGGCGGAAGGCAAGAGCAACCAGGCGATCGCCGACGCGCTCTTCATCTCGATAGGGACCGTGGAGAAGCGGATCGCGTCCGTGTTCTCGAAGCTAGGGCTCGCGGCCGAGCGGGAGCTCAACAGGCGCGTGGCGGCCGTTCTGATCTACCTGCGCGAGTCGGGCTCCGGCTGACTCGGGTGCCGGCCCGGTGGCGCGGATTCGCGTGCCCGCGTGGAGCGCCGTGTCGATCGAAAACGTGCCCCCGGCGGCGGCAATCCGGTCCGCCATGTTCTGCAGGCCCGCACCGTCTCCCGGGCGCCGTTCGAATCCGGGCCCGTCGTCCGCCACCTCGAGCATCACCTCGCCGGCTTCGAGGCGCAGCCACACGGACGCGGACGCGTCCGGCGCGTGCTTCTGCACGTTCGTGAGCGCCTCGAGCGCGACGAAGTAAAGCGCCGTCTCGAGCTCTGGATCGAGGCGCGTGCGGACCAGCTCGGCGTCGGCCTCCACCCGTACGGCGAGCGGCATTCGCCCCGCCTGCGTCCGCAGCGCCGGCACCAGACCCTGGTCCACCAGCACGCTCGGGAAGATCCCGCGACCGAGGTCCTGAAGCGCGAACACAGCCTGTTCCGCCTCACTCGCCAGGTCGGCGAGCAGTGGGTCACCGTCGGTGTCCGCCTGGCGGAGCCGCACCGCGAGCGCGACGAGCTGCTGCTGGATACCGTCGTGCAGGTTGCGCTCGATCCGAGGAAAACCCGAATGAGGTCGGAGGGAAGTGGGCTTGCTGGCGGCCGCGGACGGGACGACTCTGCCGTCAGGACCTCACTCGAACGAAAGGAAGGCCGAGTTGACGAAGGCAAACATCAGCGGTTTCGGCGCTCTGCTCGCCGCTCCCGTTGTAGTGATGGCAGGCGTAGTCGTGCACCCCACGCTGTCGGACGAGGCGGCCGATCGGGCAGCCGCGATCGCCAACCACCGCGGTGCCGTGATCGCGGGGCTCACGCTGCAGACGATCTCGATCGTGCTCCTTATGGGCGGCATCATCTGGCTGGCGCTTGCAGTCGCGCGTCATGCGCCGGGACTCGCGGTGGCCGGCGGCATCCTCGGCGTGCTCGGCTCGCTCGTCGTGCTCTTCGAGAACGGTGTGGCCGCCGCCATGCCGTCCGTGGTGCGCGGCCTCAACTCGGCGCAGGCCACCGCAGCGCTTCACCGGATCGACTCGAGCGCGGCGGTGTCGGCTCTCGAGCCGGTCTCGATCCTCGGCGACATCGGGCTCGCCCTGCTCGGCATCGCCGTCGTTAGGGCGGGCGCGTCCCGCCTCACGGGCGCCGCGATCGTCGTCGGTGCGCTCGGGGAGGGCGCGGGGTTCGCCACTGGGACGAAGGCGGTCGTCGTGATCGCGTTCGCGATCCTCTTCCTTGGGCTCCTCGACGCGGTGCGAACGCTCGTGGGCAGGCCGGCTCGCGGTGTGCCGGCCACGGTGGCGGTGGAGTACTAGGGGCTCGCGCAGAAGGTTGTCCGGGCACGCCGGCAGCGGCGCGCCCCGGACCACCGGCGCTTAGTCATCCGCCAGGGATTCCCGCCGGTTAGGGGAGAACCGTGGGCTAGGCTCGCGAAAGTGCGCTTCTTGATCGTCGACGACCGAGTCGAATGGCGGGAAGTTGTTCGCGAGCTCCTCGAGAGACGCGGCCACGAGGTGGTGGGCGAGGCGAGCAATGGGAGCGGCGCGATGGCCGCGGCCGAGCGCTTCGAGCCGGACGCCGTCCTCCTCGATGTACGCCTGGGAGGCGAGAGCGGCTTCAACGTCGCGCGGTCGCTCACCGGGAGATGGCCGGAGCTCGCGATCGTGCTGATGTCGGTGGACTCGGACACATCGGCCGAGCTCGCGCGCGCATGCGGGGCACGCGCTTTCGTGCCGAAGCAGCGCCTCCACGCGGTCGACCTTCAGGCGCTCTTGGAGGGCGAGCCGCCCGAGTGACCGCGCAGGCGCGCCGCCCGGCGGGCCCAGCCCGCTCGCAGCGGAACGGCCCCGGCGACGACTGTGCCGCGCCCCGGCTCGCTCGTGATCGTCAGCTGCCCGCCCACCCCGCCGAGGCGGTCCTTCAGGCTCTGAAGCCCGAGTCCGGCGCGCTCCGCCGAAGGGTCGAATCCCGGCCCGTCGTCCGCGACCTCGAAGCTCAGCGAACCGTCGCTCTCCTGGAGGCTCACGCTCACAGTCACCTCGGGTCCGCCGTGCTTCATTGCGTTCTGAACAGCTTCGAGGCAGCAGTAATACACCGCCAGCTCGAGCTCGGCCGGGTACCGGGAGAGTTTGTTGTGGCGGACCTCGACGGGTAGCACGGCCCGCTCGAGCGCGGGCGCGAGCCCCTGCTCGATCAGCAGGTGCGGATACAGCCCGTGGGAGACCTCGCGCACCTCTTCGATCGCGTCGTCCACCCCCTGGCCGATGGAGTTCAGCCGGCTGCGGAGCGATTCCTCGGACACAAGCTCGGCGCTCATTGCGAGGCGCAGGCGCAGCGCGCCGAGGCGCTGCTGCACGCTGTCGTGAAGGTTGACCGCCACTCGGTGCCGCTCGTCGTGCACGGCGCTGATGATGCGCTCGCGCGAGCGCTGGAGATCGTCGACGGCGTCCTTCCAGGCCGCGTCGAGCTCGGCGTTCTCGGCGGCCAGGAGCGCGATCGCGCCGGCCGCGTGCAGCAGTTCGGGGTCATCGTCGAGCTGCGCGTCGTGGATGAGCGCCACCGCGGGCGACCCGTCGCGCTCGACCACCGTCACCGCATTTCCGGCGCCGGGCTCGAGGCCGCCCGGCCATTCGTTCTGCTTCGAATCCCAGAAGCGCAGTTCGAAGCTCGGATCCCCAAGCGGCCGGCGCAGCATCGCCTCGAGTTCGCGCCGGCCGGGACGCCGCAGGGACTGCTGCACGAGCCGCTGCAGCGTGCGCCCGGCGAAGAGCTGCGCGGCGATGAGGGCAAAAAGGAAGCCGTACCAGATCAAGGCGCGCGCGGCCGTGAACGCCCACTGGATCGCGTTCGTCAACTCGGGCGCGTTCACTTCGAAGATGTTCAGCGACAGAAACGTGATCTGGAGCGCCGTGAAGAGCAGCGCGACCGAGGTGCCGATCGCGTGGGCGCTGCGCTGCGGCGGCGTGCCCGTGGCGATGCGCCAGATCAGGAGCGCGGCCGTGGCCACCGCCACGCAGATCACCACGATCTGAAATGGCTTGATCAGGTCGAGCGCGAGACTCGGGTTCGACGCGAAGGCCACGCCGTTCTTCGGACAGAGCTGCCGGCAGCCGGAAATCGCGCCGCCCGCGTTCGTCACCGGCAGCATCACGACCAGCGCGACGTTGAGCGCGGCCGCCACGGCCCCGGCGCCGACCACGAGCTTCGCGGCGATGCCGTCGAGCCGCCCGTTGGGGAAAGTGAGGATCAAGACCAGGGTCGCCAGGTAGATGACGCTCTCCCAGATGAGGCCGACGCCGAACAGCCAGGGAGTGGTGAGCGACTGCGTGATGTAAACGGCGCAGATGAACCCGAAGGCGATGAGCAGCCAGCCGAACCGGTTCCCCGGCCGCACGCGCAGCCAGTAGAGACCGATCAGCACCGGACCGAGCACGAAGTCGGCCTTCTGGGCGGCGAGCCAGCCCGGGTGTGCGAGGAAGTCAGCGTCCGCGGTGACCGCGACCTGGGCCGCGGCAGCCGCCAGCGCAAGGGTCGCTATGAGCCGGTCGCGAGGCCGCAGCGACCCAACTAAACCGGACGCGCTGGGCGAATCTGCACTCATCTCACCGCACGGGGGACGGGACCGCCCACCCTATAGCGTCCACCGTGGCCTGACTACGTCTCCGCCGGACTCGGCCGAGGGTGCCGTTCGGCCCAATGGGCGTAGCGCTTGGCCAGCGGCGCCGCCGTGATGCCGTGGGCGAAGACCGACAGGCCAATGGCGAAATAGGTGGCGACGAGGATCGTCTGAGCGCCCGCCAGATGGGCCTCCTGCACCACGATCACCGCGAAGACGATCGACGCGAGGCCGCGCGGGCCGAACCATCCGAGAAAGGCGACCGTCCTCCAGTTGGCACCGCTCCGGGCCATCGCGATGGCCACCGGCAGCATGCGGACAAGGGTGAGGCTGAGCACCGCGTAGAGCGCCGCCTGCCAGCTCACGTGCTCGAGCGTCGGGCCGAGCAGCACCGCGGCGAAGATCAGGAAGGTGACCCCGCCGAGCAGCGCCCCCACCTCTTCGTTGAGCCGCGATGCGTGCGCGGACTCCCGGCTCTCGAGTGCGCCGAAGACGCCGCCCGCCACGAACGCGGCGATGAAGCCCGAACCGCCGAACCCGAGCGCCAACCCGTACGCGAGCCCCGAGCCCGCGATCGGGATGACCTGCAGCCACGAGCCGCGGATCAGGTCTCGGCGAACGCCGAGCATCACGACAGCGGCGGCGGCCAGCCCGGCGGCCACGCCGCCGAGTGCGCCGTAACCGATCTCCTCCACCAGCACGGCAAGCGCGTGATGGCCCGTGGCCGACTTCTCCTCCACGTCCGCGACCGCGAGGGTGACGAGTAGGAGCGGCACGCAGATGCCGTCGTTCAGCCCGCTCTCCACGTTCAGTCCCTGGCGAATGCGCGAGGGAAGCCGCGGCTCGGTGACCACGGACTGGCCGAGTGCGGCATCCGTGGGCGCGAGGAGCACCGCGAGCACCACGGCCTCGGCAACGCTCAGGTGGCCGAAGATGCCTTTCGCGAGCACCGCGCCCGAGACGATCGTGAGCGGCAGCCCGATGGCGAGCAGCCGCACCGGCACGCCCGACTCGCGCCTGAGCAGTCGCGGCTTGATCTTGGACGCGTCCGAGAACAGCACGATCGCGAGCGTCGTCTCCGCCAGAGTGCGCACCGTCGCTCCCGCGGGCGAGGGACCGACCACGTCGACGGCGAGCGGTCCCGCCAGGAGGCCGATGGCCACGAACACCATCGCCGGCGTTAACGGAGTGTCATTCAGCCGGCGCGAAATCCCGGCCACCGCGAGAACGGACGCCGAGACGATCGCCAGCTCCCATTTCACGGACGCAGCATCGGTCCGCACGCCCCCGCGCGCATCGTCCGAACCAGGTGAGACGCGCCCGGTGCCCGCACCCGGCCGTGAATGGTGCGGACAACCTTGTGTACGGCGCCGCCCGGGATCGACACTTGACCCTGCCATGTGGTCCCGCGCAACCGTGTCGATCCTCGCCGTGCTCGCCCTGAGCTTCGCTGCCTGTGGTGGTGGCGGGTCGAGCACCTCTGCGCAGGAGAGCGCGGCCACGGCGGCCGCGAAGGCTCAGGACAAGCTTGCGGCGGCCACGGTGCCGACGTCGAGCACGGAAGCCCCCACCAAGACGGCCACAGTCACGGCGCCGGCGCAGACGAAAACCGTCACTCAGACCACCACGAGCACCGCGCCATCGCAGACCACGTCGATCACGAACAAGACGAGCACAACGGTCAAAGCGACGCCGAGCTCCAAGGAGAGCGAGTCCTCGTCTGGCGGGATCCCATGGTGGGGCTGGCTCTTGATCGGCCTCGCAGTGGCCGCGGCGGTGATCGGGATCTTCTTAGCGGGGCGCGCTCGCCAGCGGCAAAAGACCCGCGAGCGCGGAGCAGCTAGCGCCCAGCACCCGTGAGGTGCCAGCGGTGAACGCGCGCTGCCGGTAGCCGTCTCACCTCGCGCCTGCTGAGCTTCAGGGCGAGGCTGTCCATCTCCACCTTGGTCACAGCTTCGATCGGAACGTTGAGCTTGCGCCGCCTCCAGAGGTGACCGCTGCCGAGCACCAGATGGGTGATGCGCTGGTCGTCGTCGACGAGGAAGCCGTCCACGGTGCCGACGAACTCGCCGTCGTCCGAAATCACGGTGCTCGACCGCCGTATCTCCACGTCCCCCTTCGGCACGCGGTCGTAGGACATGCCCACCCGGTTGTCGTACGAGTACGCCATATCGCCGGGATCGCCCATCGGGTAGTAGGGGACCGCCAGTACGTGCTCGATTCCCACGTCCCACTCAGGGTCCTGTGGCGGCAGCTCGTCGAGACGAAGGTAGGCGAAGTCCTGCACGGGCTGGAAGCCACCCGCCTCCTCGATCGAGCAGCGCAGGCACAGCTCCGCTCCGCCGTCCGGGTCTGCGAGGCCGATGGGCACGAGACGGGCCTGCTGGAAGTTTCCGTCGCCGCTCACCACCAGGTGGGTGATGCGCCGGGTGACCGGATCGATCACCACGTCCGCAAGCTCGCCGAGCTTCTCGCCGCTGCACTGCACGGGTGTGCCGAGCTCGAGGCGCATCAGGTCTCTGGCGGGACGACGGTGCGGTCACTGGCGACGGCTCCCACCAGGTCCCGGGAGCGCGCCCGCCCTTCCGCGTAGCCGGCCGCATAGCGTGCGAACTGACGCTCGAAGTCCGGCCACCAGGAGGGGCCGCCAGGGGGGCGGTCGGGTCCGCGTGGGCCGCCTCCGCCTCCGCCCGGCTCCGAGTCGTCGTCGCCGCCGCCGTGCATGTACCACGCGACGGCGAACAGCACGAGTGAGCAGCCGAACACCACCGCGAGGCCAACCAGCACGTCGCCCCCGCCATTCGTGGAGGCGGCGTGGAAGTGGCTTGCCAGGAAGCTGTGAGTGCGGAAGTCCATGGGTGCCTGTCGGCGACTGGCGCCGAACATATGCGCGTCCGCTAAGCCCGCCATCATGCGAAGTGGGTGAAATCCTCCCCCGATCGTCCCTGGTCTCAGATTGCCGGCCCTGCAGCCGGGGTATATGCGACCGAGATGGAGGTCGAGCTCCAGTACCTCTACACGGGCGAGGATCCGGCGGTCGTCCCCATCGAGCTCGCGGATCTGACGCTCGCGGGCTCGCAGAACGTCGCGATCACAGATACGTACTTCGACACAGAGGCGCTCGACCTGCGCGGCGCAGGCTGCTCCCTGCGTATCCGCATGACCGACACCCAGCAGGGCGCGGAGCTCACCTGGAAGGGCCCGTCACGCCGGGTTGGCCGGAGCGGGAAGCAGCGCAAGGAGGTGAACGTCCTCCTGGACTCGGTCGTCGAGGAGAGCGGCGAGCTCGAGCGGCTGCTCGCGGAGCACGGCCTCCTCGAGGTCGTGCACGAGGCGGCGAGCATCGCGCCCGGAGGCGGCCTCCACGCGATCGGCGCGCTTCGAAACAACCGCTCGATACACGAGTACGTGCAGGGCCTGCACCGGCTCGAGCTGAGCTGGGACCGTCTCGAGTACCCGGTGGGTCCGGGTGAAACGCGGCTCGAGGTCGAGGTCAAGTCCGAGTTCGCGGAGCGCTACCTCGAAGCCGCGGACGACCAGCTCAGGCAGCTGTTTGGCTCCGCGCTCGCGCCGGCGGAGCGCGGCAAGGTGCGCGAGCTCTGCGAGCGCCTGTACCCCGAGCTGCTCGCCGCCTGAACCGGCCGCTCAGGCCGCCACCACCACCCGCTCCGCCGGGGCGAGCTCCGCGCTGAGCAGCGCCGGCAGCGCCCCGAGCCCGGCGCTCGCCGCGAGCCTGCGCTGGCGCACCGCACCGGGATCCTCGGCCAGTGCGAGCGCGTGCTCGAGCTCGGAGGCGCAACCCAGCGCCTGCGCCGCCGGCCGGCAGCTCTCGATAATCCCGCCAAGCCACTCGGCAGCCGGGCGGGTGCGCCCCTCCGGCGTGGAGGAGAGCTGCGCCCGCAGCCCGTCCCGCGCGGCGAGAAAGCGGTTCTCTGCGAGCAGCTCCTGACCGACCCCGGGCGGCTCCGCGGCAGTTGCGTGAGCGAAGACGAGGCACTGCACGAGCGCGGCCAGCGGGGCGATGTCGGCGACCCTGGTCTGCGCGTCCATGATGCGCACCTCGACAGTGCCGAGCCCCGGCTGGAGCCGGACGTCCCACCAGAGAAAGCCTGGGTCGGGCACCGCCCGCGAGCGCAGCAGCCCACTCACCACCTCGACATAAGCCGCGTACGAGCCGAACCTGCGGGGAATGCCGAAGCGCGGGAACATCGACAGGAGCGGCGTGCGCATGGAGGCGAAGCCGGAGTCGCGGCCGCGCCAGAACGGAGAGTTGGCTGACAGCGCGAGGAGCAGCGGAAGCTCGCAGCGCAGGCCGTCGAGCGCCCGCACGGCCAGCTCGGCGTGGGGCACGGCCACGTGGACGTGCAGCGCCATCGTGGGCTCGCGGCGGGCCACCGCCCGCATCATGCACTCGATGTCCGCGTAGCGCGGGCTCGAGGAAACCTCGACGTGGGAATCCGTGGCGAGCGGGTGCGTGCCCGAGCCCGCCAGGCGCAGGCCGAGCTCCTCGTCGACCAGGCGGGACGCCAGGCGACGCAGCGTCGCGAGGTCGGCGACCGTCTCGGCCACCGTCTCGTGCGGCGCCGTCTTCAGCTCCACGACGCAGGCGTGTGTCTCTATGGAGGCGTGGTCGGGCAGCGCTGCCACGAGCTCTTCCGCGCGATTGGCGGGCGACCAGGTGCGAGGGTCGACAAGCACCAGCTCGTCCTCGACCCCGACGGTCCACGGCTCCTCCGCCGCAGCGCGGCTCCAGCGCGCCCACGCCGGAAGCCAGGGTGCGCTCCTCTGGTGACGGGCCTCAAGCATTGAGCGCGCCGGCGGCGTGAAGTTTTGGCGCCGGCGGGCGCGGAACGAACGGTCGCTCCTCGAGTACGCCGCCATGCTGAACCGTGACCGCGGTGGACTCGGGGATCTCCTGCCACAAGCCGGGAAGGTCGGAGAACGGCTCGGAGACGATCAAGCGGTCGTCAGGGCTGAGGCGGGCGAAGCGCGGGTTCTCCGGGTGGAGCGCGCGGATGGTGGCCGGATCGTTGGACGCGAACAGCGAGCGCGCGCTGCCCTCGGTGGAGTAGCGCACCGCCCACAGCCCCGTGCCGTCTGAGACCCCGAACGTGCCCTGGACCTCCGCGGACACTCCGAGCTCGGCAGCCGTGGCCTCGATCAACCCGACGGTCTGCTCGAGCGCCGCGATCGGGTCCTTTTCGAGCCCGAACGTGCGTGCGAGCTGGAATACCACCTCCGTGTCTGTCGAGCCGTGCACGTCGTCGAAGAGCTCGGGATCGATCGCCAGCATTAGCCGCCGCCTGAGGCGGTGAAACTCGCCGACGTAGCCGTTGTGCACGAAGAGCCACCGGCCGCACCGGAACGGATGGCAATTCGTCTCCTGCACGGGTGAGCCGATCGCCGCGCGCACGTGCGTCAGAAACAGCGGCGACTCCACGTGCGCGGCCAACTCGCGCAGGTTGCGGTCCGACCAGGCGGGCGCGATGCTGCGGTACAGGGCGGGTCCCTCGCCGGTGCCGTACCAACCGAGGCCGAAGCCGTCGCCGTTCGTGGGCTCTGCGCCCATGCGGGCGTGCAGGCTCTGATCGACGATCCCATGCTGCGTCTTGAAGAGCAGCTCCTCGATCAGAACCGGTTGACCCAGCCATGCCATCCAACGGCACATCGCGGACGAGCCTAGGTTCGGCGCCGGGCCCGGGCCTCATGCGAAAGGGGTGAAATCGGCTAGCGCCCTTGCTTGTTCAGCACCATCCACACCTCGGCCGCGGTGCCGAAGCTCAGCCGGCGCCGGTCGCGGTCGACGAGGAGCCAGGGCCGGGTTCCCTCCGCCGAGTTGGCACTATGGAACGGCTCGAGCGCCGCGGCCGTGGCGGGATGAGTGCACAGCGCGAGAAAGGGGTCGACCTCGCCCACGAAGGTATGGCCGTTGTCGGTCCAGCGCAGCTCGAACAGCTCCGGCGTCCAGCGGAGGGCCACATGCCGCGCATGCCCGCGATACCCGCACGCTTCGGCGAACAGCGGGGGAAGCTCGAGCTCCACCAAAACCACGCTGTGATCGTGGACGCCCGCGGGCGTTCCGTCGATCCTACTGCTGCGCGATTTCGGCTGTGGCAAGCACGATGCCGTCCCCGAGAGCCTTGGCCACGAGGTGCGCGCGCGACCTGGCGCCGACCTTGATCATCGAGTTGGAGACGTGGGTGCGCACGGTGTTGTGGGAGACGTGCAGCTCCTCGGCAATCTCCGGCCCGCTGGCTCCCAGCGCAATCAGGCGGACGACCTCGCGCTCGCGCCGCGAAAGCGGTCCCATCTGCCCCCGCGCCTCGGGATCGCGCCGGAAGTGGCGACCCCAGCGGGACACGCTGAGGGCGACGAACAGGACCAGGCGGGTTCCGGTGACCACCGCCGGGTAGGCCGCGTACTGCACGGCGATCGTCTCGCCGCCCGCGCAGATCATGCTCGCCTCGCCGGTGAGCTCGTCCTCGGCGAGCGCCGCCCGCCATTCCTCCAGAGTGAGCAGCGGGCCCTGGTCGACGTACTTGTAGAGCGGCTGCCCGATAAGCGAGTCGCGCCCACGGCCGAGCAGCTTCACGAACGGGCCGTTCACGTCGACTTGGACCCGCCGCGCGTCGGTGAGGACCATGGGGTTGCGGGATCGCCTGAACGCGTCCCGGAAGAGCCCTGCCCACCCGGAGTCCGCGCGCGGTGCCCTCGTCCTGGTACTGAGCATGTGGAGCGAGGCTCCCACCTGCGGGCGCCGCAGACAATGGGGCGCGCATACCTCGGATCGTGGGGCGGGCACCACCGGCGGAGGACCCGAACGCAACTAGGCTCGCACGGAGGCCCGTGCAGCGAGCAGTCGAAGCGCACCTCCAGTCGCACCACGTGTCGCGAATCATCTACGGCGCGACGATTGGCCTGGCTCTGGTGGTGGCGCTACAGGACCACCCGCCGTCGGCCAGCGTGGTGGCGGGAACGCTCGTGGGCACGGCGCTCGCGGTGGGCCTGGCTGAGCTCTACGGCGACGTGCTCGGCGCCGAGGCGCGCAGCCGCCGGATCGGGATCGCGCGCGAGGAGCTCTCGCAGGTGCTTGGGGCGGTGGCGGCCACGTGCGTTGGCACCGCCTTTCCAGCGCTGTTCTTCATGCTCGCGGCGCTGGGCGTGCTCCACCTTGGCACCGCCTTCGACCTGGCGAAGTGGTCGGGTCTCGCGCTGCTGTCCCTCTACGGCTTCTGCGCGGCGCGTCTGGCGGGCGCGGGAATCTCGATGTCTCTCGTGCATGCCTCGGCGGCCGGCGCGATCGGCGGCATCCTGATCGCGATCAAGTCACTGCTCCACTGACCTCCTCGGCGGGCGAGGCCCAGCCCACTCCCGTGAGCTCGCGGAACGCGTCCACGGCGGCGTCGAGCGTCGGGAAGAAGTGCGCGGGGTCGAGCGGGCCGATCAGCTCGTAGCGCTCGAGCTTCGCGCGCACCGGCTCCTTCAGCTCCGCGAACACGAGCGAGGTGCCGGCGGCGTTGAGCTCCTCGTCGAGCTCCGAGAGCATGTCGGCCGCCGTCGTGTCCACGTCGGTGATCGGCTCCGCGGCCACCACGATCCAGAGCGGCCGGCTGCCCGTGCGCGCGACCCGCCGGATCTGATCGCGGAAGGTGCGCGCGTTCGCGAAGAAGAGCGGCGCGTCGAAGCGGAAGATCGCGAGCCCCGGAAGCTCCTCGGCATCCGGGTGGAGGCCGCGGTCGTGGAGTCCCGACATGCCCGGCACCCGGCCGAGGGTGGTCTGGTACGGCCACCAGGCCCTGCGGAACACGTTGAGGATCGACAACCCCACCGCCACCGCGATGCCGGGCAGCACGCCCAGCAGAGCCACGCCGAGGAAGGCCGTGAGCGACAGAAGGAACTCCACGCGCCGCTGCTGCCACAGGCGCGTCGTGCCCGCGAGGTCGGCGAGCGACAGCGAGGCTGCGATCACCACGGCGGCGAGCACGGGCTGCGGGAGATTGCGCAGGAGCCCCGGGACCAGGAGGAGCATGAGCAGGATCGCCCCGGCACCGACGAGGCCGGTGACCTGCGTTTTCGCGCCCGACTGCTCCGCCACGGCCGTCCTCGACCCGCTCGTGCTCACGGGGAAGCCCTGGAAGAAGGAGGCCGCCACGTTCGCAACCCCGATTCCGACCATCTCGCCGTCTCCGTTCACCTCCTGGCCGGTGCGCGCCGCAAACGCCGAGGCGGTGGAGATCGTGTCGGTCAGCGAGACGAGCGCGATTCCAAGCGCGCCGGCGATCAGCAGTGGCAGGTCGGACGAGAAGCTCGGCAGCGTGAGGGGCGGAAGGCCCTTTGGCAGGGTTCCCACCACCGACACCCCGTGGTCCGCGAGGCTGAAGCCGGCAGACGCCACGATCGCCACCACCACCGCCGCGAGCACGCCCGGCACCTTCGGCAGCCAGCGCTGGAGGATGAGGATGAGCGCCAGGCTGCCCAGCCCGACCGCCACCGCCTGGGCGACGGCGTCGCCCGCCTGGAGGCCGTCCACGAAGCTGCGCGCCTCGTGGATCAGCCCGTTCGCGTCGGTCGAGAAGCCGAACAGCTTCGGGAGCTGCCCCACGAGAATCGTGAGCGCAAGCCCGTTCATGTAGCCGATCTGCGTGGGCTTGGAGAGCAGATCGGCGATGAAGCCGAGCTTGGCCACCCCGGCCGTGAGCTCCACCACGCCGACGATCAGCGCGAGCGCCGAGGCCAGCGCCACCGCCTTCTTGGGATCGCCGCCCGAGCCGACTATCGGAAGGATCGTGGCCGCGATCATCGGCCCGAGCGAGGAGTCTGGGCCCAGCACGAGGATCCGCGAGGGGCCGAACAGCGCGTAGCCGGCAAGGCAGAGGACGCTCGTGTAGAGGCCGGTGATGGCGGGCAACCCGGCCAGCTCCGCGTAGGCCATGCCCTGCGGCACGAGCAGCGTGCTCAGCACGAGCCCGGCGACCAGGTCCCGCCGCAGCCAGGAGTGCCGGTAGCTGCGCAGCGCCTCCACGCCGGGGGGCGTGGGCAGCCGCATCAGCCCACCTTCGCGGCCTGCGCGGCGGCGAGCCCGGGAGCGGGATCGCCGTAGCGCTCGTGCCCGAGCTGGACAAGCCAGAGCCGCAGCCGCCGGTGCACGGCCTCGGCGCCCACGAGCGGCTCGGCGGGCGGCTCGAGCTCCACCGGCTGAAGCAGGAACGGGAACGACTGCGAGCCGCCGAGGCCGCCGTGCGAGCCCACCAGCTCCTCGAACGCCGCCACCTCGTCGGTGTCCTCCCAGTAGGTGCTGTTCACCAGGATGTCCGGGCAGTGCGGGAAGCCACTCGTGCGCCGCACGTGCGCGGCGGCGTGGGGCCCGAACGGGCCGAGCGGATCCTCCCCGTCGACCGTGCCCGAGTCGAGAGCGTGGATCCCGTGTGCGCCGATGGCGAGCGGGCCCCGCGAATCCGAGCGGACGAGCACGAAGCCGATGCCGGGGTGGGCCGCGAGCTCGCCGATCAGCCCCGGATGGAGCCCCTCGATGCGCTCGAGCGTGAGCCGGCCCGGGTGGCGCGGGAACGAGATCAGGCCGAGGCAGCCGGAGGCCATCACGGAGATCTCGGGCAGACCGTTGCCGTCCGCCTCGTCAGCGCGGTCGTCGGCGCGGCGGCGTGACGCCAGCCGCACGGTCTTCGACATCGCGCCGTCGCCCCCCGCGGCCTCGGCGAGTGAGGCGCCGAGGAACGCGGCCGCCTCGTCGGGCGGCGCCGCGGCCACGACCTCCGCACGCTCGGCGGCCGCCGCGCTGTGCACGAGCTCGTCGAGCGAAACGCCGTAGCGGTCGAGGAACGTCGCGCCCTGCGACTGCCCGTGATCGGACAGCACGACGAAGCGGTAGGGACGGGGCGCGAACTCGGCCGCGCGCGCGATGCGCCCGATCTGGCGATCCACCTGGCGCAGGGTGGCGAGCGTATCCGGCCGCTCGATGCCCGAGTGGTGAGCCACCTCGTCGTAGGCGAGGAAGGTCGTATACGCCACCGGACGGCCGGCGTAGAGGTCCGAGATGATCGCCTCGACCTGAAGGTCCCGCTGGATCACGGTCGCCCACGCGCGAACGAGCGCGTAGCTGAAGCCGCGGTGGATGCGCGGCTGCACGTCGAGGCGCCGCTGCTGCGCGGCGCTCCACATCTCCGACGCCACCTCGCGGGCCACCAGGGCGAGCGTTCGCAGCACGTTGTAAGGGCTCGCGAAGTAGGCGAAGTAATCCTGCCCGATCCTGCCGGGCCGGTCGCGCTTGAGCACCGTGCTCATCGTCAGCAGGCTGTGCGGCGCGTCGCCGGAGACGATGTTCGCGCGGCTGGCGCCGTCGTCGAATAGGAGGCCGCGGCCGTCGGAGTGCCGGCGCTCCAGCTCCATCGCGTCGCGCGGGTGGTTGGTCACGATCGGCCTCCCGCGCTCCTTCTCCCACCAGCGGAAGGCCGGCATGTCGTGGTTGTCGCCGTGCAGCAGGCCGGCCTGGCAGGCGCCGGTCTGCGAGGACCAGTCCGTCTCCCAGCGCAGCAGGGCGTGCGTGCCGCCGCGCACCCAGCGGGCCATGTTCGGCGCGTTGCCGTCGCGCATCGCGCGCAGCAGCACATCGTGGGCCAGCCCGTCGATCTCCAGGAAGAAGAGGCCGGGCACGGCGGTCGTCTCCCCCGCCCCGGCGCGCCGGGCCTGGCGGCGCACGACATTGCGGTACCAGAACGCGTCGTCGTCGATCGCGAGCAGCGACGTGACCGCGGTGTTCACCACCGTCACCCCGAGCGCCACGAAGGTCGCGGGGAGCAGGCCCGAGATCCGGAGGCCGGGCTCGATCGCGGCCACCAGCAGGATCATTACGCCGTTTAGCAGGATCGCGCCGAGGCCGAGCGTGAGCACCGTGAGCGGCAGTGCCAGCCTGATCACGAGCGGCCAGAGAAGTGCGTTGACCACCCCGATCAGCGCGGCGGCGGCGAGCGCCGCGGCCACATCGTCGACGTGCACGCCCTCTAGCAGCGCACTGAGGACGAGCAGTGTGCCGGCGCTGGCGAGCCAGACCACCAGGATGCGTACGAGCGGGCGAGCGCGGTGCTCTTGCGTGGATCCACCGCGCGCGTCCACGGCCTGGCTCAGATCCCCGCGACGGCCTCCAGCCTGCCGCCGTCGATCGCCTCGAGAAGGGCGCGATGGTCCTCCTCGTTCTGGTCGGCGTACAGCTCGGCGAACTCGGTGAGGGCGCAGTCGAAGCTGTCGCCCCGCCCGAGATAGGCGGCGATCGCGATAGCGTCGCCCGAGCGCGCGTGGCCGCGGGCGAGCGTCCAGCCGCAGAGCCGGCCGTAGATGGCCATCCCTGAGGGAAGCATCGTCTCGACGTCGGCCGAGGTCTTCCAGTCCCAGAGCTGCCGCAGGTAGAAGTCGCGCCGCTTGCCGTCGGGGCCCGTGGTGCGCAGCCAGCCGAGGAAGAGATCGCTTGCCGCCTGCATCAGGCGCTGTCCCTCCACCACGCGCTTGCCCTGGTTGCCGAACTCGCTCTTGCCCGCGAACGGCTCGAGCACGGACGGCCGGGCCTCCTTGGCCTGGAGGAACAGCGGGTCGCTCGAGTCGCGGCCCACGAGCAGCAGCACCCAGGCGCGGGTGCCCACGCTCCCCACGCCGACCACCTTTCGCGCCATGTCCACGAAGCGGTAGCGGTCGAGCAGGCGGCCACGGTCCTCCGGGAGGCTCTTCCTGTACGTGGCGAGCAGGGAGAGCATCTCCTCGTGCAGATCGTTCGCGTCGGAGTCCGGAAGCAGCTCCCGGACGGGAACGATCAGCGGCGGGTCGCTGATGATCTGCGGAGCGCCGTTCACGCTCGCCGCGAGCTTCGCGAAGGCGCGCGCGCTGTCCTTCGAGCGGCCCTTTGCCACGGTGCGGTCGAGCTTGCGGAGCTGACGGGCGGTCGCCTGCGGCCTGAAGCGCTCCTCGAGCTCCTCGTCGCTGATGCGCTGGTACCAGATCGACAGATCGCCCATCTCGGCGAACTGACGCATGGCCTCCCGGTAGGCGGCGGCGGTTCCCTGGACGATCGTCCGGCGCTGCTTGCCGGAAAAGCCGCGATCACGGCCGGCGATGCTCAGGCTCGCGGCGAGCCGCTTCAGGTCCCACTCCCACGGGCCCGGGAGCGTCTCATCGAAGTCGTTCATGTCGAAGAGGAACGAGCGCTCGGGCGATGCGAAGCCGCCGAAGTTCGATAGGTGCGCGTCCCCGCACAGCTGTGCCCGGAGGCCGGAGATCGGGGTGCGCGAGAGATCGGACGCCATCACATACGCGGCGCCCCGGAAGAACGTGAACGGGGACGCGGCCATGCGGCCGTAGCGGATCGGCACGAGCTCCGACACCCGCGTGGCCGCCTGCCGCTCCAGCAGCGCGATGGGATCGGGCCGGTCGTCCGCGGGGGCCCAGTCGGCGTGGCTCGAGCGCGGTGCCAAGGCGCGCGCCGCCCGGCCGATCTCGGTCCGCTCGTCCGGCCGGAGGCGGGGTCCCTCCTGGGCCTCGATTGCCTCCAAAACGTTGAGCTCGGCGGTCGTCATCGGCGCTGCCGAGCTTGTCAGCGGCGAGCTCGCCGGGCAATGTGGCTCGCCTGCCTCCATGAGGGGTGCGCGCACCAAATCGCGTGCATGCCTCCACCCTCGCGCTCGCTCTCCACGGTTGCGAGCATGGCGGCGAGGATCGCGTGAGCTCGCCGGAGCACATCTTGAGAAGCTTCGGGCGCCTGGCCCTCAGCGCCCCGTCGGAGGCTGCCGGACGTGCCGCCGCCGGCGCGACGAGCCGCGCCGCGGACATCGCCAGCCGGAGCGGGCTGGCCGCCGCGGACGCACTGCTGCGGTCAGAGTTCCTGGAGGAGCTCGCGGACCGGGTGCTCGACAGTCCCGCCGCCGAGCGACTCGTGGCACGCGTGATCCAGGGACCGTTGTTCGACGAGGCGGTGGCGCGGCTGCTCGAGAGCGAGGATCTGTGGCTACTGATAGACACGATCGCCCGCAGCCCCACCGTCACGGACGCCATCGGCCGCCAGGGCGTGGGCTTCGCCGACCAGTTCGCGGGCGCCGTGCGCGAGCGCACGCTGGACGCCGACGACCGGCTCGAGGTGGCTGTGCGCGGCCTGCTGCGGCGTCGCCGGCGCAGGCGCAGGCCTGAGCCGGCGACCGCGGACGGTGCCGGGCCGTGAAGCCGGTGGCCTACGTCGGCCTCGTCACGCGAACGGTGGCGTTCGTGGTGGACGCAGCGATCCTGAACGCCGTGGCAGCGGTGGTGGCCGCGGCGGCCGCCCTCGTGCTCTCACTGTTCCCGCTCGGCGACGACGTGCGCACCGTGATCGTGGCCGCTGCCGGAGCCCTGTTCTTCGCGTGGGCGATCGGCTACTTCGCCACCTTCTGGGCCACCACGGGCCAGACTCCGGGCGAGCGGGTGATGCAGATCCGCGTGACGCGCTGCGGTGGCGCGCGCCTCAGGCCGCGCCGCGCCGTGGTGCGCGTCGCGGGCCTCGTGCTCGCCGCCCTGCCGCTGTTCGCCGGCTTCGTGCCGATCCTGCTGAATGACCGGCGCCGCGGGTTCGCCGACTGGCTGGCGGACACCGTCGTCGTGCGCTCCGCCGGCGTGTAGCGTCAGGCCGCTGCGATGCGCAGCTCGCGCACCCGCCGCCGGGTGCGCCGCTGCCCGCGCTCGATCTGCTCGCGGGCCTGCTGGTAGCGGCGGGCCACGGGCGAGGAGGCCGGCAGGTGCTCGAGGTGGTCCGAGAGCTCGGCCAGCTTCACCGTGCGCGCCAGCTCGCCCGAGGGACCGGTCGCCCGTGCGATCCGCCGCACGTAGAGGCCATAGTCCTCGCCCTCCGCGAGCGTCAGAAGCTCGAGCGCCGTCAGCTCCACCGGGGTGATGCCGCAGGCGAGCAGCTCGTGCACGCACTCGCGCCCGCACTCCCCGAGCTCGTGCAGCCAGGCGGTGGCCCGCGCCGCGGAGCCCACGCGCGCGGCCACCCGCTCGAGGTGTCGTACGAGCGACTCGCCCTGCGGGGTGGTCTGACCGGCGTGTGCCGTCAGGGCCACGGCGCGAGCCGCTGCGGCGTTCATCGAGTCCTCCTCATGACCACAACGAAGTCTGCGCGTGGCGCACACGCGGAGCAATGGGGCGGGCACCACATCGCGGCGTGCGCGGGCACGACGGACGCCGTGTGGAAGGGCTATCCGCTCCTGCGCTGCGCCCACAGCTCACGGAGCATTCGTGGGCGCAAGTTCTGCTTGTGGACGAACGTGGCCGGCCCCTCGCCGTCCACGAGCGCGTCCGGCAGCTCCTCCTTGCCGTGCACGGAGATCAGCACGACCATGATCGCGGGGTGGCGCTCAGCAAGGCTGCGGGCCGCCTGCACGCCGCCCATCCCGGGCATGCGGACGTCCATCAGCACGAGCTGCGGCGACAGGTCGTCGACCATCGCGAGCGCTTCCTCGCCGCTGGTTGCCTCGCCCGCCACCACGAACCCGGGCACCGCCGCGATGAGCCGGCGCAGCGCGTCCAGGAAGGGCTCTTGGTCGTCGACGATCAGTGTCCTCACCTGCGAGGCCTGGCGCTGCGCGCCGGCGGCGGTTTTTTCCGCGCCTGTGGCCTTCATCGTCCGCGCCGAGTGGCTCTCCTGCCGGGTACGAGAACGACTATCTCAGCTGGGGGCGAGCAGCGCGAGGATGCTCCCAGGCGTCGATAGGGGCGGTCAGCCCCCCGAAGCGCCGCGCTAGCCATTACGGACAGCTCGGGCGAACCTTCTGGGGCGGGCCCAGTCGCGCGCCGGATCGGCGAGCCGCTCGCCGGCGGCGATCTCATGGATGCTGCCCGCCACGCCCACGATGCGATTGCGATCGTCGCTCACCGGCGCCACCGCGACGTCGAAGCGACACGGGCCGTCCTCGATATCGAGGTCGAGCTGCGCACGCGTGGCCACGCCCGTAAGCGCTCGCGCGTTGATCCTCATCAGCTTGGCGCCCATGGCCGCCCCGAAGATCTCCTCGTTGGTGAGCCCCACCACCGCGTCGTCGCCGTCGAGGCCGGAGTCCCCGTCGAACAGCCAGGTGCAGCGCAGCTCGGCGTCGGTTGTATAGAGGACGAGCGGGGCCGCCCGGACGGTCTCGCGCACGCGCTCCCTCCAGAGCCGAAGCGCGGATTCGGCTGCCCGGCGCGCGGTCACATCCTGGTGCACGATCACCCAGACCTCGCCGTGCGTGGGGTGCTCGAAGGCGGTGGCGTGGGCTTCGGACCAGACGGCGCGGCCGTCCTTGCGGCGGTAGCGCGCCTGGTAGCTCACCTCCCCCCGCCCGTCGAGCGCACCGAGTATCTCGCCCGCCATGGAACTCGGCTCTCCGGGCTCGTCGTCCCAGTTCAGGATTGACACGTGCCGGCCGTCGAGGTCACCCGGCTCGTAGCCGTAGATGTCCGCGAAGCGCGGGTTTGCGAACACGATCACGCCGTCGGACACGCGCACGAGGCAAACCCCGCCGGCCGCGCGGTCGAGCACCGCGGCCTCGAGCAGCAGCTCATCCTCCTTGCGCTTGCGCTCGGTGATTTCGCGCCAGGTCACCGCAAGGCGCGCGCCGTCGAGCGGCACGGCCCGCACTTCGTATGCCTTTCGCAGCTGCCGGCCCTCGGCGCTTCGCTCGTAGAACACCTCGTCGAGCGAGGAAGGGCCGTCCGACTCGAGCGCGTGGCGATGCCACGTGAACAGCTCGGACCCGAGGTAGTCGGGGTCGAGGTACCCGAGCGTCCTGCCGAGCTGCGACTCACGCGTGCGATCCAGGTCGCGGCATGCGGCGTCGTTGATGTGCTCGACCGTGAAGTCGATGATCGCGCCGCTCGAATCGCGCGCGCCCCTGTAGATCGCGAAGCAGGTCTCGAGCGCGTCGGTGGCGCGCTGGAGCAGCATCTCGGCATCCGGCGTGAGCTGGGCCAGTCCCACCGGCACGCTTCCGGCGACCACCGTGCCCTCCCCGGGCACCGATGTGATCGTGAGCCGCCCCCCGAGCGAGGCGATCCGGTCGCGCATGTGGTCGAGCCCCATTCCGCGCGTCCGGCGTGCCGCGAACCCGCCCCCGTGGTCGCGGACCTCGAAGCGGAGCTCCTCGTCCTCCCAGAGGTGGATCTCGGCGGAGTCAGCGCCGGAGTGCTTGGCGGCATTCTGGAGCCCCTCGAGGCAGCAGAAGTACACGGCGCTCTCGATCTGCTGCGAGTAGCGGCCCACTCCCTTCGACCTGACCGTGGTGGGCAGCATGCTCGTCCGCGCCGCCATGCGGAGCGCCTCGCCGATGCCGTGGTCGGCAAGCAGCGGCGGATACACGCCGCGCGCGAGGGCGCGCAGCTCGTTGAGCGTGCCCTGCACGTCCGCGCCGAGCTTCTCGAGCAGCTCGCGCGTTGACTCTGGGTTCTGCTCGAGCGTCTCGGCCGCCACCTCGAGCCCAACCCGCAGCGCGACGAGCCGCTGCTGCGCGCCGTCGTGGAGGTCGCGCTCGATTCGCTCTCGCTCGAGGTCGATCGCGGACAGGATCCGGGCGCGGGACTCGCTGAGCTCGCGCAGTGAGGAGTGAAGCTCCGCGTCGAGGCGAAGGTTCTCGAGGGCCATCAGCGCGAATCCCCCGGCCACCTCACGCACGTTCGGCTCGCCGACCAGGGCCGCGTCGTGTATCAGCGTGGCCACCACGCGTCCGTTCGAGGCGATCTCCGTCGTGGCCCGCGTGGGGTCGTCCACCGGGAGCATCAAGGGGGTCCCTGCCGCGTTCACCCAGCGCCCCGGATCTCCGGTCCAGTAGGCGATATCGAGCGAGGGGTCCCCCACCGCGTCAGCGAGCAGCTCCCGCACGCGGACGCCGCTGGACGCGCGGTCGAACTCCCGCGTGAGCTTCTGGAGGGCGGTCGTGGCAAGCGCTCGCCAGCGCAGCAGGCCAACCACGAGGCCGGCCACCACCGCCGGGGTGGCGAACACCGCCACATAGCCCAGCGTCCGGGCTATGGGCGCCCCGGGGTCCGCGCGGCGCGCGATCAGGAAGGCCCCGCTTGCAACAAGGGCGAACATGGCCCCAGCGAGCACCGGCGTGAGCGTGCGGCGCATGAGCCGGGATGCGCGCGCCACCTTCACGGCCAGCACGATCGCCGTGGCAAAGAACAGAGCGACCGACAGAACCTCGCGCAGCGGGGTGATCACGCTGCCGACCACGCCCGGCTCGGTGTCGACGACCATGAAGGCGTTCGGGGGGCAGGCGTGCCGGCACGGACTGAACGGGCTCGGCACCGGATAGTGGGACGTGAGCAGCGCCACCGGCAGGTACAGCGTCCCGATCAGCGCAACGGCGGCGACGACGAGTGCGCGGTCGACTCGCCCGGACAACCGTCCAGACGGGAACATCAGAACGACCGCAACGAGGCTGAGCAGCACGAACCAGCTCGCCACGCGGCCGATGCTGTAGGGAACGCTGTTCTGGGCGGCGGCCAGCAGGCTCGGCGCCCACAGGAAGCCCGCCGCCACGAGCACCTTGGCGAAGCGGCTCTCCGGATCGCGCCGGAGCGCGTACAGCCCGACCGCCACCGGCGTCGCGATCAGGAGCACGTGGAGGATGCCCACCAGCACGCGATCGCCACCGGGCGGCGCCGCGAGGGAGAGCACGAGCCCCGCCCCCGACAGCCCGCCGGCGGCGAGCGCGATCAGGGCGGTGACGGCAGGAGAAAACCGCGGGCTCTCTCGATTCAACCCGCCGCTCGAGGCTGGGCTCGCGTACGTTGCTGCTACCGGAACGCTCCTACCGGGTCGGTGGCGATGCGAAATGCGAGTCTCACCAAAGGGGCGAAGCTGCCGCAAGGGTGCGTGCACGTAGATTTGCCCCCGAACGGCCCAGGCATGGACGCAGTCAGGGGGCAGGTGGTGTCCGCCTACCGGAACCCGCAGGCGAGCGCCCTTGGCCCCCCGCCCGCGCACCGGGATGCTCTGCACATGGCTCCGCCGCCCGCAGTTCAGAGCTCGGTGCGCCCCCTCGGCGGCGCGCGGCGGGCGAGCCCGCCGTTCCCGCCGGCGGAGCGACGGCGCTCGCGGCCGGGCGGAACTCTCGTCTCGCGGCCGCGGCTCGTGGAGCGCCTGAGCTGCGTCCCGGCGCCCCCGCTCGTGCTGCTGCTGGCGCCCGCGGGCTATGGCAAGACGGTGCTGCTCACCGAGTGGGTGGCGCGCGACCGCCGGCCGGCCGCGTGGCTCGAGCTCGCCGATGCTCACAACGACCCACGCGCGCTGCTGCATGCGATCGCGGCGGCCCTGGGGACCCCTCGCGCGACCTCGATGTCCGCTCTCGCGGCCGCGCTCTCGCGAGGCGAGGGAGGCAGCTTGCTCGTGATCGACCGCGCGGACGCGGTGAGCTCTGCCGGCGCGATGGAGCTCCTCACCGAGCTGATCGAGCGGCAGCCGCCCGGTAGCCAGATCGCGCTCGCGTCGCGCACCGAGCCACAGCTCGGACTCGGTGGGCTGCGCGCCGGCGGGATGCTCGTTGAGCTTCGCGCCCCCGACCTGGCGCTGACAGCGGCGGAGGCGACCGAGCTGCTCTTCGCCCACGCGCTCGAACCCGAAGCGGGGGCCGTCGAGCTGCTGGTTCACCGCACCGAGGGCTGGCCCGCGGCTCTCTACCTGGCCGCGCTCGCTGCCCGCGAGGAGCCGCGCCCCGGGCGGGCGCTCATGCGCTTCGCCGGCGATGACCGTTTCGTGGCGGACTACATCGCAGACCGGCTCCTGGCGCCGCTGTCGGCCGAGCAGCTCTCGTTCCTCGTGCGCACGTCGGTGCTCGACAGGCTGTCCGGGCCGCTCTGCGACCATCTGCTCGAGCGCGCCGGCTCCGCCCAGCTCCTTAAGACGTTGTCGCGGATGAATCTGATGCTGGTCCCCCTCGACCGCTGCGACAGCGAGTACCGCTACAACCGGCTGTTCGCGCAGGCGCTGCGCGCCGAGCTCCGCCGCTCGGATCCGCAGCTCGTGGCAGCGCTCCACGGTCGCGCCGGCGACTGGTACGGCGCGCACGGAGACATCGAGCGCGCGATGGAGCACGCCATCGCCGCCGAGGACGTCTCGAGAGCCGGCGACCTGCTCTGGTCGCACTCCGAGGCACTGCTCGGCTACGGCCGCATGCATCAGGTCGACGACTGGCTCGAAGGCTTCAGCGAGGAGCAGATCACCGACTGCCCATCGCTCGCGCTCACCGCGGCGGCGAGCAACCTGCTGGCCGGCGACGGCGCGCTGGTTGAGTACTGGGCGGCGCGTGCGCTGCGAAACGCTGACGACCGTGAGGCGGCGGCGCACGTCGGGCTGCTGCGCGCCGCAGTGGCCGACAAGCGGATGACAGGCGTGGGCCTTCAGGCCGAAGCTGCCTGCAGCGACCTGCCGGAGGACAGCGGCTGGCGCGCGCTCGGCCAGCTGGTGCATGGCGCGGCCCTCCACCTGACGGGCCACGGGCAGCGCGCCCGGCGCGTGCTCGAGGACGGCTCCCGCCGCGCCGCCGCCGGGTTCCCGGGCGTGCAGGCCCTGTGCCTCGCGCAACTCGCGCTGATCGCGATCGACGAGGAGGACTGGTACGCGGCGGAGTCGCTCGCCGGCCGGGCGAA
Organism: Thermoleophilaceae bacterium; assembly: GCA_025928345.1. GTDB lineage: Bacteria > Actinomycetota > Thermoleophilia > Solirubrobacterales > Thermoleophilaceae > JAICJR01. The sequence goes on along the minus strand of JAICJR010000002.1, from coordinate 18,157 downwards.
GGCGCAGGTCGAGCGCAGTGGCACCGCCGCATATCCCACCTCCGCTCTCGTCTACGCGGTTTCGGCCGACGTGCAGGCGCACATCGGCCGGGTGGAGGCGTCGCAGGCGGACGCCCGCGCGGCCACCGGCCTCCTCGCCGAGCTCGTGGACTTCGCCGCCTGGTACCAGGTCGAGTGCCGGATCGCGCTCGCGCGGACCGCGGTGCGCATGAGCGCGCCAGCGGACGCTCGCACGCTGCTCGACGAGGCAGCGGCGCAGCTCGCGCGCGCCCCCGACGCGCAGGCGGCGCGCGCGTGGATCGAAGCTTGCAGGCGCCAGGTGGCGCGCTCGACCGCGTCGTCAGCCGGCCAGGAGTGGTGCCTCACGATGGCGGAGCTGCGCATCCTGCAGTTCCTCCCCACCCACCTCTCCCTGCGCGAGATCGCCGAGCGCCTCTACGTGTCCGCGAACACCGTCAAGACGCACGCGCGCTCGGTGTACCGGAAGCTCGACGCCTCCTCGCGCGGCGAGGCGGTGCTGCAGGCGCGCAGGGCCGGCCTGCTCGACGAGGCTTCGCACGCAGGCGTTGGCACGGCGGAACTATGACGCGAGGTGCGGCGGTGACGATCTCCAATCTCCCAACTCGATCGGTTGAAGCTCTGGTGGCGGGCGGCTGGATCGAGCACCTCGAGCAGTGGCGGACGGCCGCGAAGCGCGTGGGCCGCGCATGGGAGCAGTGGCTCGCATGCGACCCGGCCGAGCGCGACTGGGCCCACGACGTCTACGTGGACGCCCTGGCCCGTGAAGAGGCGGCGGCGCTCCGCCTCGAGCGGGACACAAGGGCCTTCCGTGAGCACTAGCGGCCGCCGGCCCCGCTGGCTCGAGGACCTGCAGCAGGTGGACGCCGCGGTGTATGCGGCGGTCGCCGTGACGCCCACCCCGGCGCTCGACCGCGCACTCAGCCGGCTCTCCCAGGCCGCGGATTACTCGCGACTGTGGATCGGCACGGGCGCGCTGCTCGCTCTCCTCGCCGGACCCAATGGCAGGCGCGCAGCCGAGCTCGGCCTCGGCTCGCTGGGCGTGACGGCGACGGTGGTGAACCTGGGCATCAAGCCGCTTGGCAGAAGGCGCCGTCCGGACCGCGAGGGCGCGGGCGTGCCCCTGCTCCGTCACGTTCCCACGCCGGCCTCGAGCTCGTTCCCCTCAGGGCACTCGGCGGCCGCTTTCGCGTTCGCCACCGGCGTGGGCCACACGCTGCCGCACGCCGCCGTGCCGATACGCGCGCTCGCGGCGCTCGTCTCCTACTCGCGTGTGCACACGGGCGTTCACTACCCGGGCGACGTGCTGGTGGGAGCGCTTATCGGAGCGGCAATCGCACAGGCCTACGTGAGCTCCTCGAGCCGCTCGGCCAGGATGATCCGGCCGGCCGCCTCGATCAGCGCCAGGTGGGAGAACGCCTGCGGGAAGTTGCCGAGGTGGCGGCCGGTGCTCGTGTCGAGCTCCTCCGCATAGAGCCCGAGCGGCGACGCGTCGTGCAGCAGCCGTTCCATCAGGTCGCGCGCCCGCTGCAGCTCACCGACCAGGGCGAGCGCCGACACGAGCCAGAACGAGCAGATCAGGAATGTGCCCTCGCGGCCCGACAGCCCGTCGTCGGTCTCATCGGTGCGGTAGCGCAGCACCAGGCCGTCCTCGGTGAGCTCCTCGGCGATGGCGTCGACGGTATTGCGCAGCCGCTCGTCGTCGCTCGGCAGGAAGCCGAAGATCGCAGCCAGGAGGCTCGAGGCGTCGAGCGCGTCGGTGTCGTAGTGCTGGCGGAGCACGCCCCGCTCGCTGATGCCGTGGCCGAGGATGTCCTCGCGCAGCTCGGCCGCCGTCCCGCGCCACTCTTTGGTCAGCTCCGGGTCGCCGCGGATCTCAGCGAGCCTCGACGCGCGGTCCATCGCCACCCAGCACATGAGCTTCGAGGAAACGTAGTGGCGGGGTTCGCCACGCGCCTCCCAGATCCCCTGGTCGGGCTCACGCCACACGCGCGCGGCGCACTCCGCCTGCACTCGCACGATCGGCCAGAGCCGGCGCGGCAGGCGCTCGCTTCTGCGCGTGTGAAGCAGGATCGAGTCGAGCACCGCGCCGTACACGTCGTTCTGGCGCTGATCGAACGCGCCGTTGCCGACGCGCACCGGGCGCGCGCCCGCATAGCCGGACAGGTGGTCGCGCGTGGACTCTGTGAGGTCGCGCCGGCCGTCGATGCCGTACATGATCTGGAGCGCGCCGTCAGGGTCCGGCTCGAGGTCGGCCACGAACTGCATGAACTCGTTCGCCTCCCAGTCGAGGTTGAGCCAGTGCAGCGCCTGGAGCGTGAACGTGGAATCGCGCATCCAGGTGTAGCGGTAGTCCCAGTTGCGCTCGCCGCCCGGCGTCTCGGGCAGCGACGTGGTCAGCGCCGCCACCAGCGCGCCGGTGGGCATGTAGGTGAGGCCCTTGATGGCGAGCGCCGAGCGCTGGATCGGGTCGCGCCAGCGGTGGTCCGGGAGTCGCGCGTGCCCGAGCCAGTCGCGCCAGTAACGCGTGGTCGCCGCCAGCCGCTCGTCGGCTTCGTCCACGTGCCCGGCCGCGACGAACTCGGCTCCGGAATCCGGAGTGTCTGAGTACTGCGCCCACGAGAGGCAGCAGTAGGCCCGCTCTCCCCTCCTCAGCAGGTGGCGTGCCCTCACGGCCTCGCCCTCCACGCCGATTGGCATGTCCGTGAGGAGCCGGACCACTCTGCCGGCGCCGCTCGCGTCCGCCACATGGCGGCTGCCGTTCACGAGCGTCCACTCGGCGGGCACACTGCCGTAGTCGAACACCGGCTCGCACGTGAGCTCGAGCTCGACGCTGCCGTCGAGGCAGAGCACGGTGCGCACGAGCATGTGGTCAGCGTCGTCGTCCGCGGGCGGCCGCGTGTGCGGCGTGATCTCGTCCTCGTGCTGCTGCGGCCCCATCGTCAGCGCGTCGCGCACCATCAGCCAGCCGCCCGGCGTGTTCCAGGTGGTCAGGATCGTGTTCGTGCCCGGCTCGTACACGCGCCCCGTCGGGACATTGATCCCGAACGGCCCGAGGCGGAAGCTGCCTGCCTGGCGGTCGAGCAGGGCGCCGAAGATGCTCGGCGAGTCGAAGCTCGGGACGCATAGCCAGTCCACCGAGCCATCGGGCGCCACCAGCGCGCCCGTGTGGCAGTTCGAAAGGAAGCCGTAGTCCGCGATCGGGGGAAACGGCGAGGGTGCCGCTGCGCTCTGCGGCTGCGCCGCCGGTTGGACTGCCATGGCCGGATGCTCGCGCCGCCGCGGCGCGCCGTCATCACCCGATCCGGATGAGGTGGGGCTCCGGGTGCCCGCCTACTCCGATACGCCAGAGCGCACTATTGCTCGCGCGCCGCCCGATTGCGAAGTTTGGGCCCGAAGGCGCGCGCCAAAAACGCGCGCGCAATGCAAGCGCCGAGGAGGCGAGAACATGAGTGTTCACACAACGGTCAACCGAGAGACGTATGTGCCCTCGGACCTCTCGCGCGCCGACGAGGATCACCGCTCCGGCTGGGTCACGTTCGCCGGAGTGCTGATGCTGCTCGTCGGCACGCTCAACATCATCGACGGCATAGCCGCCATCAGCAAGGCTCACTTCTTTGTCGGCAACACCGACTACATCGCCGGCGATCTCAACACGTGGGGCTGGGTCGTGCTGTGCCTCGGCATCGCCGCGATCCTCGTGGCCCTGGGGATCTTCGCCAAGAACCAGTTCGCCCGCTGGATCGGCGTGGGCGTGCTCGGCCTGAACGCGATCTCGCAGCTCATGTTCATCCCGGCGTACCCGTTCTGGTCGCTGTCGATCTTCGCGATCGACATCCTCGCGATCTACGGTCTCGTCGCGTACGGGTCGCACAGGTCGCGGACGGAGTTCTAGTGTGGTAGCCGCTGCACCGGCTCACCTTCGGTGGACGGTGCAGCGCGCGACCTCATCACGCTCCGACACGAGGCGCACCGCCTCGCGAAGGTCCTCGTCGTCGTGGATGCGCACGTCGAGCGTCACGGTCCGGCGACCGTTCGCGTCGTCATCGATCGACAGGTCCTCCACGTGCCCGCCAGCGTCGTTGATCGCGTCGAGCAGCGGGCCAAGCGTGCCGTGGCCGCGCTGGTATTCCACCTTCACGGTGTAGCGCGGGCTCGTGAACGTGAGCAGGCGCGACCTGATGGGCCTGAGCACCACCAGCACGAGCAGCGTGACAACCGCGCCCGAGATCGCGAGCCCCCAGAGCGCGGCGCCGGCCGCAAGCCCGACCGCCGCGCTGACCCATAGCGCCGCCGCCGTGGTGATACCGCGGACGGAGCCGCGGTCGCGGATGATCGTCCCGGCGCCGATGAAGCCGATGCCCGAGGCGATCTGCGCGGCCACTCGCATCGGATCGACGTTGGGGCCCCGGTGGAGCCCCGGGAACCCGAACGCCCCCCCGAGGGTGAAGATCGCGGCGCCGGTGGCCACGAGCGCGTGCGTGCGGACGCCGGCGAGCTGGTTGCGCGACTCGCGCTCGATCCCGATCACCGCGCCGAGCCCGCCGGCCGCGGTCACCCGCAAAATGTAGTCGGCCGTGTCGAGCTGCACGAGGGGCGCCCGGCTCAGCTGCCGCCGCAGTCCAAGTTGGAGAACGCGGACTGGTATGCGGCGGCGAGTTGCTGGAGCGCCGTCTGGAGCTGTGTCCGCGCGCCGCTTGCGGACAGGCTCTTGCCGACGTCGCCGGCCACCGACTGGAACTCGGAGACGAACTTCTCGTTCGCCGTCTTGACCTCCGCCTTGCGCTGGTCGCTCAACTGCGGCTGCGCATCCGCGATCTTCTTCAGATCGTCACGGATGGCACTCAGGTTGTTCTTCACGCCGTCGGACGTCGCGGTCGCCGGCGTGAGCGTCTTCAGCTCGTTCACCTGCTTCTGGATGTCCGAGCGCGCGCTGCAGACCTGCTTCTCGGCCTTCTGCTGGGCGGACTCGCCGCACGCGGCGACCGTGAGCGCCGCTGCCGCGACGCAGATGACGATCAGAGGCTTCACGGAAATCTCCTCGTGTCGGTATCTCAGGCGGGAGGCCAGGGCCGGGCTGCACCGGCGCAGCCCGGCCGAGGACCCCGGTGCGACTAAGCGGGCACGGCCTCGCCGTGCAGGGCCTGTTGGAGCTCGTGCTCGGACTCCTTCGACAGGGACGTCTTGAGCACGGTCCCCCCGTACTGGCTGAGCCCCTCAATGGCCTTGTCCGGCGTGACCTTCTCGACAACCAGGAAGAGCGCCGAGTTCCCGGGCTGAAGCATGTCCCGGACCTGCTCCTGGAACTGCTTGTTGACGCCGCTCTTCTCGATCTTGCCGAACAGGGCGCCGAGGCCGGCCCCCACAGCCATCCCGAACACCGGGACGAAGAACAGGAGGCCGAACAGGAACCCCCAGAACATTCCCCACGTCGCGCCGCCTCCAACCGCATGGTGGGAGGTGTGAACGTGGTACTTGCCCTCCTTGTCCCGTGAGATCACGGCGACAGCGTCGGGCTCGATGATCAGCTCGCTCGAGAGACGCCTGACCTCCTCGGCCGCGAGGGAGCCGGTCGTCTCGTCGGGGTAGCCGATGGCGATGAGCTCCGCCATAGAAATCCTCCTAGCTTGAGACGGGGTCGCGCACGCGTTCGCGTACGCCGTGACCAACGTACGAGCCGCCCAGCGCACCGGCATCATCCGAACGGGGTGATCCTGGACCGTCGCCCCAAACGACAGCGGCCCCGCAATCGGGGCCGCCGCCGGGGACAAGTTCGAGGGAGCCGGCCTCAGGACCTGAGGACCTTCTCCTTCTGCTCGTCGAACTCCTGATCGGTGAGAATGCCCTGATCATGGAGCTGGGCGAGTGACTTGAGCTGGTCCATCGCATCCCTGGAGAGACCCCCGCTGTCAGTCGTCGATCCACCGTTTGGAGGCGCCGGGGCAGCGCCCGCTGCCGGACCGCCCTGGGCGCCCTGTTGCGCCCTCTTGCCCGCGAGATACGCGCTGCCGCCGACGGCGGCAGCCCTCAGGAGGGGACGTCTTCTCATTAGTGGCATGTCAGCCCCCTCACTCCGGGCCCTCGGGCAGCGAGAGCCCGAGAGCGATCATGATCTCCGGCGCGGCCGCTACGACCCTGGGCCCGCCCACCTGCGGAGCGATCGCCCGCAGCACACCGAGCACGTCCTCGGGGGTCGCGCCCTCGTCGAGGGCGTTTGCCACCTGCCATACGTAGGACGCCGGCGGGCTGTCCAGCGCGATCAGCGCCGCGATCTTCACCAGCGCGAACGTCCTCGAGTCGAGCCCGGTGGTCTCCCGGTACTCGTCGCGCATGCTGAGGATCTCGCCGAGCGCATCGACGTCGCCGGCAGAGAGGCCCGCCAACGTCTCGTGAGTCTCCTGTGCTACTGCGGCCATACGGCCTCCTTTCGTGTGAACTCGGCGAGCTCCCGGCCCATCGCGACCTTACGGATGCGGGGCCCGCGCTCCCAGGGTGCGCGCACGAGACCGCCGGTGAGGCCTGGACCAAACTCGGTGAAACCGTTTGACTGTTCGAATAGTCGGGGGCTACCCTCCAGAGCAGGATCGCCGGACGGCGAGACAGTCAAAGAGGGGCGTCCGTGCAGCGCGCAACGCTTGACCAGGATTCCGAACAGTCAGACCAGGAGCGCCCGCTTCGGGTGGTCGTGGCCGAGGACGCCTACCTTGTGCGGGAGGCGATCGAGGTCATCCTCGCGGGTGCGCCCGAGGTCGAGGTGGTGCGGGCGGTGGGGGACGGCAAGTCGCTCCTGCAGGCCGTCGACGAGGAGCGGCCGGACGTCGTGGTCACGGATATCCGCATGCCGCCCTCCGGAAGCGACGAGGGCATCCGCGCGGCGCACGAGATGCGCGACACGCATCCCGAGGTCGGCGTGGTTGTGCTCAGCCAGTACGCCGAGCCCAGCTACCCGCTCGCGCTGCTCGAGCGCGGGTCGGCGCGGCGCGCATATCTGCTGAAGGAGCGCGTGCACGACCGCGCCGAGCTGGTGGCCGCAATCAAGGCGGTCGCGCAGGGTGAGTCCGTGATCGACGCCAGGGTGGTGGAGGTGCTCGTCGAGGCACGCAGGCGCGAGGAGGCGTCGCCGCTGTCCGAGCTCACCCCGCGCGAGTACGAGGTGCTCGCGGAAATCGCGCAGGGGAAGAGCAACGCAGCGATCGCCGGCTCGCTCTTCCTCACAAAGCGCGCGGTGGAGAAGCACATCAACGCGATCTTCATGAAGCTGAACCTCGACAACCCCGATGACGTGAGCCGGCGCGTGAAGGCCGCGCTCATCTTCCTCGGCGCCGGCGTCGACGACTGACGCCGGGCTGCGCGCACCGCTCGTGCGCCCCTCACCGCCGGACACCTGCGGGCGCCCTTGTCCGCGCTCGCGGCGGGGCAGATGCTGGGCCGCATCGCCCACGCCACCACCACCTCACCCGCGCCGGGCCAGTCCGCGCCCAACGGCGCCCCGGAACCGGGGGCCGCGACCGCACAGCGCCGGCGACGGGGCGCGGTGGCCGCGATACTCAGTCTCGCAGTGATCACCGGCCTCCTGGCCATGATGGCCACGTGGGTTAGGCGCCAGGCGCTCGACACCGGCAACTGGACGAGCACGAGCTCGCGGCTCCTCGCCGATCAGCGCATCCAGCGCGCGGTCGGGGCGTACATGGTGGACACGCTCTTCACGAACGTGGATGTGCCCGGAGAGCTGCGGAATGCTCTCCCCGCGCAGTTCGCAGGGCTGGCCGGGCCGGCGGCTGCCGGACTGCACGGGCTGGCCGATCGTGCCGCGCCTCAGCTCCTGGCGAGGCCGCGAGTGCAGGACGCGTGGAGGTTGGCCAACCAGAACGCCCACGCTCAGCTCATCCGGATCCTCAATGGCGGCGGTGCCGTCGTGTCCACCGCGAATGGTGAGGTGGTGCTCAACCTCCACAACCTCGTGACTCAACTCGCCAGCACCCTCGGGATCGAGGAGCAGGTGGCGGCCGCACGCGCGAAGCTAGGTCCTGGCACGCGGGCGAAGATCCGCGGGGCTGCGCAGCAGCGGCTCGGCGTGACGCTTCCGCCCGCTGCGGGGCAGATCGTGGTGATGCGAGCCAAGCAGCTGAAGACCGCGCAGGACATCGCGAACGCCATCAAGAGCCTCTCGATCGTGTTCACCGTGCTCTCGTTCGGCCTGTTCGCGCTCGCCATCTGGCTGGCGCGCGGATGGCGGCGGATCGCGCTGCGCTCGACGGGCTGGTGCTTCTTCGGGCTTGGCGTGGCCGTTCTGCTCATTCGCCGTGTGGCGGGGGACTCGATCGTCGACGCCCTGGTGCGAAACGAGTCGGTCCGGCCCGCCGCGCACGACGCCTGGGCAATCGGCACGTCGCTCCTGCGGGCGATCGCACTTGCGTTCGTGATCTACGGGCTGTTGATCGTGGTGGCCGCGTGGCTCTCCGGGCCCAGCCGTCCGGCGCTGTCGACGCGGCAGGCGCTCGCGCCGTCGCTGCGCGACCATCCCGTGCGCGTGTACGGAGCGGCGGGGCTCGCCTATCTGCTTGTGATCGCGTGGGGCCCCACCCCCGCCTTCCGGCACCTCATCCCGGTCCTCATCATCGCCGCGCTGCTCGTGCTCGGTATCGAGCTGCTCCGCCGCCAGGCCGCGCGCGAGTTTCCCGACGCCCGCGCCGGCGACGGCATGCACAACCTGCGCGCCTGGGTGGACAGGCGTCGCGGCGGCGGCCTCGCGTTGAAGAGCTGAGCGAGCCATGGCCGAGCTCTACATGCCCGAGGCGGCCCACACGCTCAGAGAGCCGCCGGCGATCGAGCAGTATTGGTACCTGCTCACAATCACGGGGGGCTTCGGCGTGGCGATGGGCGCGCTGGTGCTGTCCGAGCCGAGCCGCTCCCTCAAGGCGCTGGCCGTGATCGCCGGCATCTACCTGCTGGCGGCGGCGGTGTTGCTGATGGTGCGCGCGCTCTCCGATCAGACGCGCACCGTGGATGGCTTTCTCCTGGGCGTGGTCGCGCTCATCGCCGGGATCGTGGTGCTTCGGAATCCGTCGGGGAGCGTGGTGGTGGTGTCGCTCGCGCTCGGCGCCTTCTTCATCGTCACCGGGGCGCTGGACCTGGCGCGCGCGATCGTCGGCCCCCGGCGGCTGTTCTCGCTCGTGCGCGGAGTGGTGCTTGTGGCCCTCGGGACGGCGATCATCTCGTCCCCCGAGATCAGCGTGAAGACGCTCGCGCTGCTCACCGGCATCGCGCTGTGTGCCCAGGGCGCCGTGCAGATCGCCGAGTCGCTCGTAGTCCGTTCGCTCTATCGCCGGGCGAAGCACTAGCACTCACATGTCATAAGTGACATGCTGACCCGCATGGCCAGTGCCCCACTGGCGTCCCGGGTCGTCCCGTCCGGCACCGCATCCCGCGTCGGCGGGCGGTCGATCGGCGCAACGATCCCGGCGAGCTGGCGCTACCCCATGAGCGTCGCGTTGCTCGTGGGGCTCTACTACGGGAGCGCGCAGCTCGGCTACGCGCTCAAGTTCACCGGCCCGGTGGCGTCGATCGTGTGGCTGCCGGTGGGGGTGGGCATCGCGTTCCTGTATCTCGGAGGCCTTCGCTTCTGGCCGGGCGTGGTACTGGGAGACCTGCTGGCGAACAGCTACGCCACCCTGCCGCTCGGATCCGCTGTCGGACAGAGCGCCGGCAACACGCTGGAGGTCCTGGTCGCGGTCGTGCTGCTGCGCCGGCTCGTGCCCGACGGCGCGCCGCTTCGGAGCATCCGGCGCCTGACGCGGCTGCTGGCTGCGCTTGCGGCGGGAACGGCCGTGAGCGCCACCATCGGGCTCTTCTCGCTCCGGCTCGGACACGTGGTGGACGGCGGGGCTCTCCCGGAGTTGTGGCGCACGTGGTGGCTCGGCGACCTCTCGGGCGCGCTCATAGTCGTACCGCTCGTGCTCGCGTGGCACCGGCCGCCATCGCTGACCTGGCTCAGGCAGCGCTGGGCCGAGGGCGTGTTGCTCGTGATCGCGATCGTCGGCTTGAGCGAGCTCTCATTCCGGAGCAACCACCCCGTGACGTACCTCGTGTTCCCCGCCCTGATTCTCGCCGCGCTGCGCTTCGGCGAGCGCGGCGCCACGCTCGCCGTCGCCATCGCGAGCGGCCACGCGGTGTGGGCCACCACCCACTACGAGGGTCCGTTCGTCTTTCACTCGATCACTCGCAGCGTCCTCGCGACCCAGCTCTACATCGCCGTAGCGGCCCTCTCGACGCTGTCGCTGGCCGCCGTCGTGGCCGAGCGCGACAGGCTCGCCAATCGGCTGCGCGCCTCGCGCGCGCGGTTGATGCAGGCGTCCGACGGCGAGCGGCGACGCATCGAGCAGAACCTGCACGACGGGGCGCAACAGCGGCTCACGGCGCTCGCTGTGTATCTCGGGATCGCCGCCGAGGAGGCGCAGGCGCAGCCCGCCAACACCGCGGCCCTCTTCCGTCGCGCCGAGCACGATGTGTACGGCGCGATCGAGGAGCTCCGGGAGCTGGCGCACGGATTGCATCCACCCGTGCTCAAGAAGTTCGGGCTCGCCCGCTCCGTGAATGAGCTGGCGGCGAGGTCGAGCGTTCCGGTTGTCGTGCTCGAGTTGCCCCCGGAGCGCTTTGAGGAAGCCGCGGAGGCCACCGCCTACTTCCTCTTGGTCGAGGCCGTGGCGAACGCTCAGAAGCACTCGCGCGCGTCACGGGTTCGCATCAGCGGGGCTTGGTCCGCCGGGCTGCTGCGTCTCGTCGTGGCCGACGACGGCGTGGGAGGCGCGACCGAGGCGGGCGGCCTTGGTCTCCAGGGCCTGCGGGACCGCGTGGAGGCCGTGGGCGGCACGATGGCGATCGACAGCCCGGTGGGAAGCGGCACCCGTCTCGAGATGTCGATCCCGGCTTCCCTCGCCGCCTGACGCGGCGGCTGCGAATCATCCGATCGGGATGACGCGGGCGGCTGCGGGCGCATCGATCATCGCCGGCATGCCGCAAACCGCGCGCGAGCCGCCGAGCTTTTCACGCCGGCCGGGCGAGCGGTGGACTGAGCCCGCGGAGCGGATCGCGAACGCGTTCGGCCTCGTCCTCGTCCTCGTCCTCGTTACCTACGTGCTCGCGTCCGTGACCCCATATCACGGCTGGACCGCCGTGCCTATCGCGGCGCTGACCTGCGCGAGCGCCACCCTGGCGCTCGCCACGGCCGGCATCGCGCACCGTTTCGTGCGCTGGGCTGGGCGCCTGTCCGCGCTCGCGGTGCTGCTCGCGGCGATCGCGGCGGCATCGGATGATGCTCCGCCGCTAGCGCTGAGCGCGCTCCTCCAGACGGCCCTCCTCGCGGCGGCGGCCTTCGCCGTGCTGCGCGCCGTGATCAGCGAGGCGGAGGTGGGCTTCCGGACGATCCTCGGCGCAATCAGCGTGTACCTGATCTTCGCGCTGCTCTTCACCTCTCTCTACGTGGGGCTCGACCGGCTCCAGCCCGGTCCGCTCTTCGGCAGCTCCGCGCACCTCGGTACCGGCGACTACCTCTTCTTCAGCCTCACCACGCTCACGACGACCGGCTACGGCAACCTCGTGCCCGCGGGCCAGCCCGGCAAGATGTTCGCCGGGCTCGAGATGCTGCTCGGCCAGATCTTCCTCGTCACCATGATCGCCGGGCTGGTGAGCCTCTGGCGCCCAGGCGAGTGGGTGCGCTCAAAGCAGCAGACGCGCGGCGAGCCCCCGCCGCGAGCCTGATCGCTACGCCGCCTGGCGCCGCGGCGTGTCGAGCTCGAACCAGATGCCCTGCCCCACGCCCCAGCGGTCCGCGATGCGGCCGACCAGCAGGAGCGCCCAGTCAAGGACGCGCGGCTCGCCGCAGGAGTCGTCCAGGACCACCGCGCGGATCGCGGCCTGCGACACCGTCACCGACACCTCCACGGACACACGCTCGGGATCCCCTGCCGCGCGGTTCACCAGCTCGCTGACGAGCAGCCGGAGCCGCGCGAACGTCGAGTGGTCGATCTCGTTCGCCACATAGTCGAGCTGGCGGCGGGCGAGCGCTCCCGGGTTGCCGCCGGTGCGCACCTCGAAGCGCAACTGGCGGGAGGCGTGGGTGGCGCTGTAGGTCAAATTGGCGACGCGGAGACGGGATCGTTGTAACGAGGTTCGCAGCAGCGCCGGGGCCGGACAATGTGGCCCGCCTGCCAGCACCGGGGGTGCATGCACCAGTGGCCCAGGGTCACCCAATCCGGGCGACGCGCTTCCGCGACGGCGGCGGGACCATCGCCCCGGTGACCAAGAGCAAGCAGGCGGTCGCCCGAGCGCGACGCATGCCGGCGGCGCTCGCCTTCTTCGACTCGATGGAGCGCGAGCAGCGGTCCGGCGCGGCGCTGCTCGCCGGCGGGCTCGCCTACCGGCTCTTCTTCTGGCTCGTGGCGTTCGGGCTCCTGGTGGCCGCCGCCGCCAGCTTCTGGGTCGAGTCGAGCCAGAAAAGCCTGGTGGACGCCGGGAAGAGCTTCGGGCTGAGCGGAGTGGCGGCGCGCTCCGCGGCCGCTGCCGTGCAGAGCGGCGCCCATGCGCGCTGGTACTTCCTCGCGGCGGGCCTGATCCTGCTCGTCTACTTCGGCATCGGCGCAGTCCGCGCCCTCCGGGTGGCGGCGTTCATCGCCTGGCAGCTCGAGCCGCGGCGGCTGCGAAGGCCGCTGCGCGCCAGCGCGGCGTTCACCGGCATCTTCGTGCTCGGCCTCACCGCGACGACGATCGCCTCCTGGGTCCGCAGCCACGCCCCGGGCCTCGGGTGGCTCGCCACCGGCGGCGCAGGAGCGGCCTTCCTGGCGCTCGCCCTGCTCGCGTTCAGCTTCCTGCCACGGCCCGAGCGTCTCGCCGCAAGGGCGGAGCTCCCGGGCGCGGTGCTCGTTGGCTGCGGCCTCACCGGCATCCACCTGTTCGTCGTCTACTACCTGTCCGACAAGCTCGAGAGGTCCCCGAAGCTGTACGGGGCGCTCGGCGCCTCCACCGTCGTGCTCGTCGGGCTGTTCCTCGTGGCCCGCGTGCTCGTGGCGGCGATGTTCCTCAATGCCACGCTCCACGAGCGCCGCGGAACCTGGTTCACCCGATCGGGGTGATGAAGCGGGCGGGGTCAGCCTCGATGCTCAGGCTGACGTAGAACGCGCCCCGAAACCGGAGCTGCCAGGTGGCCGACGACGCCCAGCATCGAATCGCAGAGTTCATCGAGCCGTTTCGCGTCGAGCCTGGCTCGAAGGTGAAGCTCGGCCGGGACTTCGACCCGGCGTTCAAGGCCGGAGTCAAGAAGAAGCGCAAGGGGCGCAAGCTGCTCGCCGAAGGGGTGAAGATCCTCGCGGAGTATCAGGAACGACTGGCGGCGCAGGACACCTGGGGGGTGCTGCTCGTCCTCCAGGCTCTGGACGCTGCCGGCAAGGACGGGACGATCCGGCATGTGATGAGCGGGGTGAACCCGCAGGGCGTGTCCGTCCACGGCTTCAAGGTGCCGTCCGCCGAGGAGCTCGACCACGACTTCCTCTGGCGCTACGCGAAGCGGCTGCCGGCGCGCGGCGAGATCGGGATCTTCAACCGCTCGTACTACGAGGAAACGCTCGTGGTGCGCGTGCACCCGGAGAACCTCGACCGCCAGAGGCTGCCCCGCGCGGCGAAGAAGGGCGACATCTGGAACAGGCGCTACCGCGAGATCAACGACTGGGAGCGCTACCTCACAGACAACGGCTTCCGGATCGTGAAGCTGTTCCTGAACCTGTCCAAGGAGGAGCAGCGGCGGCGCTTTCTGCGGAGGATCGATCTGCCCGACCACAACTGGAAGTTCTCCGCCGCCGACGTGCGGGAGCGCGAGTGCTTCGACGACTACCGCAAGGCGATGTCCGAGACGCTCTCCCACACGAGCACCGAGTGGGCGCCCTGGTACGTGATCCCCGCGGACCGGAAGTGGTTCATGCGGATCGGCGCGGCCGCGGTGCTCGCCCACACGCTCATGGAGATCGACCCGCGCTTCCCGGCGGTGAGCGACGAAAGGCGTCAGCAGCTCCAGGAGGTGAAGGGGGGACTCGAGGCGGAGGCGCCTGACGGCGCAGCGCCGGATCCCTTCGAGGCGGAGCTGCGCCGGAAGGCCGGAAACGGCGACGGCCGGGCAAAGGACGTTCCTGTGGCAGGCGGGGCCGCCGGCTGAGCCCATGGCCACGGCCGTCCAGAGAGCTCCACGCGCCACCAGCCAGACGAACCGCTGGTACGCCCTCTCCGGGAACGACGTGGCGGCCCGGCTCGGTGTGGATCCCACGGCGGGCCTGTCGTCGGAGCGCGCGGCGGAGCTCCTGAGGAGCCACGGCCCGAACGCCCTGCCGGCCGAGGCCGAGGTGCCCACCTGGCGCCGCTTCGTCGACCAGTACCGGAGTTACATGCAGATCATCCTGGTGGGCGCCGCGATCGTCTCGCTCGCGATTCAGGAGTGGAGCACGGCGGTGATGCTGCTTCTGATCACGGTGCTGAACGCGGTCGTGGCGCTTCGCCAGGAGGGGAAGGCGGAGAGCGCGATGAACGCGCTCAAGTCGATGGTGCAGGCCAGCGCGCGCGTCCTTCGCGACGGCTCAGACGCCGAGATACCAGCCGACCAGGTGGTGGTGGGCGACGTCATCACGCTCGCCGCCGGGGGCGCGGTGCCCGCGGATGCACGGATCATCGACGCGAGCGCCCTTCAGATAGACGAGGCCGAGCTCACCGGCGAGAGCGCCCCGGTGGCGAAGGAGACGGACGCCCTCGAGGACATGGACCTCTCCCCTGGCGACCAGATCAACATGGCCTTCATGCACACCCCGGTGACGCATGGCAGCGGCGTCGCCATCGTCACGGCCACCGGCGCGGACTCGCAGGTGGGAAAGATCGCGGGCATGCTCGCCGCGACGGCGAAGGAGCAGACGCCGCTGACGCGTCAGCTCAACACGCTCACACTGTGGATCGCCGGCGCCGCCGGGATCACGATGGCCGTGATGTTCGCGCTGGGCGCGGAGCGCGGGCAGTCCAGCACCGTGCTGTTCACGAGCGCGGTGGCGCTCGCCATCGCGTCGATCCCCGAGGCCATGCCCACGGTGCTCCAGGTGATCATGTCGCTCGGGGCGTCCGAGCTCGCGAAGCAGGGCGCCGTGGTGAAGGACCTGAGCTCTGTGGAGACGCTCGGCTCGACGTCCGCGATCAACTCCGACAAGACGGGCACGCTCACGCTCAACCAGATGACCGCCGTGGAGGTGGTCGACCCGAGCGACCGCTACACCATCTCCGGCGGCGGCTACTCGCTCGACGGGAAGGTCCACCACGCCGCCGGCTCGAGCCCCACGATCGAGCAGGCGATCCTTCCCTACATCGTCGCGAGCGACGCGCAGCTCGTGGACGGCGAGGTGGTGGGCGATCCCACCGAGGGTGCGCTGCTGGTGCTGGGCAGCAAGGCGGGACTCGACATCGACGCCACGCGCGAGCGCTATCCGCGCCTGGCCACGCTCCCGTTCGACCCCACGTACAAGCTGATGGCGGCATTCACGCGCGCGGAGGACGACTCGGGCAGGCAGGTCGTGCGCTGCTTCGTGAAGGGTGCGGCGCCGGCCGTGATGAGCCACGCGTCCGGCGCTCTGTCGGACGGCACGCGGCTGCCCTGGGACGACCGGCTGCAGCAGGACACCGAGGCGAACGTCAAGCGCCTCGAGAAGCGCGGGCTGCGCGTGATGGCGGCCGGCGTGCACGACCTCGATGCGGGCTCGTTCGACCCGAATGGCGACCTCCTCGGCTACGTCGACGGGCTCGAGCTCACGAGCCTCGTGGGCATGGTGGACCCCGCGCGCAAGGAGTCGAAGCCCGCGGTGCGCGACGCGCAGGGCGCGCACATCCGCCTGCGCATGGTCACGGGCGACGACGTGGTCACGGGCACGGCGATCGCGCGCCAACTCGGCATCGAGGGGGAGGCGATCCTCGGCTCCGAGTTCGCCGCGCTCAGCGAGGAGGAACGGCTGTCGCGGATCGACCGGATCGGAGTGGTTGGCCGCGTGGCGCCGGAGCACAAGGTGCTGCTGGTCGACACGCTGAAGAAGAAGGGCGAGGTTGTGGCGATGACCGGCGACGGCGTCAACGACGCGCCGGCGATCAAGGCCGCGCACATCGGGATCGCGATGGGCAGCGGCACCGAGGTGGCGAAGAACGCCGGCCGCATGATCCTGTCCGACGACAACTTCGCGACGATCGTGCACGCGGTGGCCCAGGGCCGCAAGGTGTACGACAACCTGAGCAAGTACGTCCGCTTCGTGCTGATCACGCTCGTGGCGTTCGTGCTCACGTTCCTCGGCGCGACGCTGCTCAACATCGCTGCGGGGCAGCCGTTCAGCTCGCCGCAGGTGCTGTGGATCCACTTCCTGGTGAGCGCGCCGCTCGGCATGGCGCTCGGGCTGGACAAGGCCACGCCAGGTCTGATGAAGCTGCGCCCGCGACCGAGCGACGAGTCGATCGTCACGCGCAGTCTGCTCGCCACCGCGGGGCTCGTGGGCCTGTACATGGCGATCGTGCTCGACGCCCTCATCTACTTCGGAAAGTCCCACTACGGCAGCGTTGCGGTGGGCTCCTCGATCGGGCTCACGGCGTTCTCGTTGATGATCGTCATAGCGGCCTTCGAGAGCCGCAGCATCTGGCTCTCGGCGGTGAGGTCCGACACGCTCGACAACCGGACGCTCACTTTCACCGCGCTCGGCCAGATCGTGCTGGCGGTGCTCGTCACGCAGATGGACGCGATGCAGCGGCTGCTCGGCACGCGGCCGCTCACGGCCGGGCAGTTCGGCCTGGCGCTGCTCGCCGCCGTGGTGCTGTTCGGGCTTTGGGAGCTCGGCAAGCGGGTGGCGCGCCGCCCTACCGGGTGAGGTGGACGGCATGCTCTACCAGCACGCCGTACGCGTCCTCAGGAGACACCGGCTCAGCGGGCTCGCGCTGATGGCGGCGGGCGCGGCGGTTGCGCTCGATGCCCGGCGGCCGAAGACCCGCCCGGCCCGCTCTAACGGACTGGAGATCGAGCGCAAGTACCTTGTCGAGGCGCTGCCCGCGGACCTCGAGAGCCGGCCCAGCGAGGAGATCGAGCAGGGCTACCTCGCGGTCGACGGCCCAGTAGAGGTGCGGCTGCGCCGGCATGGGGAGCGCCCGCCCACGCTCACCGTCAAGGCGGGTGCCGGCGAGGCGCGCATCGAACAGCAGCTCGTCATCGCGGAGACGAGCCTCGACGCACTCTGGCCGCTCACCTCCGGCCGCCGGCGTCGCAAGCGCCGCTACGTGCTTCCGGCGGGCGCCGCCGGGCTGAGCATCGAGCTCGACGTGTATGGCGGCTGGCTCAGGGGGCTCACGGTCGCCGAGGTCGAGTTCCCGACACTCGAGGCGAGCGCCGCGTTCCAGGCGCCGGACTGGCTCGGCCGGGAGATCACGGGAGATCCCGAGTACCGCAACCAGTGTCTCGCCACGCGCGAGAGCCGGGCGCGAGCCGAGCGCGTGTTCCGGCTGCGTGCCGAGGAGCCGGTGGCGGAGGGCATCCGGCGCGTGGCGCTCGGCCAGATCGATGAGGTGCTCGATCGCGCGGAGGGCCGCACGGACCAAGAGCCGGGCACGGCCGTGCACGAATCGCGCAAGTCGCTCAAGCGCGTGCGCGCGGTCGCGCGCCTCGTCCGCGGGGAGCTCGGCGACGTCGAATTCGAACGTCAGAACGAAGCCTTTCGCGATGCCGGCCGGCTGCTGTCGGGGTCGCGCGACAGCCAGGTGCTGATCGAGTCCCTCGACGGCCTGACAAAGCGCTACCCGCTCGAGGTCCGGGCGATCCAGCTCGGCGCCTTCCGGACCGGACTCGCGCGCGCGCGCGACACTGCCAGTACCGATCTGGACGGCGATGGCGGGCCCCTCCACGGTGTCGAATCGACCCTGCTCCCGGCTCGCGAGAGCGTGGAAGGGTGGCAGCTCCGCAAGCCCGGCTTCGATGCCCTCGAGCCGGGCCTGGAACGGATCTACAGGCGCGGACGCCGCGCGTACAGCGCGGCAATCAAGGAGCCCACGGCCGAGAACCTGCATGAGTGGCGCAAGCGCACCAAGGACCTCTGGTACT
>JAICJR010000096.1 GCA_025928345.1 Thermoleophilaceae bacterium | reverse complement strand
GCCTCGAACGACGGCTTGAGGTTGCCGAGCGTCTCCACCGTCGTGCCCGGGCGGATGAACTCGTCGTGGTCGAGCACCACCTGCTCGTTCAAGTCGAGCACCGGCACCACCGACTGCGAGAAGCGTCCCTCCTCGCGCGCGGCGGCGGCGCGCTCCTGCGAGCGCGCGGCGTACTCGTCCACGTCCTCGCGCGAGAAGTTCTCCACCGTCGCGATCAGGTCGGCGCTCACGCCCTGCGGCACGAAGCTCGTGTCGTAGTTCGTTTCGGGATCCATCGCCCAGGCGCCGCCGTCGGAGCCCATCGGCACGCGCGACATCGACTCGACGCCGCCGGCGAGCACGAGGTCCTCCCAGCCGGAGGCGACCTTCTGCGCGCCGATGTTCACGGCCTCGAGCCCGGAGGCGCAGAAGCGGTTGAGCTGAACGCCCGCCACCGTGTCCGGCAGGCCGGCCTTGATCGCGGCGGTCTTGGCGATGTCGGCGCCCTGGTCGCCCACCGGCGAGACGCAGCCGAGCACGACGTCGTCGATCCGGTTGGGGTCGAGCCGGACGTGCCGGGAGAGCACCTCGTGCATGAGGCCGACCACGAGGTCGACCGGCTTCACGGAATGCAACGAGCCGTTGAATTTGCCCTTCCCGCGCGGCGTGCGGACCGCGTCGAAGATCAGGGCCTCGGTGCTGCTCATGATGTGACTCCTGTCGTTTGCTGTTCGATTCTTGGAAGTGCTTCGTCCACGAGCGCGACGAGCCCCTGGACGAGAAGCTGGTGCACCTCGCGCCGCGCGAGGCGGCCGCCCGTGAGCCAGTCGGCGGTGATCGCCTGAGCAAAGCCCTCGTAGCCGCGCATCAGCGCGCGCACCTGCGGAGTGGCCTCGGCCGGCGGACCCCAGGCGAGCGCGATCAGCTGGTCGATTATCCGGCGGCGCGCCTCCTCGAGCGCCGCTTCCATCTCGGGATCGCGGCCGAATCCCTGCGCGCCGATGCAGGCGAGCCAGGTGCCGCGGTTGGCCTTGACGGTGCGAAGCCAGCGATCGACCGCCTCGCTCAGAACCGCGAGACGCTCGCTCTCGTTCGCGCCCGCGGCGGGCGGGAAGAGGTCGTCCGGCACCTCGAGCATCGAGCGGACAACCGCCACGTAAAGGTCGCGCTTGGTGCGGAAGTAGTGGTTCACGAGGCCGCGCGCGATGCCCGCTTCTCTCGCCACCTCCACCGTGGAGACGGCCTCGTAGTTGCGCTCGGAGAAGAGCCGTGCCGCCACCCGAAGGATCTGCGCGCGGCGCTCTTCTGCATCGAGGTAAGTGCGCCGCTGCGACGCCCCCGTAGGCATCGGGCGGGATGCTAGCAATGAAATTGGCACTGTGCCAAAATGCAGTGCGCGGTGAGGGAACAGGGTCTCTTCGGGCCGGAATCGGTCACCTGGCGGGTGGTGGGCCATCAGGCGTCGCTCGTCGGCGGCCTGCGTTCGCTGATCATCCAGTCGCTCCACCCGCTCGCGATGGCGGGCGTGGCAGACTTCAGCGATTACCGCCGGCGGCCGCTCCACCGGCTGCAGCGCACAGCCGCGTACGTGGCGGCCACCACGTTCGGCACAACCACGCAGGCGCGTGAGGCAGCACAACGCGTGCGCCGGATCCACAAGCACGTGCGCGGTGTCGACCCGGTGACCGGCCGGGAGTACAGCGCCGACGATCCCGACACACAGGTGTGGGTGCACACGGTGGAGATGCACTCGTTCCTTGCCGCGTACCGGGCCTTTGCCGGGCCGGTGAGCGACGAAGAGGCCGATCGCTACTTCGCCGAGAACGTGCAGGTTGCGGAACTGCTTGGGACGCCGCCAGAGCTGGTGCCGGCATCGGCGGCCGAGGTGCGCGATTACTTCGCGCGCGTGCGGCCCGAGCTGCGGATGTCGCCCGCCGCGCGCGACGCGATCCACTTCGTGCTCCACCCACCGCTGGCCACGCGCGAGCTGCTGGCGTTCCAACTGCCGCTGCGCGCGCTGTCGAGCGGAGCGCTCGCCCTGGTGCCACGTGACCTGCGGCAGCTCGCCGGAGTGGACCGCTCACCCGCCATGGACGCCGCCGCGATCGCCACCGCCCGCCCGCTCGTCACGGCGCTCGGGCTGCCGCTCGTGCGGCAGGTTCACCGCGTGGTCGTGGGCCGCGACGCGACGAGCATTGGGCGAGCCGCGGTTGAGCGCGAGGCAGCGGTGGCCTAACGCGGGTTCGCAGCGCCCGGCTGCACCAGGCCGGTCTCGTACGCGTAGATCACTGCCTGCACGCGGTCGGTCAGGCCGAGCTTGGCGAGCACGCTGCTCACGTGCGTCTTGGCCGTGGCCTCGCCGATCACGAGCTCCTCGGCGATGCGCGCGTTGGAGTGCCCGGCGGCCAGCAGGCGGAGCACCTCCTCCTCGCGCGGAGTGAGCTCGGCGAGCTCGGCCGAGTGCGCCGGCTCGGGATGCGCGATGAACGCCTCCACCACCTTGCGCGTGACCGCGGGCGCGAGCAGCGCCTCGCCGCGGGCCACCACGCGGATCGCCGCCGCCAGCTCCTCGGCGCGCGCGTCTTTCAGCAGGAAGCCGCTCGCCCCCGCGCGCAGCGCCTGGAACACGTACTCGTCGAGGTCGAACGTCGTGAGCACCAGAATTTTGAGGCCGGGGCGCTCCGCCAGGAGCTCGCGCGTGGCGGCAATGCCGTCGAGCTCCGGCATGCGGATGTCCATGAGCACCACGTCCGGCTTCACCCGACCCACGACGCCGACGGCGTGCCGGCCGTCCACGGCCTCGCCCACCACCTCCATGTCCGGCTCGGCATCGAGCAGCGACCGCAGCCCGGCGCGAACCATGGGCTGGTCGTCCGCGATCACGAGCTTGATCACGGCGAATCGCTGCGGCCAACGGGGAGTGTCGCGCGCACGCGGAAGCCTCCCCGATCCGAGCGCGGATCGACCTGAAGCGTGCCGCCGTAGAGCGCCACCCGCTCGCGCATGCCCACCAGTCCGTGCCCTCCGTTCAGATGCGGGGAGCCACCGCTGCCGTCGTCGCTCACGCTCAGCGCAAGCGTGTGGTCGGTGTAGCCGACGTCCACGATCGCCTCGCTCGCGCGCGCGTGCTTGAGCGCGTTGGTGAGCGCCTCCTGCACGATGCGGTACGCCACGAGGTCGACGCCCGGCGGCAGTGCCGGCACGTCGCCGTTCATGCGCAGGTCCACGGGCAGCCCCGCGGCCCGCACCTGCTCCGCGAGTCGCGGAAGCTGCGCCAGGCCCGGGTGCGGCGCGAGCGGCGCGCGCTCGCCGTCGCTGCGGAGCACGCCGAGCAGCCGGCGCATCTCGACCATCGCCTGGCGGGCAGTGGTCTCCACCAGCGCAAGGTCGCTCGCCTCGGCTTCCTGTTCCGCCGAAAGGCGCCGCCGGATGGCCTGGGACTGAACAGCGATCACGCTGATCGAGTGCGAGATCACGTCGTGCAGCTCGCGGGCGATGCGTGCACGCTCCGCCTCAACAGCCTCGGCCTCGCGCTGCTCGCGCTCGCGCTCGAGCCGCTCCGCGTGTGCCTCGAGCTCGTCCACCCGGTGACCGCGAGAACGCAACAGCTGCCCGAACACCCACGGCCCGATGTACAGCACGACGACAAATGCGAGGTCTGCGCCGTCCTGACCGAGGACGAAGACCGCGAACGCGGCGGCCACAAGCACGATCGCGGGCGCCCAGAGTGCGCGGCGTGGCGGGAGCTCGTGGCCCGCGGTGAAGTTCGCGATCGCGAGAGCGAAGATGAGTGTCTGGTGGGCTCCCACGGTCTCCACCTGGCCATAGGCGACCACGGTGACGGATGCGATGGCCACCACCGCGAGCGGCGCGCGTCGGCGCCACGCGAGCGACACGGTGAACCCGAGCACCATCAGCCCGTCCACCCAGCGCGACACGCTCACGGGCTCGAGCGCCGCCTCGAGCTCAGCCGCCAGCAGCAGCAGGGCCGCGAGCAGGATGTCGATGCGGGGCGGTACGAGGCGAGACGCCATCTGAGCCCAAGCTAAGGCCAGTTCGGCCATCCGGCCATCCCCCGCGCGACGGATGCGAAATCGCCCACTTGCCGGAGGACAAGGCGCAGCCACCGGCCGGACACTCGCCGACATGAAAACTCACGCTCGCTACGCCGCCGCCGCGCTCGTTTGCGCCGCCGCTGCGACCACTCCCGCCCTGCTGATCACGACCGGCGGCCAGGCCCAGCAGCCCGGCGGCCAAACCCTTGTGCTGAAGAACTCCCCGCTCAAGATCAAGGGCGTGGACCTGCCGCCGCTCATCCGCAGCAAGCGCTCGCCCGAGACCGTCGGCGACGAGCTGTTCGCCACCTCGAAGGTGAGCGGCGGCGGTGTGTCCGGCACGCGCTATCTCACCTGCGTGGTCGCAAAGCAGGGCGCCAATGTGGCAAGGGCTCTCTATTCCTGCCAGGTCACCTACAACCTGAGCGGCGGGACGATCACTGGCGCCGCGGTGGCCCGGGTCGGTGGCCCGGCGCCCGTGACGGCTGCGATCACCGGCGGCACGGGCACGTACGACGGCGCGGCCGGCACGCTCACCTCGCAGGGCGGCACGGACACCCTTGCGCTCCGGTAGCCCGGGGTTGCAACGCGGGCGGCCCTGATGGAGGATCGGGGCCGCCCTGGCCACCCCGCATTGGAGGTCCGCTATGCCGATGTACCTCGGTCGCTTCAGCTACACGGTCGACGCCGTCAAGGCGCTGGTCGAGAACCCAACGGATCGCGCGGAGGCAGCCGGCACGGCCGTGGAGTCGATCGGCGGCAAGATGCACGGCTTCTGGTACGCGTTCGGCGAGTTCGACGGCTACTTCCTGATGGAGGCGCCCGACAACTCAACCGCGCTCGCGCTCTCCGCCACCGTCGCCCGCAGCGGCGCAATCGCGAAGATCGAGACGATTCCCCTCATCAGCGTGGAGGAGGGCATCGAGGCGTTCCGCAAGACGCAGTCCGCGAGCTACACGCCGCCTACGGGCTAGGGAATATCGCGCGGGACGTCCGGGTCCGGCGCGGGCTCGTCCTCCCCGTGAACCCCGTGCTCGAGATGCGGAGGCTCGGGCTCGGGGCCGTCGAGATCGTTCGGCGGGTCCGGCACATGCGGCGGCGTGGCGGGGGCGTTCGGGTCCGCGCGCCGTCGCCTCAGCAGGTTCCAGCACTGGTCGAGCTCCTCGCGGATCTCGCGCAGGCGTGCGTGACCGGACTCGTCGAGATGAGCGGAATCGGCCCACAGCCGCTGCTCCTCCTCGACCAGCGCCTCGATCCTGTCCCCGATGCCTCCGCTCGCCATCGCGCCGATCGTACTCCTCTGCATACTTGCGAAGGGAGCGGCACGCAATGACCACCGCAGCCGAGTCCCTACCGCGCGCGGACCCGCAGCACAACGTGCTCGTGATCTTCGGCGGGCTCACGCTGGTGATGCTCCTGGCGGCGCTCGACCAGACGATCGTCGCCACCGCGCTTCCCACAATCGTCGGCGACCTGGGCGGGCTCGCGCACCTCTCGTGGGTGGTGAGCGCGTACCTGCTCGCGCAGACCGCCGTCACCCCGCTGTACGGCAAGCTCGGCGACCTCTACGGCCGCAAGGTCGTCCTCCAGACCGCAATCGTGCTCTTCCTCGCGGGCTCCGCCCTGTGCGGCGCGGCGCAGTCGATGACCGAGCTGATCGCCTTCCGCGCCGTGCAGGGGCTCGGCGGCGGCGGCCTGATCGTGCTCACGCAGGCGGTAGTCGGCGACGTGGTGTCGCCGCGCGAGCGCGGCAAGTACCAGGGCATCTTCGGCGCGGTGTTTGGCCTCTCGAGCGTCGCCGGCCCGCTGCTCGGCGGTTTCTTCGTGGACAACCTGTCGTGGCGCTGGATCTTCTACGTCAACCTGCCGGTGGGCCTCGCGGCGATGGTGGTGCTGTCGGTCGTGCTGCCCGCGCAGGGGGAGCGCAGGGAGCCGCAGATCGACTACCTCGGCGCCGGACTGCTCGCGGCTGCGCTCAGCTGCGTCGTGCTCGCCACCAGCCTCGGCGGGAACACTTGGACCTGGAGCTCGGCGGCGCTCATCATCACGGCGGTTGCGGCGCCCGTGCTGCTCGTGCTCTTCGTGCTGGTCGAGCGCTCGGCCGCGGAGCCGGTGCTGCCGCTGCGGCTGTTTCGCAACAGGGTGTTCTCGATGGCGGGCGCGACGGGGCTGATCGTCGGCTTCTCGCTGTTCGGTGCGGTGACGTTCATGCCGCTCTTCTTCCAGACGGTGAGCTCGGCGAGCCCGACCGGCTCGGGGCTGCGCCTGATCCCGATGATGGTCGGCGTGGTGGGCACGTCCGTCGGGTCGGGCCAGCTGATCAGCCGCATCGGCCACTACAAGCCCTTCCCGATCGCCGGTACGGCGCTGATCACCCTCGGCTTCGTGCTGCTTGCCGGGATGGGAGCGACGACCTCCACCCTCAGCGCCTCACTGCGGCTTTTCGTGCTGGGGCTCGGGCTCGGACTCGTGATGCAGGTGCTGGTGCTCGCGGTGCAGAACGCGGTGGACTACACAGACCTCGGCGTGGCCACGGCCGGCGCCACGCTGTTCCGGCTGATCGGCGGCTCACTTGGTACCGCCGCGTTCGGCGCGATCTTCTCCAACAGGCTGAACAGCGAGCTGACGGGCTCCGTGCCCGCGGCCGCGCACCAGCAGGGACGGCTCAGCCCAGCGCAGCTCTCGAGCCTGCCGCCCGCGACGCACGACGCGTACGTCCACGCGTTCACCAACTCGCTCACCGTCGTGTTCGAGGTGGCGGCGGGAGTGGCCGCATTCGGCTTTGTGCTCGCACTCCTGCTTCCTGATCGGGGACTGCGCGAGACCGTGCAGACCGCGAGCGCGCAGGAGCACTTCGCGGTGCCTCGAGCCGATGACAGCGAGGCGGAGTTCGAGCGCGCGCTGAGCGTGCTCGCTCAGCGCAACCTGCGGCGGCGCATCTACGAGCGGCTTGCGCTCCAGGCCGGGATCGACCTTCCCGCACTGGAGGCGTGGACCCTCGCGCGTGTTCACGAGGATGTGCCCGGGCCGGCGGAACGGCTCGCGCGGCGCATCGATGTCGATCCGATCCGGGTGTCGGCCGCGCTCGCCGAGCTCGAGCGGCGCGGGCTGCTCGTCGAGAGCGACGGCTGGTTCGCCACCACAGCGGACGGTGACGAGCTGGTCGAGCGCCTCGTCGCGCTGCGCCGCGAGCATCTCGCCGCCCAGGTCGCCGACTGCACGCCCGAGGAGCAGCAGGAGTTCGCCCACGTGCTGCAGCGGCTCGCGCGCGACCTTTTGGGGGAGCGTCCGCGAGAGCCGGAACCCGTCTGACGCGCGGTTATAGTCGCGCGCGTGGAGTCACTCGCCGCGGCCATGCGCGAGCACGGCGTGAGGCGCACGTTCCGGCGGGGACAGGCGCTGTTCTCGCAGGGCGACATGGGAGAACGGGTGTTCCTCCTCGAGGAAGGCTGGGTGACGATCCGCTCCTCGAACCCGGACGGCGACGAGATGGTCCTCAACGTGCGCGGCCCGGGAGAGCTGCTCGGGGAGATGTCGATCCTCGACCACGCTCCGCGCAGCGCCGCCGCGGTGGCGGTGAACGAGGTAATCGCGCTCGTGGCTCCCGCCGGCTCGATCGCGCACGTGATCGCGACGGACGCCGATGCCGCCAACGACGTCGTCCGCGTGCTCCTCCACCGCCTGCGCGAATCGGACGTCCAGCGGCTCGAGTTCACCGTGTTCGCCACCGTCACGCGCGTGGCGCGGCGCCTGCTGGACCTGGCGGTGCGCTTCGGCGAGCCGAGCCCCGAGGGAACGCGCGTGGAGCTGCCGCTCTCGCAGGAGGAGCTCGCCACCTGGTGCGGCGCCTCGCGCGAGGCCACGGCAAAGGCGCTCCGCACCCTGCGCGAGCTCGGCGCGATCGCCACCGCACGTCGCACCGTTACGGTCACGGACGAGGACGAGCTCCGCCGCCAGGCACGCGTGGCCTAGCGGCGTCTGTGTCCTTTTACACGTTTCGAGGGGTCCAAAGGCGTGGAGCGGACTCGGGAGCGCGCGTAGCTTGCTCCCATCACCCCAATCCCTCCCGAGGAGCCCACATGAACTCGTCTCTCAACTACCACGCAAGTCAGGCCCGGATCGACGACATGATCCGCCAGAGCGCACAGCTCCAGGACGTGGAGCGCCAGAGCAAGATCCGCGCACGGGTCACCGGCCTGTTCGCCTCCCGCAGCGCGAAGTCGCGTCCGGAGCCCGCCCTTCGGCCCAGCAGCGCCCCCGCGACGCACAAGATCTGAGTCAGGAGCTGTCCTCCGCGCCCGCAGCAGCAGCGGGCGCGGCGGCCGGGATGCAGAGGTCGGGGCGCGCCGGGTGGTTGAGCCAGCGCCTGAGCGACCAGAAGGCCGGCACTCCACCGAGCAGCGGAAGCCAGAACAGGATCAGCCTGTAGGCGAGCACGGCGGCCACGGTGGGCTGCGCGGGAGCGCCGAACACGATGAGTGTGCCCACGAGCCCGAGGTCGATCCCGCCCACGCCGCCGGGAATCGGCAGGGCCCCGCCGAGCTGGCCGATGAGGTAGCCGATCAGGATCACCGAGATCGGCGGCGCGGCGCCGATGGCGCGGTAGGTAGCCCACAGCACGAAGTTGTCGAAGGCCCAGTAGCCGAACACGCCGACGAGCAGCAGGATGTCCCGCGCGCGCAGCAGCCTTCCCGCCTCCCGCACGCCACCGACGATCGCGCGATGAGTGGCGTTCCACCAGCGGCTGAGGCGTTCGCTGCCGTCGTCCGCGGGAGCGGGCCCGTCGTGCGCCCCGATCGCCACCACCGCCACGATCACTGCGAGCGCGAGAAGCGCCGGCAGGAGCGTCCGCCAGAGTGGCTGGCTCGGCCCGAGGATGCCGACCGCGAAGAGCAGCCCGATCACCACGACCGCAACGAAGTTCACGCCGCTCTTCAAGATGAAGAAGGCCACCGAGCGGCGCGCGATCTGGCTCGCCGGCATGCCGCTCCGGCTGAGGATCCAGGCGCCGAGCGCGAGCCCGCCCGCGCCGCTCGCCGGCACGATCGACCCCATGGCCAGCTCGGCCCACGAGATCTCGCTCGCACTGCGCCAGGACATCCGGGCGCAGAACACCGGCCGGAAGGCGAGCACATACGACCAGCAGGAGAGCGCCTCTAACAGCACGCCGATCGCGAGCCAGGCGGGGCTCGCGTCCCCCAGGAGCCTGCGCGCCTCGCCGAGGCCCGGCGTGAGCGCCACCACCGCCACCAGCACGCCGAGCAGCACCAGCGTCTCGAGCGCGCGCCGCATGAGCCGCCGCGGGTGCGCCTCTTCGGGCAGTCCGTGCTGGCTCGGGGAACGCGTTCCCTGCATCGGTTGAAGGCTACGACCGGGGGGCCCGCCGGCCCCAGCCGTCAGGATTCGGTGGGTATGGCTGTCCGGGCGGCAGACACGACGGCAATTGGCCGCTTCAGCGGGCGCACCGCGTGGGCCCGCAACATCGCGGCGCCGCTCCGCGATTACCTCACCACCGAGACGGGCGGCGCACTAGCACTCCTGGCCGCCACACTCGTTGCGCTCATCTGGGCCAACGCATCGGCCGGATCGTACGAGTCGGTCTGGACCACGAAGCTCTCGATAACTGTCGGCAGCTCCGGCGTGGCGCTCGATCTGCGCCAGTGGGTGAACCAGGGGCTGATGACGTTCTTCTTCCTCGTGGTCGGGCTCGAGGCGAAGCGCGAGCTGGCCATGGGGCAGCTGCGGGAGCGGCGACGGGTGGCGATCCCGTTCGTGGCGGCGCTCGGCGGCATGGCCGTCCCGATCGCCATCTACCTCGCGTTCAACGCGGGCGGCTCGGGTTCGAACGGCTGGGGTGCGGCGATGTCCACGGACACGGCCTTCGCCCTCGGCGTCCTCGCCCTCGTGGCTCCGGGGGGAACGCGGCTGCGCGTGCGGCTGCTCACGCTCGCCGTGTTCGACGATCTCGTGGCTCTGATCGTGATCGCCGTGGCGTACACGGACCACGTGTCGGTGGTCCCGCTGCTCGCCGCGATCTGCGCCTTCGCCCTGCTGTTCGCCACGCGCCAGGTACCGCATGCTGCGCGGGCAGCGGTGGGCATCGTCTTCGGCGTCACGCTGTGGGTGGCGCTCGAGAAGTCCGGGATCGACCCCGTGATCGCCGGGCTCGCGACCGGCCTCGTGACGAGCGCATACGCGCCTCCGCGCGCGGGGCTCGAGCGGGTGGTGGAGCTCACGCGCTCGTTCCGCGAGCAGCCCACGCCCGAGCTCGCGCGCACGGCGCAGCTCGGCGTCGCGTCGGTGATCTCCCCGAACGAACGCCTCCAGTACCGCCTGCATCCGTGGACGAGCTTCGTGATCGTCCCGCTGTTCGCGCTCGCCAATGCGGGCATCCACGTGAATGGCGGACTGCTCGGCGACGCCTACAGCTCGCCCATCACGCTCGGCATCGTGGTCGGGTACGTGCTCGGCAAGCCGCTCGGCATCGTCGGCTCCTCGGCGCTGGCGCTGAGGATCCGCCGCTTCGGGCTGCGCCGCAGCCTCAGCTGGCCCGTGATCGCGGGCGGCGGCGTGGTGGCTGGGATCGGCTTCACGGTGTCGCTGCTCATCTCGAGCCTTGCCTTCTCCGGCCGCGAGCTCGATGAGGCGAAGATCGGCGTGCTCACCGCCGCGCTGCTCGCCTCGCTCGGGTCGTGGGGCGCCTTCCGCCTGATCGCGCACCTCCCCGCCCGCGTCCGCGCGCGGCAGATCGCCGGCACCGAGGACGAGATCGTGGACCTCGCCGAGGACGTGGATCCGGAGCGCGATCACATCCGCGGCGCCGAGGACGCGCTGGTCACGCTCGTGGAGTACGGCGACTACGAGTGCCCCTACTGCGGGCAGGCGGAAGAGGTGGTGCGGGAGCTGCTCGTGTCTTTCGGCGACGACCTGCGCTACGTCTGGCGCCACCTCCCGCTGAACGACGTCCACGCCAACGCCCAGATCGCGGCCGAGGCCGCCGAGGCGGCGGCCGCGCAGGGCTCCTTCTGGGAGATGCACGACCGGCTCCTCGCGCACCAGGACGACCTGTCGCCGCGCGACCTCGCGCGCTACGCCGAGGAGATCGGCCTCGACCTCGATCGCTTCTGGGACGACCTTCGCCGGCACGCCCATGCGGAACGGATCGCCGACGACGTCGCGAGCGCGGACGCCAGCGAGGTGGCCGGCACGCCCAGCTTCTTCATCAACGGCAGGCGCCACCGCGGCGCCTACGACGTGAGCACGCTCACCGCCGCGGTCCGCGGCGCCCGAGCGCGAGCCGCGGCACTGCGGCGCGCCGCCGCTAGCTGACGAGCGTCTCCTCCTCCGCATGTTCCTGCCCCGGCTCGCTCTTCGCCGCGCGCTGCTCGTAGGCGGCGCGCCGCGCGTCGTCACGCTGCACCAGGATCTGGTCGGCCTTCAGCCAGTGGCTGATCGCCTCACGGCCACGCCGCGGCAGAAGCATCATGAACTTGCTGATCGTGGCGGTGGAGGCGGGCACGAACACCTCGAAGCGCGGCGTGCGCAGAGCGCCGAGGATCGCCTCGGCCACCTCTTCCGGCTCGAGCTTCTTCACCGCCCTGCCGGCCTCCACACCAGAGCCGAGCTCCGTGTTCACGAGCGCGGGAAGGATGCAGGTGATCTCGACTCCCGAGTCGCGGATCTCGCTCCGCACCGCCTCCGAGATGCCGATCACGGCGTGCTTGGTGCCGCAGTAGCTGGCGGCGTGCGGGAAGCCACCCTTGCCGGCAACCGAGGCGAGGTTCACCACGTGGCCGCTGCGGCGGGCGAGCATCCGCGGCAGCGCCTCCTTCATCCCGAAGATCACGCCGTGCACGTTGATGTCGAACTGCCGCTGCGCACTCGCGTCGGTCTCCTCGAGGAAGGCGCCGAGCGGCATGATCCCCGCGTTGTTGACGAGCACGTCGAGCGGGCCGACATCCGCCTCCACGCTGTCGAGGAAGCGCGCGATCGACTCGCGGCTCGTCACGTCCAGCTCGTAGGCCCTCACCGAGCCGCCGAGCTCCTCCGCCGTCCCGCGGGCGAGCTCGACGTCGAGGTCGCCGATCGCCACGCGCGCACCGGCGCGCACGAGCTCCTTCGCCGTGGCCTTCCCGATCCCGCGGGCACCGCCCGTGATCGCCACGACCTTCCCACTCACCGACCTCTGCTCCTTGGCCATAAAAATGAAATCCCTCCTGCTGCTTGGCTGGCCAGCCAACCTTACTGATCGCGGACAAGCCTACGTTTTCACAGCTACGATGTGAAAAACGCAATCCTCGCGAAAGGAACTCAGATGCCGCTGGCCCCTGGCATGACCTTGGCTGAGCTGGTGATTCAGCGTCCGGCGTCCGCCGATCTGCTCGAGCGGCTTCGGCT
>JAICJR010000176.1 GCA_025928345.1 Thermoleophilaceae bacterium | reverse complement strand
TCCTCGGTGGCGATCTCGAGGACGTCGCGGAAGCCCTTCGTCGTGACGAGCGCCGTCCGCGCCCCGCGCCGCTCGAGCACGGCGTTCGTGACGAGGGTGGTGCCGTGGCACACCTGCTCGACGTCGCGGGACTCGACGTCCGCATGGTCGAGGATGGTGCGATAGCCGTCGAGCACCGCGCGGGCAGGGTTCACGTGGTCCGTGAGCAGCTTGACCACGTGAGCCGAGCCCGACGCCCCGTCGTACAGCACGACGTCGGTGAAGGTGCCGCCGATATCGATGCCGATACGAGCGCCGCCGCGTCCAGACCCCGTGTCGGGCAGCGGCGCTTGGGTCATCGCTCCTCTGCAGCAGGGACTCTGCCGAGGCCCGTGAGGGTCGCGCCGCCGAGCATCGCGCCCACCTCGTCCTGAGCCTCCAGGCGGTGCCGGTCCATGACGTCGAGGAGCCGGGCGAGGTCCTGCTTGCGCAGCGCTTCGATCATCTCCTCGTGCTCGGCGGCAGTGCGATGCCGTGACGGCCCGGCGAGGTAGAAGGCGCGATAGGACTCGGACAGGTCCCACAGGCGCGAGATCTCCTGGTGCACCGTCTCCATCGGCGACAGGCCGAAGATCGCCTCGTGGAACTGCCGGTTGAGCTGAACGACCAGACCGATCTGCCCTTCCTCGGCGGCACGGGCAAGCTCGTCGTTGATCCCGGTTATCGCCCCGAGCGCCGCCTCGTCGGGCCAGCTGATGTGCTCTACAAGTGCCGTCTCGAGCAGCCTGCGCATCAGATAGATCTGGTTGAGCTGATCGGCGCTGAATTTCGCGACGAAATAGCCCTGATTGGGCCGATGGAGCAGCAGCCCCTCGGTCTCGAGCGCGTGCAACGCCTCGCGCACCGGCACCCTGCTGACGCCGAGGCGCGCGGCCATGTCCTGCTGCCGCACCGGCTCACCCGGCATGAGCTCACGACTGCGAACCATCTCTCGGATGCCCGCGATCACGGCCGCCACCGCTCCCAGCGACCGGTTCCCATCCTTCGCCTCTGTCATTGCCGCCTTCCTCCGTCTCCGGCTGCTTCGGTGTGAAGGCGGATGTGGCGCCTGACGTGGTCAACCACGTCCGCCGTGTGCTCGCCGAGCCCGGGAGGAGCGTACATGTTGGGGGGGGCGTCTCCGTCGATGCGAATGGGACTTTGCACCTGTGCCACGGGGCCAAAAACGCCGCTGTCGACCGTCGTGACAGTCCGCTCGCGCACCTCGGGGTCCTCGAACACCTCCGCCACGTCGAGCACGGGGGCGCACGGCACGCCGCGCTCGCGCATGCGGGCGAGCCAGACCTCGGCCGACTCCTGCCTGAGGTGCTCTTCGAGCTCAGCCCGCAGCGTCTCGCGATTGGCCACGCGGTCGGCGTTTGACGAGAAGCGGGCGTCGCCCAGCCAGTGCGGGCAGCCAACCACGGCGGCCAATTCGGCGAACTGGCGGTCGTTGCCGACAGCCACGACGATGTGCCGGGTGTGCGTGGCGAAGGCACCGTACGGCGCGACGTTCGGATGGTCGCTTCCGAGTCGCGGCGGGTTGTATCCCGCCGCGAGCCAGTTGAGCGCCTGGTTCGCGAGACCGGCGATCTGGGTGTCGAGCAGGCCGACCTCGAGCCGCCGGCCGGCGCCGGTGCGGTCGCGCTCGTACAGGGCGGCAAGGATCGCGCTGGACGCGTGAAGGCCGGCCAGGAGGTCCGCGGTGGCCACGCCCACCTTCACCGGCGGCTCGCCATCCACTCCGGTGACGCCCATCAGCCCGCCGACGGCCTGCACCACCAAGTCGTACGCCGGCTCATCCTCGCGACTCGAACCGCTGCCGAAGCCGGTGATGGAGCAGTACACGCAGGAGGGGTTGAGCTCTTGGAGGTCCTCGTAGGAGAGGCCGAAGCGAGCCGCGCGGCCGCTCCGGAAGTTCTCAACCAGCACGTCGGCCTGCGCCGCCAATGTGCGTGCCACGTCACGGTCCGCCGGATCCGACAGGTCGAGCACGACGGAGCGCTTGTTCCGGTTCGCGGTGAGGTAGTAGACGGCGGTGCCGTTCACGAACGGCGGTCCCCAACCGCGCGTCGCATCGCCCGCGGCGGACTCCACCTTGATCACGTCCGCCCCCATGTCCCCCAGTACCATCGTGGCCCACGGACCGGCGAGCACGCGCGAGAGGTCCAGCACCTTCAGCCCCGCCAGAGGCCCGCTGAGCCCGTCGAGCGAGGGCCACACGCCGGCTGACGCGTCCCCGCCGTTGCTGCTCTGGGCCTGAATTCCGGCCAACCCGGCTACACCTGGCCCCGGGGCCCTGTCGCGGATGCCAGCGCCTCGCGGAGGTGAATCGCATGACAAATTGCATTCACTTCGGGATAAAGTATCACTCCCAATGGACTTCACGCTCTCTTCCGATCAAGAGGAACTGCGCCGAGCAGCACGCGACCTCGCGCAGGCCGAGTTCGCCCCGCGGGCCGAGCGCTGGGATCGCGACGCCACGCTTCTGCCTGACGAGCAGCGGCGTCGCCTGGGAGAGCTCGGATACCTCGGGCTGACGCTGCCCGAGGAATACGGCGGCTCGCACACGCCACTGCTGCACGCTCTGCTCGTGATCGAGGAATTCGCCAAGGCCTGCCCGGCCGCGGCGTTCGCGATCTTCGAGGCGTGCGTGGGCGCCGCCCGCGTGATCGAACTCCTGGGCACCCCCGAGCAGCGCGAGCGCTGGCTCCCAGCCGTGGTGGCCGGCGACGGGACGATGGCGGTGGCGATCTCCGAGCCGGACGCAGGCTCGGCGGCCACCGACCTCCAGACGGAGGCGCGCGTGGACGGCGACGAGCTCGTGCTGAACGGCAGCAAGCGCTGGTGCTCGGGCGCCGGCCACTCGGAGCTATACCTCGTGTACTGCAGGCTCTCGGACGAACGAGGCGCCTCAGGCATCGGCGCCGTGCTCGTGGAGAAGGGCAGCCCCGGACTCAGCTTCGGGCCGCGCCAGGTCCACATGGGGTTCCGCAGCGTCGCCCACGCGGACATCTTCTTCGACGACTGCCGCGTGCCCGCGGACCACGTGATCGTTCCGGCCGGTGGCTTCAAGCGGCTCTTCAGCGCGTTCTCCATCGAGCGGCTGGGCAACGCGACGATGAGTCTTGCGATCGCGCAGGCCGCTCTCGACCGCTCGGCTGCCTACGTCGTGGAGCGCGAGCAGTTCGGGCGCCCGATAGCCGACTTCCAGGCGATACAGCTGGCGCTCGCGGACATGGTGATGCGCACCGAGGCCGCGCGGCTGTTGATCTGGCGCGCAGCCTCGAACGCGGGCACCGGCTATCCGGTCACGCTCGAGACCTCGGTGGCGAAGTGCTACGCCAACGAGACCGCCCGTGACGTGGCGGCGCTGGCCATGGAGCTGCATGGAGGCTACGGCTACTCGCCCGAGTACCCGATCGAGCGCATGCTCCGTGACAGCTACGGCTGGCTGGTGGCCGGCGGCACGCCGACGATGCAGCGCATCAGGATCGTCTCCGAGTTCCTAGGCCGCCGGGTCAGCCAGCGGGGCTGAAGTTCGGGGGGCGCCGCCGAAGCGGCGCCCGGTCGCTCACTACTTGCCGTAGTAGCGCTGCTCGAAGGTGATGCAGCCGTCGGGCGAGGTCCACGGGCCGTGCGGCATTCCGGGAGGGCGGCAGGCGTACATGCCCTCGGTGAATGTCTCCTTGAGACCGAGGTCATGGATGGCGCCTGAGACGATCCACACCTCCTCCCAGAAGTCGTGCCGCTGCTCCCCGAGCGGCGTGGTGTCCACCCCGGGCGTGAACCTGAGGATGCGGGTGTAGTCCCCCGTGTCTTCGTCCTTCGCGAGGACGATCTCGTGCAGCCCGTCCACGCCCTCGATGGGCGTCCACTCCCACTTCTCCTGCGGGTCGAAGAACTCGTATTCAGGCTTCGGCATTGGCTCCTCCTGTGGCTAGTCGAGTGGTTCGGTGACGTTTATGCGGTAGTGCAGGCTCAGGCTCTCGCCGTTCGTCTCGTCGCGGAGCTCGACCTCGAAGCGGTCGGCGTACGTGAGCTCCCCCGCGAGCGGCAGCGTCCCGGAGAAGACGAGCACGCCGTCGAGACCGCGCCCGGTACGCCTCTCCACGCGCGCGAGGATGTCCTCGGGATCGAGCATGTCCGCCGCCGGCCCCTCCTGATAGAGGGTGCGCTCCTCGCCCGCAAACGAGCGCAGGGTGACCTGGTCCCAGTGCGGCTTGACGTCGGCGTAGCGCCACACCTCGCTCGACACGACCTTGGGGCAGAGCTGCTTCGCGTGCGTGATCGAGTCGCGCTCGAGCGCACGGTCTGTGTGGTCGCTTCCCGCGCCCACGTACAGCTGGCCGTCCGCGTAGAAGAGGATGAACTCGGCCTCGCCCGAGCTCTCTGAGCCGAGGACGTCGATCGAGTCCGCGGCCACCACCATGTTGGGAGTGGCGCTGTAGAAGGTCGGCACCCGCTCGGGTCCGGGCACGCCGTGTTCCGCGAGCTCCTCGATGTGGCGCTTCACGCTCTCCTGGTCGCGGCCGGTGTAGCCCGCCAGCACCACGCCGCGGAGATCGAACGGCACCGGCTTGCCGCTGCCGGCCTCGGTGAACATGCTCATTCAAAGCCCCCTGTCTCGAGAACGCGGTCACGTAACGCCGGGAAGTCATCGCGGGCGGCCTTCGCGGCGGCGCTCAGGTCGACGTCGGCGGTAACAACTCCCGGCCGGTCGCTGCCCGCGGCCACCACCGTGCCCCACGGATCGACGACCATGTTGCGGCCGCAGCAGGCCGGAGTCCCCGCGGCACAGTTGGCGGAGATCAGCCACGCCTGGTTCTCGATCGCCCGCGCGCGATTGAGCGTGGTCCATGCCTCCACGCGCGGGTACGGCCAGGCCGAGGTGATGAGGAACGCCTCGGCGTCCTGGCTCACCATGGCGCGGAAGAGCTCGGGAAAGCGAAGGTCGTAGCAGGTGGCGAGCCCCAGGCGGCCGAGCTCCGTGTCCACGACGGTCACGGCTTCGCCGCGCGTGAGCAGGCGGCGCTCCTCCGAGCCGTAGCCGAAGAGGTGCACCTTGCGATAGGTCGCGGCCACCTCGCCGCCGCGGTCGATCAGCACGCTCGTGTTGTGAAGGTGATCGCCCGCCCGCTCCACGAACGACCCCGCCAGGAGCCACGAGTCCGCGGCGCGCGCCGCCTCCCGCATGCGCTCGATGGTCGGCCCCTCTAGCTCCTCGGCCTCCTCCGCGTAGCTGCCGAAGTTGAAGTAGCCGACGTTCCAGATCTCCGGGAGCACGATCAGGTCCGCCGCTCGCTGCTCCTCCACGACGCCCGCGACGCGTTCGACGCGCGCCTCCTTGGGCTCGTCCGTCAGCACCTCCAGCTGGACGCTCGCCACCCTGGTCATGCCACCCCCCTCGATAGACCTGCTGACTCCCGCCGCGGAAGGCCGCCGACCGCGCTCGATCGCTCGCGCCGCGACCACACCGGCGCGTCCACGATCGCGAAGCGCTCCGCGGCGGCGGACTCCACGGCCTTCATCTGCTTGGTGTGAAGTGCGAGCAGGCGCGCGCCGTCGAGTGCCACCGGCAGCTCCCGCTCGGTGCGCCCGAGGTACGCCTGGCGCAGCTCGGTGTTGAGGTTCACCTTGGTGATGCCCGCCGCTATGGCCGAGCGGATGGTGGCCGAGTCGAGACCCGAGCCACCATGCAGCACGAGCGGGAGCCCCACGCGCGATGTGATCGCGCGTATCCGTGCCAGGTCGAGGCGCGCCTCCTCGAGGTAGATGCCGTGCACGTTCCCCGCGGCCACACCCAGGCAGTCCGGCTCGGCCTCGCTCACGAAGCGCACCGCCAGCTCCGCGTCCGTGAGGTCGTCGCTCGACACCTCGATCGCCACCTCCTCGTTGCCCTCGATCGAGCCGAGCTGCGCCTCCACAGCCACCCCCCGCGGCGCCGCGATGCGACGCGCCTCGCGCACGAACTCGGCGTTCGCCTCGAGGTGGAGCCGGGAGCCGTCGGCCATCACGGCCCCCACGCCCAGCTCGCAACCGGCTCGGATCGTGTCGAGGTCGTGAGCGTGGTCGAGCTGCAGGCATACCGGCGAGCCGGCTCGCTCGGCCATCGCCCGCAGCCCCGTGACGATCAGGTCTCCGGCCGGCGCGGTGACGAGCTGGGAGGAGATCAGCATCACCACCGGCCGGCCGCCGGCCGCGGTCAGCACCCCAGCGGCAGACTCCGCGTCGTAGCAGGTGAAACCCAGCAGCCCGCTGCGGCGGCGGCGCGCGTCGGCAAGCAGCTCGAGCAGCCCGGCGATCATCGCTTGGAGTCCCCGGGCAGCCCAGGCCGCACCAGCTTCCGCGACGGCGCGCGGAGGCCGGCCTCGCGAGCGGGCGGGTTCACGGTCTCCGCCAGCGGCGCGGCGCGGAACGAGCGCACCAACTGATCCTTGGGCGCGTCGCCGTACAGGGTCGTCCGCTGGCGGGGCGTCCGGCCGACGGAGCGGATCAGAGCCTCCATCCGCCGCGGCGGGAGCTCCTGGCCATGCTCCGCGCCCGCGGCGCGCGAGATCGACTCGTTCATGAGTGTGCCGCCGAGGTCGTTCACGCCGGCTCTCAGCACCGCCCGCACACCATCGGGGCCGAGCTTGACCCACGAGGCCTGCACGTTCGTGATCCACGGGTGCAGCACCAGCCGCGCGACCGCGTGGACGAGAATCGTCTCCCCGAACGTCGGGCCGGAGCGGGCGAGCCC
>JAICJR010000050.1 GCA_025928345.1 Thermoleophilaceae bacterium | reverse complement strand
GAGCCCGTGGAGGTGCTCCACCGCCCTGGCAAGCAGGGACTCGGTCTCGCCTACCTAGACGGCTTCCGCCGCTCTCTCGACTCCGGAGCCGACTACGTGCTCGAGATGGACGCCGACTTCTCGCACGACCCGAAGGACGTGCCGCGGCTCATCGACGCCGCCAAGACAGCCGACCTCGTTCTCGGCTCGCGCTACGTGCGCGGCGGCGGCGTGAGCGACTGGGGACTGCTCCGCCGCATGCTCAGCCGCGGCGGCTGCTGGTACGCGCAGCGCATCCTCGGTCTGCCTGTGCGCGACCTCACCGGCGGCTTCAAGTGCTTCAACCGGCGAGTGCTCGACGGAATCCACCTCGACACGGTGCAGGCCGACGGCTACGGCTTCCAGATCGAGCTCACCTACTACGCGGTGAAGGCAGGCTTCTCCGTGGTGGAAATCCCGATCACGTTCCGGGAACGCCGGGTAGGAACATCGAAGATGAGTCCCCGCATCGCGATCGAGGCGGTCTGGAAGGTTCCGGCGCTCAAGCTGCGTCCGGACCCCTAGGCGAGCCTCACTATACTTTTTGTAGCGAAGCCCCTCCAACGACCCAGGAGTCCCCGTGGCAGGCAACCTTCCCGACGTGACAGACAACAATTTCCAGGCCGAGGTCCTCGAGTCCGACCAGCCCGTGCTCGTCGACTTCTGGGCTCCGTGGTGCGGCCCGTGCCGCATCATCGCGCCGAGCCTCGAGGAGCTCAACGACGAGATCGACAACCTGCGCGTGGTCAAGCTGAACGTGGACGAGAACCAGCAGACCGCCGCTCAGTACAACGTGATGTCGATCCCCACGCTGATCGTCTTCAAGAACGGCGAGCCGGCGAAGACGATCATCGGCGCAATGCCGAAGAAGCGCCTCGAGCAGGAGCTCGCGCCCGCCCTGGCTTAAGAAGCGCGGCTGACGGCGATCGTCAAAGGCTTTCCCTCGATCGCCGTCTGCTCGCCGCCGCTTGCCCCGTCGTAGGAGAGCGACGTGGCGAGGGTCTCCCCCGTCACGTACTCCTCGTTGGCGCGCACGGCTTCGAGTAGTTCTTCGTCGCCTCCGAGCGTGAGCGAGATGCGGTCCTCCACGTTGAGGCCCGCCGTCTTGCGCGCGTTCTGGATCGCGTGCACGACCTCGCGGGCGAGTCCCTCGCGCCGCAGTTCGTCGTCCAGCTCGAGGTTGAGCGCCACGGCGTGTGTGCCGGCGCGCTCCACCTGGTAGCCCTCGAGCGGCTGCAGCGCGAGCTGCACGTCGTCGGCCGTGATCGGATGGTCGTTTCCGTTGATGAGGATGCCCACGCTCCCGCCGTCACGCAGCGTGGCGGCCGCGGTCGAGGCGTCGAGCGCCGCCACCGCCTCCGCGACGTTCGGCATGTCCTTGCCGAAGCGCGGGCCGAGCGTGCGGTAGTTCGGCTTCAGCTCCCAGCGCCCCAGCTCGTCCGCCTCGGACACGTAGCGCAACGCCTTCACGTTCAGCTCGTCGAGCACGAGCCGCTCGTGCTCCTCGATCGCCTCGCGCTCGCGCGGCGCCGCCACGATCACAGCCTCGCGCAGCGGCTGGCGCAGCTTGATCTTGCCGTGCGAGCGCGCACTGCGGCCGAGCTCCACGGCGTCGCGCACGACGGTCATCGCGCGCTCGAGCTCTTCGTCGCGTGGCGCGGGCTTCGGGTACTCGCAGAGATGCACGGACGGCTCCGTGCCGTCGAGGTTCTCGTACATCTCGTCCGCCACGAACGGCGTGAGCGGGGCCACGGTCTTCGCCAGCGTAAGGAGGCACTCGCGCAGCGTGGCCATCGCACCCGGCTCGCCGTCCCAGAAGCGCCGGCGCGACAGGCGCACGTACCAGTTGGAGAGATCGTCCACGAACGCGGCGATGGCTCGCCCGGCGCTCGTGGTGTCGTAGTCGTCGAGCCGCT
The DNA here is from genome assembly GCA_025928345.1 of Thermoleophilaceae bacterium. Classification (GTDB taxonomy): domain Bacteria; phylum Actinomycetota; class Thermoleophilia; order Solirubrobacterales; family Thermoleophilaceae; genus JAICJR01. The sequence continues at coordinate 17,110 of JAICJR010000050.1, read as the reverse complement.
CGCGAGCCGTCTCCACCGTCTCGCTGAGGCGCGAGAGGATCCAGCGGTCGAGCTCCGTGCGCTCGCCGTCCGCGTCGCGCGGCACGCCGTTCACGTTCGCGTAGAGCACGTAGAAGGCGTAGGTGTTCCAGAGCGTGTTTAGGAAGAGCCGCACGCCCTCGCCCACCGCCTCCATCGAGAAGCGGTAGCCGTCCCACGGCTGCTTCGAGGTGAAGAGGTACCAGCGGAACGCGTCCGCGCCGAAGCGGTCGAGCACCTCCCAGGGCGACACGACGTTGCCGCGGCTCTTCGACATCTTCTGGCCGTCCTCGTCCAGGATCAGGCCGAGGCAGAGGCACGTCTCGTACGGCGCGCGGCCCCACAGGATCGTGGAGATCGCGAGCAGCGAGTAGAACCAGCCGCGCGTCTGGTCGATCGCCTCGCAGATGTAGTCAGCCGGGAAGCGCTGCTCGAACGTCTCCTCGTTCGCGAACGGCGCGTGCCACTGCGCGAACGGCATCGAGCCCGAGTCGTACCAGGCGTCGATCACCTCGGGCACGCGGCGCATCTCACCGCCGCAGTCCGGGCAGGGGAAGACGACGTCGTCGATGTAGGGCTTGTGCAGGTCGTCCGGCACCTCGGCGCCGAGCGAGCGAAGCTCCTCCAGCGAGCCCACGCACAGGTCATGCTTCTCCTCGCAGCGCCACACCGGCAGCGGCGTGCCCCAGTAGCGCTCGCGTGACAGCGCCCAGTCCACGACGTTCTCGAGCCACTTGCCCATGCGCCCGTTCTTGATGTGCGGCGGGTACCAGGTCACCGCCTGGTTCGAGGCGAGCAGCTCGTCGCGCACGGCAGTCGTCTTGATGTACCAGCTCTGCTTTGCGTAGTAGATGAGCGGCGTTCCGCAGCGCCAGCAGTGCGGATAGGAGTGCTCGTAGTCCTCGGCGCGCAGCAGGCGGCCGTTCTCGCGCAGCGTCTCGATGATGTCCGGGTTCGCGTCGAACACCAGGCGCCCGGCGAAGGGGCCCATGCGCTCGTCGAAGGTGCCGTCCTCCTTCACGGGGTTCTGCACGGTCATGCCGTAGCTCTCGCCGAGCTTGAAGTCGTCCTCGCCGAACGCGAGCGCGGTGTGCACGATGCCGGTGCCGTCCTCGGTGGTCACGAAGTCGCCTTCGAGCACGGTGTGCGAGCGCGGTCCGAAGTCGGTCACGTAGTCGAAGGGCGGCTCGTACGCGGTGCCCGCAAGCTCGGACCCCTTCATGCGCGCCTCGATGTCCACGCCCTCGCCAAGCACCCGCTCAACGAGCGGCTCGGCCAGGATCAGCGTCTCGTCGCCCACGCGCGCGCGCACGTAGGTCACGTCGGCGGCCACGGCCAGCGCCGCGTTCGACAGCAGAGTCCAGGGCGTCGTAGTCCAGCCTAGGAACGACACGCCGGGCTCGTCCTTCAGCGGGAAGCGCACGAACACGGATGGATCGACCCGGTCCTCGTAGCCCTGCGCCACCTCGTGCGACGAGAGCGCCGTGCCGCAGCGCGTGCAGTAGGGGACGACCTTGTAGCCCTGGTAGAGGAGGCCCTTCTTCCAGACCTCCTTGAGCGACCACCAGACCGACTCGATGTACTCGTTCGCGTACGTCACGTACGCGCTGTCGGTGTCCACCCAGAAGCCGATCCGCTCGGTGAGCTGCTCGAACTCGTTCACGTATTTGAGGACGGACTCCCGGCAGCGCTGGTTGAACTCCGCCACGCCGTAGCGCTCGATGTCCTCCTTCGACTGGATGCCCAGCTCGCGCTCCACCTCGAGCTCCACAGGCAGGCCGTGCGTGTCCCAGCCGGCCTTGCGGTGAACCTGGTGGCCGCGCATCGTCTTGTAGCGCGGGAACACGTCCTTGAACACGCGCGCGAGCACGTGGTGGGAGCCAGGCCGGCCGTTGGCGGTGGGCGGGCCCTCGTAGAACACGTACTGGGGGCAGCCCTCGCGGCGCCGGATCGACTCGTGGAAGATGTCGCGCTCGCGCCAGCGCTCGAGCACGCGCTGCTCGAGGTCAGGGAAGGACTGGCCGGTCTCTACCGGCTGGTAGGGAGTGCTCATCGCGAGCACGTGATTCTAGGTATGGGCGCTACGCCGCCAGCTTGCGGCAGATCTCGGCGAGCGAGCGCTTCTCGGCGTCGTCGAGCGCGGCGAAGGTGCTCGCCACACGCGCCGTGTGGTCGGGGAAGAGCTCCTCCACGAGCTCCACGCCCTCGCCGGTGATCCGCAGCAGGACCGCCCGGCGGTCGCCCGGCAGCCGGCGGCGGGCGATCAACCCGTGCGCCTGGAGCGTGGAGCAGACCTCGCTCGTGCTCGCCTTGGTCCAGCCGAGCCGCCGCCGCAGCGTCCGCATCTCCAGCTCGCCGCCCGCCGTGGTCAGAACCACCAGCGCTGAGAATCCGGCGGCGGAGAGGCCGCGCCGCTCGAGGTCCGCCGCGAGCAGCCGCCGGACCGACGACTCCGCGCGCACCAGCGCCTCGAGCGCTCGATGAGCAAGTGCATCGCCGACGGAGAGCATCGCCGCGCGATGCTAAGCCGGGGGCCGGTCAGATCGACAGAGACGCGCTGCACGTCTCGCCCGACGGGCTCGTGGCGCGCGCGGAGATCCTGTCCTTGCCCGGGCCGTTCGCCAGGCGCCGGTTGAGGCTGAACGACCCGCTCGGCGCCTTCGTCCGCCTATGGGTGCTCACCGCCACGCGACCATTGCGCCGGATCGTCACCTTCCACCGAACCCCATTACGGTTCTGATCCACCTCGAACTCAGTCTCAAGCCGCCCATCATCCGGCTTGACCTTGAGCTTCGAAGTCGAGGACCCCGTACAAGTGCCAGCCACCTGCTTGGCAGTCCCGCCGCCATGTCGGGCCGCAGCGGTCCCAGGAACGACAGCAATAAGAGCAACAGCACCAACGAGCATGAGAGATCTGAAGTTCATGCCTCCGAGAATGAACCGCCCGGGGTCGAAATCTCAATAGGACAAAGGTCCTATGACCTATGACCCATGACCTATGACCGGGCGCTAAGCGTGAGCGCGCGCCGGAGTTGCCGGCGCCAGATCGGTGGCCGCAAGCTCCTCGGTCACCTCAATCGCGCGCCCATCCACGATCGCCTTCATGTTCTGGGTCGCCTCAGTGGGACGCGACCCGAGCGACGGGATGGCGTGGCTGCCGGACACCGGCATCGCCTCGCGGTACTCATACACGCGCGCGGCGGAGCCCGTGTGACGCACGGCGTACACAAGGCGCCCGACCACGTCGAGCGTCGCGCCGCTGCCGCACACCACGAGCGCGGTGGGATCTAGTGCCCGCATCGCGCGCGAAAGGCGCTCCTGGGCGAGCGTCATCGACAGAAGAAGAACGCGGAACCCGCCACGCCTCAGCGCCAGCTCGAGCGCCTGGACGTGGAGCGACTCGAGGTCGAGCCGCGGGCTCGAGTCGAACAGCAGAACGCCCTCGGAGCGTGTGGCAGCCGGCGTGACGCGCCGCGCGGCGTGCAGCCAACCGGTGGCCCAGCGCAGCGCGAGCTCGAACTCCGCCTCGCGCCCCTCGCGGCCCTGCGCCATCTCGAGCGCGGGAAGCATCAGGTCCTCCACCGAGCGCTCGACCGAGCGGACGGCGAGGCTCTCCTCCATCACGCGGTCGGCGAGCGTCTCGTCGAAGCGGTCGTACGCCTCCACGAGCCGGGCCGCCGAGGTGGGCCCCTCACCGCGCTGGCGGGCCACCTCGATGGCCGAGGAGATGTTGTGCGTCTCGAGCAGAGCACGCCTCAGAGCCTCGAGCTCGGTGAGGTCGTACTGACGGTGACCGCCGGACGTGCGCCGTGGCTTGGGATAGCCAAAACGCCGTTCCCAGCTTCGAAGTGTGTTCGGGCTGACCCCGAGTAGCTCTGCAGCTGCGTTCGTGCGGATGCCGCTCATGACTCCCGTCCTGAGACGCCGTCGCGGAAGGAGGGTTCGCAACGACTGCAGAGGTTTTCGCGGTTTTCTCGCATCTTGACAACCCTTGAACTCGATCTTGCACGGGTTCCCGCCGTTTATCGGCATGGAAGTTGCCGATCCGGGTGCCCGCGGGCGCCCAGGTGGACGAAAGTGCGAGATTTCCTGCAGAAAGCGCGGCTCAGGTGAGCAGCGGCTCGATCGTTACGAGCGCTCCGCGGGGCGGTCCGCATGCCGCGATCCGCGCCTCGAGGCGCGTGTAGCCGGGGCGCCCGTGCTCGAGCTCGATCGGTATGAGCACCACGTCGCGACCGCCGCCGGCCGCCCGCGCGATTCGCAGCGCGAGCTCCTCGAGACCGAGCGGGCTCGTCAGCGTGGTGAAGAGCATCTTGCCGAGCAGATCCGTCTCAGGCCCGAAGATGCGCTCGGCTCCCTCACTCACCGCGCTTATGCGCAGGTCTTCCGTAACGATCAGGAAGGACATCCGCGAGTCGGGCAGCGCGTCGCGGCCGGCGCTGAGCATCACGCCCATGCCGCAGTCGCTGCACACACGCTCGAGGTCGGGCGGGTTGAAACCGAGCTCACGTTCCTCGCGGACGATGCCGCAGCGCGAGCAAAATCGAATGCGGTCGGTAAGCGCCGACCGAACCGAACCCAAAAATGGCCGGTCCGCTAGGGCCATGGTCATCATCTTTCGCGAGCTCCCTGTCTCAGTATCCGAAGAATCCGTTCTCCGGTCCGACGATGAGAGCACGAAGGGACCTACGGCCGCTCGGGCGCTCGCGAGATTGCACAGCTTCCCGCCGATCAAGCTGTGCGGGTGGATGGCCGGTGGACGGTCCCTTTTGCGGGGTTACCATCCAGTCGTGGTCCGGAGCCTGTGCGCTTGCTGCATTGCGCTCGTCGTCTTGACGGTTGGTTGCTCCCGTCACTCCGGCACGGATCCGGCGCCCTCCGCATGCACAGATGGGACCGCCGGCTCGCGCGTCGCCGCCATCCGAGCCGCGCTGAGGCGGGCACCCGCGCCTGTCCGGCTCGCCGACGGCACGCGCATCTCCGACTGTCTCGCCGGCGACGCCGACAGCGGCGACCTCCAGAACGTGGGGCTGATGCTCCTCACGCTCACCCAACGGCTGGCCGGCGGAAAGCAGGACGACCGCTCGCTGCTCGAGCTCGGGTACGTGGTGGGGGCCGTGCATCGCGGCGTCACGCGTTCGCAGGTGGACGGCGAGCTCGAGCGCCGGATCGACCAGGAGATCACCGACGCCGAGGCGCGCTCGCCCGCCTTCAGACGAGGGGAGAGGGCGGGCAGGGCAAACGGGTAGATAGCCTCTCGTACATGAGCGAGCAGACGGTTGACCAAGAGCTTTGGGGCGGGGAAACTCGCAAGGCGGTGAAGAATTTTCCGGTGTCCGGCGAGCACATACCGCCGCCCGTTGTGCACTGGCTTGGGCGCATCAAGGCCGCGGCGGCGCGGACCAACGCCGAACTCGGGGAACTCGACTCCGAGCTGGCGGAGCGGATCGCCGCCGCCGGCGACGAGGTGGCTGACGGGCGCCACGACGAGCAGTTCCCGATCGACGTCTTCCAGACCGGGTCGGGCACCTCGTCGAACATGAACGCCAACGAGGTGATCGCGAACCTCGCGGGCGAAGGAGTGCACCCGAACGACCACGTGAACATGGGCCAGTCCTCGAACGACGTGTTCCCGTCGGCCGTGCATCTCGCCGCCCTTGCGGAGTCGAAGGACAGGCTGCTGCCCGCGCTGGAGAAGCTCGAGCGCTCGCTCTCGGGCAAGGCCGAGGAGTTCAAGGACATCGTGAAGGCCGGCCGCACCCATCTGATGGATGCCGTGCCGGTCACGCTCGGCCAGGAGTTCGCCGGCTACGCGACGCAGGCGCGGCTGGGCGGCGAGCGCGTGAACGCGGCGCTCGTCCACGTGGCGCAGATCCCGCTCGGCGGCACCGCCACCGGCACCGGCCTGAACACGCACCCCGAGTTCGCCTCGCGCGTGCGCGCGAAGCTCGCAGAGGCCACGGGCGTGGAGCCCCAGCCGCCGGCCGATCCGTTCGAGGCGCAGGCCAACCGCGACGCTCTCGTGGAGCTCTCGGGCGCGCTCAAGACCGTCGCCGTCTCGCTCACCAAGATCGCCCAGGACCTGGCGCTCATGGGCTCCGGGCCGCGCACAGGGCTCGCCGAGCTGAGGCTGCCCGAGCTTCAGAAGGGCTCGTCGATCATGCCCGGCAAGGTCAACCCGGTGATCCCGGAGGTCGTGCTCCAGGTGGCGGCGCAGGTGATCGGCAACGACACGGCGATCACCATCGGCGGCATGCAGGGCCAGTTCGAGCTGAACGTGCGGGTGCCGCTCATCGGGCGCAACCTGCTCCAGTCGATCAAGCTGCTCACGAGCGCATCCACGCTGCTCGCGGAGAAGTGCGTGGACGGCATCGAGGCGAACGAGGAGGTGCTCACGGCGCACGGCGAGTCCACGCCCGCGATCGCCACCGCGCTCAACCCCTACATCGGCTACGACAAGGGCACGGAGATCGTGCAGGAGGCCATGGCCACGAAGCGCACGATCCGAGAGGTCGCACGCGAGAAGGGCGTCGACGACGAGACGCTCGACAAGGCGCTCGACCTAAAGGCGATGGCGCGGCCGCACGGCTAGCGCGAGGCGCGCTTAGCCCGGTACATGGACGCGTCGGCGTGGCGCATCAGCGCCTCGACCTCGGCCGCGTCCTCGGGCCAGATGGCGCGGCCGATGCTGGCGCCCACGTGGAGCGTCTCGCCGCCGACCACGAACGGGTCCTCGAACGCCTCCGCAACACGTTCGGCGGCCGCTTCGATCTCGGCCACGCTCGAAGCGTCTGAGAGCACGATGGCGAACTCGTCGCCGCCGAGGCGCGCCACGCTGTCCGTGGTGCGGACCGTGTCGAGCAGCCGCGAGGCCACCTGGCAGAGAAGCTCGTCGCCCACGGCGTGGCCGCGCTCGTCGTTCACGGCCTTGAAGTCGTCGAGGTCGACGAAGAAGAGGCCGAGCGGCGCGTCGCTCGAGCGGGCGCGGCCGAGAGCGGCGTCGATCTGCTCGGAGAAGAAGGCGCGGTTGGCGAGCCCGGTGAGTCCGTCGTGTCGGGCCTGGTAGGTCACGCGGTCGATCAGCCGCCCGTTCTCGAGCGCGCTGGCGGCGTGAGCGGCCACACCGGATAGCCGGTCGAGCAGGTCCTGACGCGGGTCGAGCCGCTCGCGGCGGGTGTGCACCGCCACGGTGAGCATGCCGAGCAGGTGGCCGTGGGCCACGATCGGCACCGCGATCAGCGACAACGCGGCGAAGCGCTGGAGGATGCGGCGGATGAAGCGGTCGCCCGAGTCCTGCGCGAGGAAGATGGGGGTGGGCTCGGGATCCTCGGTGAGGTCGGCGAGCACCGGAGTGTCCGATGGGCGGATGGCGAGGCCGGAGAGGTCGCCGTCCAGCACGGCCGACTCGCCCCACGAGGCCGTGTAGGTCAGCTCCTGCGTTGCCTCATTCCAGAGGAAGACGCTCACGCGGTCGCAATCGACGACGTCCGGAACGGCCTCCGCCAAACGGGCGGCCACCTCGTCGCTCGTGCCGGCGGCGGCGAGCGCGCGGGCGAGCTCGAGCAGCGCGCGGGCCTCGTTGTGGCGGCGCTCGGCGTCGGCAAGCGCGGTGGCGCCGTCGAGGGCACTCGCGGCGTAGCGCGCGTAGAGGTCCCAGAGCTGGTGCTCCTCGGGGAAGAACTGCCCGGCGTCTGACATCGCCACGAGGCGGCCGTAGTCGCGCTGGTGGGAGTTCACGTCCGCCACGAGCCAGGTGCTCGGCAGGTCGCTCGCGGGTGTGGAAAGCAGACCACCGGCGAGCACGCGCGCCTCGCTGTCGTCGAAGCCGCTGTGGTGGCAGCGCAGCCCCTCCTCGCCAGGCACGCGCACGGCGAGCAGGTAGCGCGGTGCGCGCACGGCGGTCGCGGCGCGCTCGGTCACGCGGTCGAGCACCGTGTCGAGGTCGCCGCCGGCGATCAGCTCGCCCGCGGTGGCGTACACGCTCTCGAGGCTTTCGCTCATCGTCGCGAGCTGCGCCTCGAGCGCGGTCACGTGCTCGGCCGGGTTGGCGCGCAGCTCGGCGAGGTCCTTGTCCCAGGTGACGGTGTAGACGCAGTGCGAGTCGCCGCGCAGCATGCACTCGGACTCCTCGACGGTCGCGGCCGGGAGGCCGAACAGCACCGTGGTCTGGCCGAGGATGCCGGCGGTCCAGTTGCAGTGGTGGCGGCTGCGCGTGAAGCCCGTGCGCTCGCGAGCGCGCACGACAGCGCGGCCCGGCGCGACCTCCACGGCGTCCATCTCCGCCACGGTCGAGAACTTGCCGGCCGTCAGGGTGATCTTGTCGAGCACCGCCTCGGGCGAGCCAAAGGAGCGAAGCAGCGTGGCCACCGGCGTGCCCGCGTGCTGGGAGAGCGTCTGCTCGCCGATGCGGCGCGCGATCGAGGGGTCCCCGCTGATGTCCTCGGCGGCGTCGAACAGCGCGACGGCCTCGTCGTAGGAGATCCAGTTGGAGACGTCGTCCAGGTACTCAGGCGTGCGCGTGGAGCCCGCGCGCTCGAGCAACTCGGCAACCGCACTCTCGCCCCCGTCCTTGCGGACGCGGCGCAGAAGCACGCTCGGCATCGTGCATGCGAAGTGCCGCCCCTCCTTGGCGTCCCCGATCATCAACCTGGTTATCGGCAGGAGCCGCGCGCGACTCCAGCCCTGTCAGCCAGGTTTATTCAGTCCATATTCACGGCGACGTACTTCGTCTCGAGGTACTCCTCGATGCCCTCGAAGCCGCCCTCGCGTCCGACCCCGGACGCCTTCACTCCGCCGAAGGGCGCGGCCGCGTTCGAGACCATGCCCTGATTGAGGCCGACCATGCCGGTGTCAAGCCCCTCGATCACGCGGATTGCGCGCTTGAGGTTGCTCGTGAAGACGTACGCCACGAGGCCGTATTCGGTGTTGTTGGCGGCCTTGATCGCGTCCTCCTCGGACTCGAACGAGGTGACCGGGGCCACCGGACCGAAGATCTCCTCGGACAGCACACGCGCGTCCGGCGAGACGTCGCCCAGCACGGTGGGCTCGTAGAAGTAGCCGGCGCCGTCCACCTCGTGCCCGCCGACGACGACGGTCGCCCCCTTGCCGCGCGCGTCCTCCACGAGCTCGCTCACCTTGTCGACCGCGTCCTGGTTGATCAGCGGCCCGACCTTCACGTCCTCCTCCGTGCCGCGCCCGATCTTCAGGTCGCCCATCTTGTCGGCGAGCTTCTTGGCGAACTCCTCCGCCACCGGCTCGGCCACGTGGAAGCGATTGGCGCTGGTGCACGCCTCGCCGATGTTGCGCATCTTGGCGAGCAGTGCGCCGGTCACCGCGGCGTCGAGGTCGGCGTCCTCGAAGATCAGGAACGGCGCGTTGCCACCGAGCTCCATCGACACCTTGAGGATCTGCTCGGAAGCCTGCTCGAGCAGCTTGCGCCCCACCTCGGTCGAGCCGGTGAACGACAGCTTGCGCGCGCGCGGGTCGCGGATCATCGGTTCCATGACCTTGCCGGACGAGGAGCTCGTGACGACGTTGAGCACGCCGCCCGGCAGCCCGCACTCCTCGAGGATCTGGGCGAGCGCGAGCATCGACAGCGGCGTCTGGCTCGCGGGCTTCATCACCATCGTGCAGCCCGCGGCGATGGCCGGCCCGATCTTGCGCGTGCCCATCGCCATCGGGAAGTTCCACGGCGTGATGAGGATGCACGGGCCTACCGGCTGCTTCATCGTGAGCACGCGGCCCACTCCGTTGCCCGCCATGTTGAACTGGCCGTGGATGCGCGTGGCCTCGCCGGAGAACCAGCGGAAGAACTCGGCCGCGTAGGCGATCTCCGCCTTCGACTCGGCAATGGGCTTGCCCATCTCGAGTGTCATGAGCAGCGCCAGCTCGTCGGCGCGCTCGGTGAGCTTCTCGAACGCCTTGCGAAGGATCTCGCCGCGGTCGATCGGCGTGACCTTGCGCCACTCGTCCCGCATCTCCACGGCGGCGTCGAGCGCGCGCTTGGCATCGTCGGGCGTGGCGTCCGCCACCTCGCACAACGCCTCCCCCGTGGCGGGATCCTCGACGGGAAGCGTCCGTCCCTCCGTCGCGTCGATCCACTCGCCGCCGATGTAAAGGTGCTTCTCGACGTTGTCTACAACCGTCTGCTCTTGCGTAGCAATGCTCATGTCGCCACCGTTTCCGTACCGAGTTCCTCTGAAATCGCAACGTCGATCGAGTAGTCGATGGGCAGCACGATGAGCGACGGAACATCCGCGCTCAGCGCCTGCCCGAGACGCTGCGGAAAGTCTTCGACCGACTCGCACCGCCACGCCGGCATCCCGAAGGACTCGGCCATGCGGACGAAGTCGGGGTTGGTGAAGTCGACGCCGAAGTGGCGGCCGAACTTCTTGTCCTGTTTCCAGACGATCGAGCCGTACTGGCGGTTCTCCCAGATGACCGAGACGAACGGCGTCTTCAGCCGCATGGCCGTCTCCAGCTCCTGCGAGTTCATGAGGAAGCCGCCGTCGCCGTTCACGGCCACGACCTTGCGGTCGGGATGGACGAGCTTCGCGGCGATCGCGGCCGGGATGGCGAAGCCCATGCCCGCGAGCCCGTTCGCGATAAGCACGGTGTTGGGCTCGTAGGCGGGGAACATTCGCCCGATCCAGAGCTTGTGGAGGCCGACGTCCGAGATCAGGATGTCGTTGCGCCCGAGCGCCTTGCGGATCTCGTACAGCGCGCGCGGAGGCTGCATCGGGAACTGCGGATCGTCCTTCGCCGCCTCGAAGCGCCCGTGCACCACCTCGCGCAGACGCTGCGACCCGCCCGAGTGCGGCACGTGCCGGCACTCCTCGGCCAGCCTGGCGAGGATGTGGTAGATGTCGCCGATCAGCTCGACCTCGGGCATGAAGTACTCGTCGATCTCGGCGGCCAGCGAGTCGATGCAGATGATCTTCTTGTCCTTGCCGGGGTTCCAGTGCTCCGGCGAGTGCTCCACGAGGTCGTAGCCCATCGCGATCACCACGTCGGCCTCGTCGAAGCCGGCCATCGAGTAGTCGCCTGACTGGAGGCCGACGGAGCCAAGGCCGCGCGGGTCGTCCGGCGTGAGGAGCCCCTTGCCCATGAAGGTCTCGGCGGCGGGGATGCCGGTCGCGCGCACGAACTCGCGCAGCGCGGGCGCGGCATTCGCGCGGATCACGCCGTTGCCGGCAAGCGCCACCGGGTTGAGCGCGCCGCGGATGATGTCCGCCGCCTTCAGCAGCTCCCGCGCGCTCGGCTCGGGCTGAACCGGCTTGCGGCGCGGCAGCGGCTCGGCCTCGATCTGCGCGGCCATCACGTCCTCGGGCAGCTCGATGTGAGTCGCGCCCGGCTTCTCGGACTCCGCCACCTTGAACGCCTTGCGGACGACCTCCGGGATGATCGCCGGGTCGGACAGCCGGGCGTTCCATTTCGTGATCGGGGCGAAAACCTGCGGCACGTCTATGTACTGGTGCGACTCCTTGTGCATGCGCTCGAGGTCGCCCTGGCCGGTGAGCGCCACGAGCGGCGCGCGGTCGAGGAACGCGTCCGCCACCGCGGTGGTGAGGTTCATGGCGCCGGGGCCGAGCGTTCCGAGGCAAACGCCGGCGCGGCCGGTCAGCCGCCCGTACACGTCAGCGATGTAGGCCCCGCCCTGTTCGTGTCGAACAGGTACGAACTCGATTGAAGAGTCGGCGAGCGACTCGTTCAGGTCCAGCGTCTCCTCGCCGGGAATGCCAAAGACGTGCTCGACGCCCTCGGCCTCGAGGCACTCCACGAAGACGTCAGATGCCTTCCGGGAAGCCACGGAATTTGACTCTAACAACGCGGTGGAATTCGTCCGTAGACGGCGCGACTCTTCGCGCTGAAGGTTGTTGGGTTAGCTGCCGAATAACTTCTTGAAGTCCCTCCATGCGACGTCTAGGTCTCACAATCACGCTCATCGCGCTCTTCGCGCTGCCCCAGACGGCAGGCGCCGCCGTGCGCCAGATCATCCGCGGCGCAGGCTTCGGCCACGGCATCGGGATGAGCCAGTACGGCGCCTACGGCTTCGCCAAGCACGGCTACAGCTACCAGCAGATCCTCGCGCACTACTACCGCGGCACCGATCTCTCGAAGGCCGGGCAGTCCGACATCCGCGTGCTGCTCCAGACTGGCAGCCGCACCGCGACGTTCACCGGCGCGACCGACGGCGGCGGGCACAAGCTCAACCCTTCGAAGACCTACCGCGTGAAGCTGCGCGGCCTGAGCGGCGAGATCCTCTACGCGCCGAACGGCAAGCAGCTCGGTCACTTCGACACCCCGCTTGACATCACGAGCTCGGCGGTGCCGTTGCGGCTCAACGGGCGCGCCATCAACGGCGTGTCCGGGGGGCACTACCACGGCGCGCTCGAGTTCCGGCCGAGCCCGTTCAGCGGCCTGGCGGTCGTGAACGTGGTGAGCCTTGACGACTACGTGCAGGGCGTGGTGCCGGGCGAGATGCCGTCTTCGTGGGCGCCCGCCGCGCTCGAGGCGCAGGCCGTGGCCACCCGCAGCTACGCACTCGCCACGGACGCCGGCGGGCCGGTGTTCGACCAGTACCCGGACACGCGCTCGCAGGTCTACAAGGGCGCCGACGGCGAGGTGGCGAGCACCAACGCCGCGGTTCAGGCCACCGCCGGCCAGGTGCTCCGCTACAACGGCCAGATCGCCGCCACCTACTTCTTCTCCACTTCCGGCGGCCACACCGAGGACGTCCAGAACGTCTTCTACGGCGCGCAGCCTGAGCCGTACCTCACCGGCGTGAGCGATCCGTACGACAACATCTCGCCGGAGCACCGCTGGCAGATCCGGCTCACCACCGCTCAGCTCCAGCGCAGGCTCGGCTCGTGGGTGCACGGCAAGCTGCGCGGCATCAAGGTGCTCAAGCGCGGCGTCTCGCCGCGGATCGTCTGGGCGGCCGTGGTGGGTTCGCGCGGCAGCGTGACGGTGCGGGGCGCGTCGCTCAAGGCGCGGCTCGGCCTCGACGACACGTGGGCCTCCTTCAACCGCTTCTCGACCAAGCAGAAGCCGAAGGTCCCGGCCGTTCCTCCCACTCCGGGCGGCGGCGTGAAGGCGAATAGCACCAAGCTCGCGGAGCCCAACTTCTTCGCGAAGCCGAAGCCGGGCAAGCCGGGGAAGCCAGGCAAGCCGGCGCGCCTCTACGGCTCGCTGTGGCCGGCGCCGAAGCACGCGCTCGCCGAGGTCCAGAAGAAGGGCCGCGACGGCCGCTGGCACACCGTCGGCCGCACCCGCGTCAGCAAGCACGGTTGGTACAACGTCCAGGTGCATGGGCGCGGGCTGTTCCGAGTCGTGGTCGGGCCGCTCGATGGGCCCGCAGTTCGCGTGGAGTAGGGAGTAGGAGTAGAGAACTACGGGGTGAACTTGACGGTGATCACGTCACCGTCGGCCATCTTGTAGTCGCGCCCTTCGAGCCGCAGCGTCCCTCGCTCCCGTGCGCCCGCGTACCCGCCGGCGTCCACCAGCTCATTCCACGGCACCACCTCCGCGCGCACGAAGCCGCGCTGGATGTCCGAATGGATCTCACCGGCGGCGCCCCACGCGGTGGTGCCGCGCTCGATCGCGTGGGCGCGTGCCTCCTTGGCCTCGCCCGCGGTGAAGAACTGGATCAGGTCAAGCAGCTTGAAGGCCTCGTGCACCACCAGGTCGAGGCCGGATTCGGGCACACCGAGATCGTCGCGCATCGCCGACGCTTCCTCGTCGTCGAGCTCTGACAGCTCCGCCTCGATGCGCGCGCTCACCGCCACGGCGCGGGCACCCGCGCGCTCCGCGTACTGCGCGATCTCCGGCGGCACCTCGGTCTCGCCCTCGCCCACGTTCGCCAGGTAGAGCACGGGCTTTGCGGTGAGCGGCTGGAGGTTGCGCATCGCGTCCGGAGCGTCGGCCGGCGGCGGCACGGTGCGGGCGGGACTGCCCTCGCGCAACGCCTCGATCACCTGCCCGAGCCATTGGTTCTCCGCCACCGCCGCTCGCTCGCCCGACTTCGCCTGGCGCGATACCCGCTCGATGCGCCGCTCGGCCTGCTCGAGGTCCGCATAGAGCAGCTCGGTCTCGATCGTGTCGATGTCGGCTGCGGGATCTACGCGGCCCTCGGGATGGACCACGTTCGGGTCCTCGTGCGCGCGCACCACGTGGACGATCGCGTCGGTCTCGCGGATGTTCGCCAGGAACTGGTTGCCGAGCCCCTCGCCCTCGTGCGCGCCGCGGACGAGCCCCGCGATGTCGTGGAACGCGATCGTCTCGAACACGAGCGGGTGCGCGCCGAGCGTTTCGGCCACCTTCTCCAGCCGCCCGTCCCGCACGGGCACCACGGCCACGTTCGGCTCGACGGTGGTGAACGGGTAGTTGGCTGCCTCGGCACCGGCCTTCGTGAGCGCGTTGAAGAGCGACGACTTGCCCGCGTTCGGCATGCCCACGATGCCGATCCTCATGACGCGAGCTCCCCGATCGCCGCGCCGAGCCCGGCGCCGGCGACGACATCAGATGGGTAGTGCAAGCCCAGGTAAAGGCGCGAGAGCACGAGCCCGACAGCCGTGGCATAGAGCGGCGCGGCCGGCAGGACGGGCGAAAGCATGCGGGCGCCCGTGAATGACGTGGCCGCGTGCGCCGAGGGATACGAGAGGCCCGACAGCGTGCCCGCGAGCGGCGGCAGCCCTTCGAGCCGGGGCCGGCGCCGCCGCACGGCCGCCTTGATCAGCTGGTTGCACGCGTAGGTGACGAAGATCGTCTTCGCGGCGCGCTTGTAGACGGGGCGGTTGTCCTCATCGAGAACAGCTCCGCCCGCGCACAGCGCCAGCCAGAGCAGCGCCTGTTCGCCGAGGCGCGAGAACAGCGTCACCGCGCGCTCGCGCGCGCGCGTGTGGCCGCGCGTGCGGAAGGCGCGCAGAACCGCCACGTCGAGCTTGCCGAGCACGGCGCAGGCGGGTTTCTAGAACCCGACCCTGTGCTTCTCGGTGTCGAGACGCACGTACACGACCTGGGCGAGGTGAAGCGAGAGCTCGGAGTCCTCGGTCTTCAGCTCGTGCCAGCCGGCGTCGGCACCCGCGCCGTCAAGCGCCTTGCGCAGGTCCTCGTACGCGGACTCCAACATCCGCACGGACAGCACCTGCCCGCCGGAGAAGCCGATGTCCACTCGCGTGGCCTTGGATGTGTTGTTCTCGTCTGCCATCAGTGCGCGGGCTCCACGAGCTCGGTGAGTACCCCGCCCGTGGACTTCGGATGCAAGAAAGCCACTCGGCTTCCGCGGATGCCGGTGCGGGGCTCCTTGTCGATGAGGTCGAGACCCGCCGCCTTCACCTGCTCGAGGGCGGAGTCTATGTCGTCGGTCTGGTAGGCCACGTGGTGGAGGCCGGGGCCGTTGCGCTCGAGGAACTTCCCGATGCCGCTCTCGCTGGACAGCGGCTTGAGGAGCTCCACATGGCCCTCGCCTACTTCGAGCAGCACTGCCTCGACGTCGAATGCCTCGATCGTCTCGCGGTGCTGTTCGCGCATGCCGAAGCGCTCGCTGTAGAGCGCGATGGCGCCGTCGAGGTCGTCGACGGCCACGCCGATGTGATCGATCCGCCCGAACACGGCCGGGCAGTCTAGTTAATGGGACCTAGGAGTCCTGCGGAGGCTCGAAGCGGTGCGGCGCCGGCGGCTCCGGCTCCTTGCGCTCGGCCGCGGCCACAGGCGTGGGGACGCTGCCGCCCCCGTTCGAGCTCTGCGCGATCTCCGCCTTGGCGGCGCGGGTGCGGTAGGCCGCCACGATGCGCTCGATGTCCTCGCGGTCGAGCACTTCCTTGTTGAGGAGAGTGGCGGCGAACTCGTCGAGCAGCTCGCGGTGCTCGAGGATCATGGCCTGCGCACGGCGGTAGGCGAGGTCCGTGAGGTGCTGCTGCTCCTCATCGAGGCTGCGACGCGTGGCGTCGGACACCGAGTAGTCGTCGAGCGGCAGGCGGCGCGACATGAGCGAGGTGCCCATGCCGTACTCGGACACCATCGCCCGGCTGATCTCGTACACGCGCTTGAGGTCATCCGAGGCCCCGGTGGTGATCGCGCCGAACACCACGTGCTCGGCCACGCGGCCGCCGAGCAGCACCACAAGGTGGTCGAGCAGCTCGTCCTTCGACTTCAGGTAGCGATCCTCCTCGGGCAGGTTGAGCGTGTAGCCGAGGGCGCGCCCGCGCGGGATGATCGAGATCTTGTGCACCTTCTCCACTGTGGGGAGGAGCTCGGAGCAGAGGGCGTGCCCGGCCTCGTGGTAGGCAACGACCTTCTTCTCGTGGTCGTTGATCACGCGGCGCGACTGCATGCCCGCCACCACGCGCTCGAGTGCGGCCTCGAAGTCCTCCATGAGGACCACGTCGCGGTGCTTGCGGCCGGCGAAGATCGCGGCCTCGTTGCAGATGTTGGCGAGGTCGGCGCCCGTGAGGCCGCTCGTCTGCCGGGCCACCATCTCGAGGTCGACCTCGCGGAGCGGCTTGTTGCGCGAGTGCACCTTGAGGATCTCGGTGCGGCCGTTCAGGTCCGGCGGCGGAACGAAGATCTGGCGGTCGAAGCGGCCGGGGCGCAGCAGCGCGGGGTCGAGCTTCTCCAGCAGGTTGGAGGCGGCGATCACCACGAGCTCCTCGGAGCCGCCGAAGCCGTCCATCTCCACGAGCAGCTGGTTGAGCGTCTGATCCTTCTCGCCGGAGGTGTCGCTGCCGCGGGTGGCGCCGACGGCGTCGAGCTCGTCGATGAACACGATCGCGGGCCGCGCCTTGCGCGCCTCGCGGAAGAGGCGCCGAATGCGGGCGGCACCCAGGCCGGCGAACATCTCGACGAACGAGGAGGCGGACTGGGCGAAGAACTTCGCCTTCGACTCGTTTGCCACAGCCTTGGCGAGCAGCGTCTTGCCGGTGCCGGGCGGGCCGTGCAGCAGGATGCCCCGCGGAACCTTGGCGCCCAGCCGGCGGAAGCGCTTGGGGTCGCTCAGGAACTCCTCGACCTCGCGGAGCTCATCCTTCTCCTCCTAGGCGGAGGACACGTCCTCCAACTTGATAGCCTCGGAAGACTCCGGGGTGTTCCTATG
>JAICJR010000208.1 GCA_025928345.1 Thermoleophilaceae bacterium | reverse complement strand
GGCGTGGCGGCGCGGGAGATCGAGAAGCGCGAGATCGACGACATCGAGACGCTCGAGCGGCGCGAGCAGGTGCTGCTGGCGCGCGCTGTCGTGCGCAACGAGATGGGGATCATGACCATCAGCGTCATTGCCGTGGTGACGCTCGCGCTGCGCGCGTTCGCCACCGGGTCATAGGCATGGGTCCATAGGTCATAGGTCATAGGACGTCCACGCCGCAGGCGCCGGCGAAGAGGCCGGCGTTCTCCACGATGTCGGTCCAGGGCATGCGCACGCCGCGGAGTGAGTTCGCGCCGCGGAGGCCTTCGAGCATGCAGCCGAGCATCTCGACATGCTCGAAGCGCGCGCTCGTGAGATCGGCGCCGGAGAGGTCGCAGTCCTCGAACGCGACCTCTCGCATCTGCGCCCCCTGAAAGCCCGCCTGGGAGAGGTTGCACGAGACGAACCGGACGCGTTCGATGCGGGCGGCGGCTAGGGCGACGAGGTCGGCACGGCAGTCCTCGACGCGGACGTCCTTGAGCGCGGATTCGACGAGGTTGCAGCCCGTTAGCCGGCCGCCGGTGACCGCAACGCGGCGAAACGTCGCGCTGCGGGCATCGAGGTTCGCCAGGTCGCACTCGCGCAATTCGACGTCGAGGAGAGCCAGCCTGATTCGCCTCTCATCGGCGAGCGACACGCGTTCAAGCCGCGCTTCGACGATCCGCGCCTCGGAGAGGTCCGCCTCTTCAGGCTCCGGCGGCAGATCAGGCGGATCGGGCTCGATCACGCCGTGAGTGAACCACGTCGCGCTAGCGGTGAGTCCAGAAGCTCGACCGCTTCCGCGCCCCCATCCAATTCAGCCCGATGTGGATGTGGTTGCGGTGGGCGGTCGTGTCGTCGACGTGGAGCTTGTGGCCCTTCTTGTCGTAACAGACCGAGTACTTTTCCATCCCGCCCGGGCCGCTCCACCAGGCGGTGCAGTTCCAGATCAGCTCCTGGATGCCCATGCGGCGGGCGAGGGCGTGCTCGTTGCCGAGCTTGTCCGGCGCCAAGAACAGCGAGATCAGGCGCTTGGCCTCGCGGCGCCCGGCGGCGCTGTGGGCGTCCAGGTGCCAGTCGATCGCGCGGCCGTCGGAGTGGAGGCTGTAGTTGTGCGGACCGAACTTCTCGCAGCGCATGATCCCCCAGAACACGCCGCTCGAGTGCTGCTTGAGCCACGACACCATGGCGAGCGCGCCGGGGGTCGGCTTCTTCGTGCAGTGGCGGGCGTAGTCGTAGCGGAAGCTGTCGATGGGGAGCTTTGCGAGGGCGTCCGCGGGGTTGCCCTTCACCGGCCCGAACGTCTGCGGGTAGGACGCGGCCGCCGCGCCGGGGAGCGCGAACAGGCAGGCGATGAGCGCTGGGAGGGTGAAGCGGCGCACGGTCATTTGAATCGGATGCGCCGCCGATGGCTTGAGCGCTCGGTAACTTTTCTCGTTCGATGAGCGCAGCAGCCACCCGATTCCGTGGCGCGGAGCTCCGGCTTCCCGCAGAGCTGTCCCGACTTCCCGACGCCCGGAGCTGGGCCGACGAGGCCGCCGAGGCGTTCGGCTTCGACGAGATGGTGCGCTACCAGATCAAGATGGCCGTGAGCGAGGGCGTGGCCAACGCCGTCGAGCACGGTTCGACCTCGCCGAACGACGAGATCCATCTGCGCGCCACGAGCGAGGGCGACTCGCTCGCGTTCTACATCCGCGACAGCGGCAAGTTCATCCCCCGCATCAGCCCGCGCGGCGAGATGCCCGAACGCGGCCGCGGCCTGGCCTTCCTCGGCCAGCTGATGGACGAGGTGGACATCAAGCCGTCGGCGACGGGGACCGAGCTGAGGTTCTGCAAGCGGCTAGAGGGGTAGTGGCGCCCCAGCGGCGGCCTTCAATCGCCGCCGATGTGGACGACCGCCAGCGAGTCGTTCGCTAGGACAAAGCCGTCTCCGGCCACCGCCGGGGCGAGTGCTGTTTCGCCACGCGGCGCCTCGGTCCTGCCGGTCGGTCACTAATATGCGCGCCCGTGTTCCGCCCGAAGCTGCTCTTGGCCGCCGTCCCCGCGGTGGCCGCCTCGCTCGCCCTCTCGGCCTGCGGCCAGGAGGAGATCAACGCTGCGAACAACAACCCGTCGAGCCCTGTGCACCAGGGAGCGATGATCTTCCACGAGCGCTGCGGCGGCTGCCACACGCTCAAGGCGGCGGCCACGCACGGCTCCGCCACCAACGTGTCGCAGAAGGAGCGCACGGACGGCCCGGACCTCGACTTCCGCAGGGAGACCGTGCAGGACGTGCTGTTCGCCATCCGCAACGGCGGCTTCTCCGGCTCGATCATGCCCGCCAACGTGGTGGTCGGGCAGGACGCGCAGAAGGTGGCGCTGTTCGTGTCGAAGTACGCCGGCTCGAAGTCGCAGACGGCGAAGTAGCGGCCGGGGGAGGCCCGCCGTCCTCGACCTGAAGCTCATCCGCCGCGAGCCCGACGCGGTGAAGGCCGCGCTGGCGCGGCGCGGCGAGGGCGCGGCCGACAACGTCGACCGCGTGCTTGCGGCCGACGAGCGCTGGCGCGAGCTCACCACGCGCGCCGAGGAGCTGAAGGCCGAGCAGAACGCCGCCGGCAAGCAGGTGGGCGAGCTAAAGCGCGCCGGCGAGGACGCCACCGAGGCGATGCAGCGCTCGACGCAGCTGAAGGAGCAGGTGGGCCCCGCCGAGGAGGAGGCGAAGCGCGCGAAGGGAGAGCTCGACGCTCTGCTTCTCACGCTGCCAAACGTGACCGACCCGTCGGCGCCGGAGAACGAGGAGGAGATCCTCCGCCAGGTGGGCGACGCCGGGAAGTCCGGCAAGGACCACCTCGAGCTGCTCGGCGACCTCGCCGACATGGAGCGCGGCGCGCGCGTGTCCGGCTCGCGCTTTCTGTATCTGAAGGGTCCGCTCGTGCTGCTCGAGTTCGCGCTCGTGCGCTGGGCGATGGAGGTGCTCCAGGGCCACGGCTTCACGCCCGTGATCCCGCCCGTGCTCGTGCGCGAGGAGGCGCTCTATGGCACCGGCATGCTGCCCGACACCGAGCAGCAGCTCTACAAGGTGCCCGAGGACGAGCTCTATCTGGTGGGCACCTCGGAGGTGCCGCTCGCCTCGCTGCACGCGGGCGAGATCCTCGAAGAGGAGTCGCTGCCGATCCGCTACGCCGGCTTCTCCACCTGCTTCCGGCGCGAGGCCGGCGCCGCGGGCAAGGACACGCGCGGGATGTTCCGTGTGCACCAGTTCGACAAGGTCGAGATGTTCACGTTCGTCAAGCCGGAGGAGTCGGGCGCCGAGCATGAGCGGCTGCTCGCCATCGAGGAGGAGATCCTGCAGGCGCTCGGACTCCCGTACCAGGTGGCGAACATCCCGGCCTGGGACCTCGGCGCGTCCGCTGCCAAGAAGTACGACCTGGAGGCCTGGCTGCCGGGGCAGGAGCGCTACCGCGAGCTCACCTCATGCTCGAACACCACCGACTTCCAGGCGCGCCGGCTCGGCGTTCGCTACCGGCCAGAGGGCGGGCGGCCCGAGGAGGTCCACACCCTGAACGGCACCGCGGTGGCGGTGGGCCGAACGATCATCGCGATCGTGGAGAACCACCAGCAGGACGACGGCACGATCCGCGTTCCCGAGGTGCTCCACCAGTGGGGCGCTCCGGAGACGATCTCAGTCGCGTAGAGGCGGTCGTCTTCGACCTCGACGGGGTGATCATCGACTCCGAGGAGGTCTGGAACGACGCCCGGCGCGAGCTGACCGAGCAGAGCGGCGGCGCGTGGAAGGCGGAGGCCACGCGCGCGATGATGGGGATGAGCTCGCTCGAGTGGTCGCGCTACATGCACGACGAGCTCGGCGTGCCGATGGCGCCGGAGGAGATCTCGGCTGCCGTTGTGGCCCGGCTCGAGGAGCACTACCGCAGCGAGCTGCCGCTGATCCCGGGAGCGCGCGACGCGGTGGTGCGGCTGGCGGAGCGCTGGCCGCTCGGTCTGGCGTCGTCGGCCAACCCGTCGATCATCGAGCTCGCGCTGCGGGAAGCCGATCTGGCTGACTGCTTCCGCGCGACGGTGTCATCGGAGGAGGTGCCGCGCGGGAAGCCCGCGCCTGACGTCTACCTGGAGGCGGCGCGGCGGCTCGCCGTGGAGCCCGCCGCGTGTGCCGCGGTGGAGGACTCGAGCAACGGGCTGCGTTCGGCCGCTGCCGCAGGGATGGCCGTGATCGCGATTCCCAATGCCGCCTTTCCGCCCGATCCCGACGCGCTCGCCCTTGCGGACGCGGTACTCGGGTCGATCGGCGAGCTCGTCAGCCGACTAGCGGGCCATTGAGCTCCGCCCGCAGCCGGGCGATCTCGGTGACGGCTGCGATGACGTACGCATGCTCCGCCTCCACCATCGCCTCGTCGAGGTCGGCGAGGTATGCGGCGTTGCGGTCGAGCCCCTCGAGCGATGCCAGCGCGCGCTCGGCGTGCAGCTGCGCGAGGTAGCCCTGCAGGTCCGCTGCGGTGGCGTCTGCGTCGTCTGTCTGGTGGCCGTCGAACATCTCATTCTTAAAGACCCGTTCGGCGGCCAAATTCATCGGTAAAGATCAGTTAAGGCGACGCAAGGAGGAATCGGACGTGCCAGTCATCAGCCCCAGCGCACTCCCGGACGGCAACCTCGAAGGCGGCGAGCACGGGGCGACGGTCTCGGTGATCCTCGACCACTCGGAGCCCGGGCACGGGCCGCGGCTCCACAAGCACCCCTACGACGAGACCTGGGTGGTGAACGACGGGACCATCACCTTCCAGGCCGGTGACGAGGAGTTCGAGGCCGGCCCCGGCGACATCGTGATCGTCCCGCCCGACACGCCGCACAAGTTCACCAACAAAGGCCCCGGACCGGCCGACCTCGTCTGCATCCACGCCAACCCAACGTTCGTCACCGAGTGGCTGGAGTGAGCGCAGCGGGGAGCTCCACCGAGACGCGGAGACCCCCATCGGCCCGGGGAGTCAGGGTGACGGCGCCATCGTGTGCCTCGGTGATGCTCTTGACGATCGCAAGACCGAGGCCCACGCCCGCGTAGTCGGTGCGTACTCGTTTGCCGCCGCGCTGGAAGGGCTCGGCAAGCGTGGAGACCAGCTGTGGTGTGAGCTCCTCGCCGGTGTTCTCGACGGTGAGCACCGCACTCTCGGGCTGAACGGTGGTGGTCACCCACACGCTGCCGTGTTCAGGCACGTTGTGAACGATCGCGTTGTGCACGAGGTTCGTGGTC
>JAICJR010000231.1 GCA_025928345.1 Thermoleophilaceae bacterium | reverse complement strand
TGAAAGGCGCGCCGGAGGTGGGCGAGACGCTCACCGGCGTGAGCGGCGCGATCACGAGCGGTGGCGCGGCCTTCTGGCAGTGGCAGCGCTGCAACTCGCACGGCGCCGGCTGCGCGCCGATCAAGGGCGCCACCGGCCCCAGCTACAAGGCCGCGCGAGCCGACCGCGGGCACACGCTGGTGCTGGCGGAAACCGCTCTCAACTCGGGCGGCACCGCCACCGCAAGCTCCCCGCACAGCGCGCTCGTAGGGCCGGCGCTGCTCTCCACCTCCGGCACGCACGGCTCGCAGAAGGTGAGCAAGCAGAAGGGGCGGCTCGTGGTGAAGGTTCGCTCCAACCTCGCCGGCAGGCTCACGGCCTCGGCGAAGGCCGGCAAACTGCGCTTCCGCAGCGTGAAGCGCAAGCTGCGCGCCGACCGTCGCACGACGCTGCGGCTGCGCCTACCGCGCGGCGCCTCCATCCCGCGAGGCGCAAAGGCGAAGCTCACCTTGACACTGAAGGACGCACACGGCGGCCGCGCGGTCAAGCGGATGACTATCCGCCTGCGCTAGAAGCCGCCGCTGAACTCCACCGGGTTGGGACGCGAATCGGGGTCGCGCACCACCGTGTTCTTGTTCGTGTCCACGAACATGCAGAACGCCTCCGCCCGGTTGTTCAGGTTCACGCACACGCGGAAGTAGCCCTCCGCGAGACGGCGGGTATTCGCGTCCTGCAGGTTGGCCTTGGCCTCCGGCGTGCCGTGAGCGTTCACGAAGTTCTCGGCGCGCACGGCCGCCTCGTGCGTGGCGTTCGTCTCGGACACGATCACCGGGCGGTTGCCGAGCCCCGCCACGAGCAGGCCGATCGCCGCGAGGCTGAGCAGGATCGTGGCGCTGCGGTCGAGGATCACCTCCGGCGGGAGCGGATCGCGGCGCTCGTATTGGTGCACCCTGCGGTCGCGCGCAACCAGGCGGCGCGCGATCCAGTTCGCCACCACGCCGATCAGGAACAGGTTGGCGAACGAGGCGATGATGATCGCCGGCACGAGCCTGACGCCCGTGCGGTTCGGCGGCAGGAAGTGCAGCAGTAGACCGTCGCCGATCGTGAAGATGGCGAACGCCGGCCACATGAGCGCGCCGCGGAGCCGCCAGCGCAGCCGCCGGGCCCAGAAGACCTCGCTGCTCACTCCTGTGAGGGTAGAGCCGCGCCGGGAGCGGGGCCGCGTCCCCCGCTCTTGCCAGCGGAAGGCACCCCCATTAGTGTCGTCAGAGTTCTGACTCGCTCCCAGGAGGCCCCCCACATGTCCAGCAGACAGGTTCTCTCCGCGCTTGCGGGCGCGGCGGCGGTGACCACCGCACTCGTCGCCACTCCGGCTCAGGCGCGCGTGCATGCGTCGGCGTGCAAGCCGCTCACGAACGTCGAGGCCATAGTCGACGACTCTGGCTCGATGTTCGCCACCGACCCGAACGTCCTGCGCGGCCAGGCGGTGAAGCTGATCATCCAGCAGCAGGCCCAGACACAGCCGAGCTTCACGTTCGGAGCCGTGAGCTTCGGCGACGGCGCCACCACGCTCTTCGCGCCGGCCGCCGTCGGACCGAACGCGTCCGCGATGATCGGCTCGCTCGGCAGCCTTCAGGCCGACGACGGCTCGACCAACTACGGCGCGGCGTTTACCCAGGCGGCCACCGACAACGCGGGCCGCCAGGCCAACGTCTTCATGACTGACGGCGGCAACAACGGCGACCCGATCCCGTTCCCCCAGCCGCCCACCTATGTGATCGGCTTCGGCGACAGCGCAGCGCTGCCCGAGGATCAGCAGGCGCTGCAGAACCTGGCGACCAGCACGGGCGGCCAGTACTACCCGCAGACCACCTCCTCGAAGCTCGTGTCCGTGGTCAACGGCGTGCTCGCACAGATCACCTGCCAGTCGCAGCCGCAGACGTTCAACGACACGTTCACGAAGGTCGGCCAGGCGATCAGCCACTCGGTGAGGATCAGCTCTAAGACGAAGAGCGCCTCCTTCGTGATCTCGTATCCCACGAAGGACGACCTGTTCACCTTCAGCGCGAGCGAGATCCTGAGCGGCAGCAAGGCGTCGGCCGCGAGGAAGCACAAGGTGAAGAAGCTGAAGGTCAAGATCGTGCGCTCGGAGACGTTCTTTACGGCGCACGTCCGCGGCCTCAAGCGCGGCAAGCTGCGCTTCAAGATCAAGGCGAAGCAGCTGGGCACGTCGCTCGATCCGACGAGCCCCGCCGGCGCCGTGACCACCCAGTTCTCGCCCAGCCACAGGAGG
Organism: Thermoleophilaceae bacterium; assembly: GCA_025928345.1. Classification (GTDB taxonomy): domain Bacteria; phylum Actinomycetota; class Thermoleophilia; order Solirubrobacterales; family Thermoleophilaceae; genus JAICJR01. The sequence goes on along the minus strand of JAICJR010000231.1, from coordinate 2,168 downwards.
TAGAGACCTCCGACCTCCGACCTCCGACCTCCCGCAGGAGCGGTCGAAGACCGCTCCTGCGGGTACCCTTGCCTGTAGACAACGGAGAGGTGACGGCGCCTGGAGACCCCGGGCGTCGCGCTTGAAACCACGATCGCCGGGCGGAGACCCCGAATCCGGCGTCGGAGGGAGGAATATGGCCACGACCACCGCGAAACCCGCGGCGATCGAGGATGGCGGCCGGAGGGCTGTCCTCACGCAGGAGGACCGCCGCGCGCTCCTCCGCTACATGCTTCTGATGCGCGCGACCGAGGAGCGGGCGCTCACGCTCTACCGGCAGGGCAAGGTGCCCGGGTCCTATTACGACGGACGTGGCCAGGAGGCGATCTCCGTGGGCTCGGCGTTCGTGCTCGGTCCGCGCGACCGCACCTGCATCCTTCACCGCGACCTCGGCGCGCACCTGATCCGCGGTGTGCGCCCCGGCAGGATCCTCGCCCAGATGATGGGTCGCGCCGGCGGCGTGACCGGCGGCAAGGAGGGCAACATGCACTTCGGGGACACCGAGCTCGGCTGCGTCGGCATGGTGTCGATGCTGCCCGACATGGCGCTCGTGACCTGCGGCCTCGCGCTCTCGTTCCAGATGCGCAAGGAGCCGCGAGTAGCCATGACCTGGTTCGGCGAGGGCTCCACCGCCAATGGCCAGTGGCATGAGGCGATGAACGTGGCCGGTGTGCGCAAGCTGCCGGCCGTTTTCATTCTCGAGAACAACCAGTTCGCCTACTCCACGCCGAACGAGCGCGAGTTCGCGGTCGACCCGGTGAAGCGCGCGGAGGTCTACGGCTTCCCCGGTGTGAAGGTGGACGGCAACGACGTGGAGGCCGTGTTCTACGCGGCGGCCGAGGCGTGCGAGCGCGCGCGGAGCGGCGGCGGTCCGACGCTCATCGAGTGCGAGACCATGCGCATGCACGGCCACGGCGCGCACGACGACATGCGCTACGTACCCAAGGAGATGTTCGACGTGTGGGCCGAGCGCGACCCGATCGACCGCTACGAGCGCAAGCTGGCCGACGACGGGATCGACATCGAGAAGGTCACGGCGTCGGTGAAGGAGGAGATCGAGCGCGAGACCGAGTGGGCTCTCTCGCAGCCGATGCCCGAGGGGCCGACCGCGCTCGAGGGCGTGTTCGCCACCTCCGACCCGCACCTCGGCGACGGCAACGCGCCGTGGTCGTTCTGGAAGGAGGCCGCGAATGGCTGAGATGACCTACCTGTCGGCCATCTCGGACGGCCTGCGCGAGGAGATGCGCCACGACTCGACCGTGTTCTGCATGGGCGAGGACATCGGCGCGTTCGGCGGCGCGTTCAAGGTCACCGACGGCTTCATCGAGGAGTTCGGCCCGGACCGCGTCTGGGACACCCCGCTCGCCGAGAACGCGATCATCGGCACCGCCGTCGGCGCGGCGGTGGAAGGGCTGCGGCCGGTGTGCGAGATGCAGTTCGCGGACTTCATCTCCTGCGGCTTCGACCAGCTCGTGAACGTGGCCGCGAAGATGCACTACCGCCAGGGACTGGCCGTGCCGATGGTGGTTCGCCTGCCGTCCGGCGGCGGCTTCTCCGGCGGGCCGTACCACTCGCAGAATCCGGAGGCCTGGTTCCTGCAGGCGCCGGGGCTGAAGGTGGTGGCGCCGTCAACTGCCGAGGACGCCAAGGGCCTGATCGCGTCCGCGATCCGCGACCCCAACCCGGTTGTCTACCTCGAGCACAAGCACCTCTACCGGCGCGTGAAAGGCGAGGTGCCCGAGGGGCGCTACGAAGTGCCGCTCGGGCGCGCGCGCGTCGCACGCGAGGGCACGGACCTCACCGTGATCTCGTATGGAGCGATGGTGAGCATCGCGCTTGAGGCCACGGAGGATCTCGAGGGCGCGTCGGTCGAGGTGATCGACCTCCGCTCGCTCGTGCCGCTCGACATCGAGTCGATTCTGGGGTCGGTGCGCAAGACGAGCAAGGTCGTGGTGCTGCACGAGGCAACGCGCTCGTGTGGCGTCGGCGCCGAGGTGTGCGCCCTGATCGCGCAGGAGGCGTTCGAGGATCTCGACGGCCCCGTGGTGCGAGTGACCGCGCCCGACGTGCCGATCCCGTTCAGTCCGCCGCTCGAGCGCGCGGTGCTGCCGCAGGTGGATGACGTGAAG